>CAYUVU010000347.1:0-1847 GCA_964448205.1 uncultured Acidobacteriota bacterium
ATCCGTCCAGGCGATTTCCCGGGCGCGCCGCGCGAGCGCCTCCTCCCGCTGCTCTTCGCGCGTCCGGAACATGTCGCGCGGCGGCATCCCGCTCGCGGCGCACAGCCGGTCCAGCACCTCCTCCTGCGACACGAGGCCGCCGTCCGGCAGCAGGTGGGTGACCGGGGCCCCGCGCTTCCGAAGTACCGGCGCGACCAGGATGGTGCGATGGCAGTTGGCCGGATCCCGCTCGGCGCAGAGCAGCGCGAGGCGGGTGTGCGCCGCTTCCTCCAGGACCCGCGCGATCCCTCGGAGGAAGGGTCCAGTCCGAGCCAGGCGTGAGAACCGGACCCGCCCTTCCTCGTCGTAGCAGACTGGATCCGGGGACCGTGCCCCCAGTTCGGCGCCCAGGAAGAGATAGCGGACGCCGTGCTCCCGGAACGACCGTTCGAGAGGGCGGCGGTTGAACTGCGGATGCCGCCGGCTGTACGGAACGGAACGCACGTCCGCGACGGCCGCCACCCGATGCTGCCCGAGCAGCGCCAGAAACGCACCGATGGGATGGTTGGAATGTCCGACGGTGAACACCGCCGGCGCGTCCGCGCGGCCGGCTGGACGTACCATGGTCACGACAGGTTCTCAATTCTTCGGGGAAGGGGCTCGTGATCGTCGAACCGCGTCCGCTGCGGGAATCCGAAAACCAGGCCCGCGTACGCGGCAGCCAGACCGCCGAAATGGTGGCGGCAGCGCGGGCGGGCCACTTCGCCCGGGGAGAGCGGCCGCTCGTGACCGAGGATCCCTACGCGATCCACCTCGCCGGCGAACGCTGGCGGCGGGTGATCGGCTCGAGCTGGCGCCACTGGCTGGTCACTCGGGTGCTGCTCCGGAAGGTCATCCCGACCACCACCTTCGTGCTCATCCGGGCACGGTTCACGGACGACCGGGTCCTCACGGCCGCGGAGCGGGGAGTTCGGCAACTCGTGATCCTGGGGGCGGGCTTCGATACGTTCGCGCTGCGCTATCCGGACCTCGGGGTCCAGGTGTTCGAAGTGGATCTTCCCGCGAGCGCAGCGCTCAAGCGGGAACGGCTCGCCGCCGCGGACATTGCGGTCCCGGAGCACCTGCACTTCGTCGAGGTGGATTTCGAGCGCGACCCACTGGACGAACGCCTTCTCGAGGCGGGCTTCGACCGGTGCGCACCCGCGTTCTTCAGTTGGATGGGCGTGACGTATTACCTTGCCCCGGAAGCGGTAATCGAAACGCTGGCCCGGGTCACCGGCCTGTCGACGCCCGGATCGGAGCTGACTCTCGACTACATGAACGCCCGCGAGTGCGTCCCGGCGGCGGAACTTGCGCTGTTCGACAGCCTGGTCCGTTTCGTGGAGAAACACGGCGAACCGATGATCACCCGGTTCGATCCGGACGTGGTGGTGGACCGGATGGGGCTCACCGGAGGATGGGACGTGCTGCGACACGAGTTCCCGGCGGCGGACCCGGATCCCTACCTGGGCAACCGGACCGACCTGCCCCGAGTGGCTCCGCTGTTCCGGCTTCTCCATGTGCGGAAACGGTGAGCATCCGACCGCTCCCTGACCCGAGCGCCGAGACGCGACACCGCCCGCCCGCGGCGGCCCGTGCCGGCTGAAGCCGGCGTTCCAAGCCGTGCGCGTCGTGAGGCTCGATGGAGTTGCGATGTGCGCGGCGCGGAGCGCCGCGCGTGCCGGTCTGGACCCGACTTCGCCACTTTTGACGTATCGGGATCTGTAAGTCACTGACAGTTCGCCCGTTGGAAAAGCGGGTGCCAGCAGCTTGGCACTACGTTTGTGTCTTGTCGTCCGGTCGGCGGCGGGAGCGCCGGCGGTGGTGGT
>CAYUVU010000348.1:0-3496 GCA_964448205.1 uncultured Acidobacteriota bacterium
GTTTCCCGCAGGAGTTCGGCCGTGCGGGCGATCGAGTGCATCACGTAGCTGTTGAGCGGTCCGCCGCCGAAGGTCAGGCCGCCGGTGACGGAGAGCGGGCGCTCCAGGTCGAGGCCGAGTTCCCGGGCCGCGATCTGCACCGCGCTGGGGAAGCAACTGTAGACGTCGACGAAGTCGAGGTCCGCGACCTCGACACCGGCGAGTTCCAGGGCCCTCCGTCCAGCCAGCCGGATGGCCGGCGAGGAGTGCAGGTTGTCTCGCTCGGAGACGAAGTAGTGGTCAACAGCGTCCGTACCACTGAGGGGGAAGACCATCTTCGACTCCGGCACGCCGAGCGACCGTGCGAGATCGCGCGAGCAGAGAACGAGGGCGGCGGCCATGTCGACGCGCATGTTCGCGTTCATCAGCTTCGTGTAGGGGTAGGTGACGGCGCGGTTGGCGGGCGACACCGTGCCGATGTCCCCGGCGGTCAGCGGCTTCCTGATCCAGGCGTGCGGGTTGCCCCGCGCCACGCGGTTGAAGCCGGCCCACAGCTCGGCGATGCGCGCTCGGTGCGCTTCCACGGTTTCGCCGTTCCGGCGTCGCAGCGCGATCTCGAACAGCGAGTAGTACTGCACGGCCTGCTGGATGCCCCGCGCCATCTCCATCTCGTGCCGGGTCCAGCGGGTGTCCCCGTAGCTCGCGTCCGGGAGCTTCGGGGGATCGTCGTCCTGGAGCCACTCGAGTTCCAGGTTCGCCTTCGCCGCCCGGCCCATCGTGCGGCCGCACTCGGCCGAACAGAGCACGATCGCTTCGCGGCGCCCGTTCTGGATGTCGAGCGCGCTCTCGTTGAGGACCGCCTGCACCTGGTTGCCGCTGACGACGGACAGCCCGGTCTCGGCACCCGCGAGATCGAGGTCCTCGATCACCCTGAGCGCCGGGTTCTGGTATCCCCACACTCCCTTCATCGCGCGCACCGAGTCGACTCGTCGGCGCAGGCCGGGGGCCTCGGCGTCTTCGATGGCGTCCCGCACGGCCTCGATCATCAAGTCGATCGGCGGCTTGGCCTCGGCCGGATCGTCGGCCCGTTGGAGAATCTGGGCCAGACCGACGAGAACGGGAGTGCGTGGGGTCATGGGTGGCGATTTGGGGAGGTCGCGCGGTCAAGTTGGCCGCCGCCGTCGAGTCTAGCTCGCACTCTTGGTCCAGGTGCGTAGCGAGCGGATCCGAGCACTGGTGGGAGTACGGACAAGGCTCATGGCGGGTTCGAGAGGGGTGTCGGGAGGGGGGCCTCCGGGCGCGACGACGCGGTATCAGGAGCGGCGGCGGTTCGCGATCGGTGTTCGGCTGGAGTTCCGAGCCTGCGCTAACGTAGGCGGGTTTCCGATCAGCCCGGCATATGCTCACCAAGCTCACGATCCGCAACTTCAAGCGCTTCGAGGAGGTCGAGATCGAGCTCGGCAATCCGGTGGTGTTCGTCGGACCGAACAACTCGGGCAAGACGTCCGCTCTCCAGGCGCTCGCGCTCTGGGATCTCGGTCTGAAGCGATGGAACGAGAAGAGGGAGGGGCAGAAGGCGCCGGAGAAGCGGCCCGGGGTGGCCGTCAACCGGCGCGACCTCACCGCGGCGCCGGTGCCGGTGGCGAACCTGCTCTGGCGAGATCTGCATACCCGCAATGTCCGGATGGAAGACGGGCGGCAGAGAACGGAGAACGTCCGCGTCGACGTGGTGGTCGAAGGGCGCGACGGCGAGGATGCATGGTCCTGCGGTCTGGAGTTCGACTACGCGAACGCGGAGTCCTTCTACTGCCGCCCACTGAGGTTAGGCGCCGGCCGTACGCCGCAACGAATGTCCGTGCCGGAGCAGGCGAGCTCGGTACGTTTGGCCTACCTGCCTTCGATGTCCGGGCTGGCGGCGAACGAGGCGCGAATCGACCCCGGAGCGGTCAATGTCCGGTTGGGCGAAGGGCGGACATCGGAGGTGCTGCGCAATCTGTGCCATCGCCTTCATTCGGAGAAGGCGGCAGACTGGGATTTCGTCGTCCGAACCATCGAACGTCTGTTCGGCGTGCGGATCGAAGCGCCGCGCTACGTCGCGGATCGAGGCGAAGTCGCGATGGAGTATCGCGAAGGGAGAGTACTGCTCGATCTGTCTTCCAGTGGCAGGGGGCTCCAGCAGACGCTCCTGGTTCTGTCGTATCTCGCCCTGAATCCCGAGACGGTTCTCCTGCTCGACGAACCGGATGCTCATCTTGAGACCTTGCGCCAACGGGAGAACTACCGTTTGATCCGCGAGGTCGCGGAGGAGCACGACAGCCAACTCCTCATTGCAAGTCACTCCGAAGTGCTGTTGAACGAGGCCGCGGGCGCCGATACGGTCATCGCTTTCATCGGAGAGCCGCACCGGCTCGAGACTGCTACGAGCCAGGTCTCGAAGGCGCTGCGCAGCATTGGCTTCGATCAGTACGTGCAGGCCCGGCAGACGGGATGGGTCCTCTACCTGGAGGGGTCCACCGACCTTTCCCTGCTTCAGGCGTTTGCCCGGAGGCTGGACCATGCGCCCGCGATGAGAGCGTTGGAACGCCCTCTCGTGAGTTACATCGGGAACCGCATCTCCGCGGCGGAATCCCACTTCTTCGGTCTGCGGGAAGCATGTCCGGAGCTGCGCGGTGTCGCGATCATGGACGAGTCGGATCGGGAGAGAGCACCTGGTGGTGGACTCAAGCGAATGCTGTGGCGGCGCCGGGAGGTCGAGAACTACGTTTGCACGCGGGCGACACTCGAGTCCTTCGCCTCCGGGCTTGCGAGGGAGGCGGCGCTGGGACCTCTGTTCGCCGACGCCGAAGTCGATCGCAGGGTCGACCTGATGCGCCGGATGATCTCGGAGGTCGAGACGGCGCTTCTGCGGCTGGGCCGCCCGTCGCCCTGGAGCGATGAGTGCAAGGTGAGCGACGACTTTCTGGCGCCGCTGTTCAAAGGGTACTTCCGGGAGCTGGGAGAGCCCAACCGCATGGTGAAGGCGAACCTGCACCGGTTGGTCGAGTTCATGCCGGAAGAGGAGATCGATTCCGAGGTGGGGGAGAAGCTCGACGCGATCGCCGACGCTGCCGCTGCCGGCGGCGCGGGTGCGTGAACCGGCCCGCCGCGCTCGCTCGGGGTCGGGCTTCAGGCCCGGCGCTCCGGCGTCCCCGTCCGGCGCCGCCGAAGGCGGCCGCTGAACACGCCGGCCAAAGGCTGGCTCCATTCACCTGGGCGGCCGTGTCGATGGCCGCCGCGTCCCTGGCGCTGTTCTCGTGCTCGCCCCGCCCGGTGGAAAAGGCCGCCGACGCCGAGCCGCGGCCGCCACGCCCGAACATCCTGTTCCTGTTCGCCGACGACCAGCGCGCCGACACGATCCGTGCCTGGGGCAACGAGCTGATCGACACCCCGAACCTGGATCGCCTGGTGGCCGAGGGCTGGAGCTTCCGGCGCAACTACGTGTTCGGCTCGAACAGCGGCGCCGTCTGCGTCCCCAGCC
>CAYUVU010000349.1:0-4755 GCA_964448205.1 uncultured Acidobacteriota bacterium
GGTATCCGGGTTCGAGACCGAGGATGAGATCGGGAGCCTCCTCCACGAACGGGCCCTCGTAGATCTCCTCGCGCCGGTGCACCACCCGGACGACCGGGTCTCCCGTTTCCGGGTCCCGGAACGCCTTCAGCTCCGCGATGAGCCGCTGGGTGAGCTGCTCGCGCGCGGCGCCGGGGGCGACCGTGCCTTCGGGCTCGCGTCCCTCCTGGTTCAGATAGATCCCGGAAAGACCCAGCGCAAAGGCGCTGGTCCGGCTCCAGTCCACTCCCGGGAAGAAGAGCGCCTCCGGATCGAACAGGTCTTCGAGCCGGCGCTCTCCCGAGTCCCCGGCCGCCCGCAGGTAGCCGTTCTCGGCGAGCCAGGTGTTCACGTTGAACTGCTTGCGGAAGGAGTGAAAACCGTGATCGGAAACGACCAGGAAGCGCGTGTCCGGCGGCGCGGCCGCCATCGCCGCCCCGACGATGCGGTCGATGTCCCGGTAGGAGTCGGCGATCCCCCCGCCGTAGCGCACCGCGAGTTCCGGGTCGTGGTTCGGGTGTTCGGGATCGGCGAACCGGTAGAGCATGTGCTGGATGCGGTCGGGGAACAGGAAGACGGCCAGGAGCAGGCGCCAGGAGTCATCCTCCAGCGACTCCATCAGCAGCCGCTCGTTCGACTCCCGGGCGAACCGGGCGTCCTCGAGAAAGGCATCGAAATCCAGCGCCTCGTCGCGGAGCGGATTCGTGACGATCTTCCAGCCGATCGTTTCGTAGGGGCCGGCGCGCCGGGCGAGCTCGCCCGCGAAGTCCCGCGGATGGGAGAGGTCCACGATCGGCGGCAGACGCTCCGGATCGAAGTTGATCGGCTCCATGTACACGGTGACGTTCGGTTCGAGCGACAACACCCGGAAACGGACCAGGCCGGCGAGCCGGATGAGCGGGTTGAGCGGAAAGCGCACCGGGACGAAGTCGGACCACTCGCCGGCGGCAAGGCTCAGGGCGGCGCCCGCGGTCTCGATCTCGAGGACGTCCCCGTCCTGCCGGAAAACGACCGGGATCTCGACCTCCGGCTGGTCCGCCTCGGCGGCCGCCACGGTGAAGTTGCGCGGCCCCCGGATCACGCTCCGCGCCACGCCTCCGTCGAAACGGAGCGGGAAGCGGGTGCCCCCGGTCTCGGTCGATTCCTCCTCGAGGAGATCCGTGGTGTACACGGACCAGAGGCCGAAGGACTTGCGGACGTCGGGGACCCCGAAACCCGCCAGGATCCGGGCGCCCGGCGACTCCTCCACCGGGAACTCCATGGGCGCCTGGAGCGCGACCGTGGGCACCCCCGCCCCGCCCGCGACCTTCCAGAAGGCGTCTCCCTGCCGCGCCCGGACCGCCTGCGGAACCGCGGCCGGCAACCACGCGGCGACCAGGGCGGCCGCCACGCCGGGAACCGCCGCCGCCACCACCAGGGCGGTCCAGCGCACCCGGGCGCTCGCGCGCACCCGCTGGAGAAGCCAGGCGGCGGTGATTCCGGCGCCGAGCGCGAGGAGCAGGACGAGACCCACCCGGACGGGCGTCCCCGGGAGTTCGATCGATGCCTGCCGCACCAGGGCGATCTGCGGCACGTAGCTGTCCTCGCGCTTTTCCAGAAAGTCGAAGATCCGGGTGCGGCCCGGATTCATGCCGGTCGCGAAGGTCGCCCACGCCACCGGGGACTCCGACGGCTTCGTGGTGGCCAGGGGAGCCAAGGTCCCCTCGCGGGCGAGCCGCGCCAGGTGCGGCAGGTCTCCCCCGGCGATCAGCTCCGCGATGGCGTCCGGGTCCGCTCCGTCGAACCCCAGGACGACCACGCGCTCCGCCGGCTGCGCCGCGGCCACTCCACCCGACGCGAAGAAGAGCCCGGGGAGCAGCAGTGCAAACAAGAAGCCCCCCCGGGCCAGAGCTCCGCGATTCGGCATGGGCGCCGGGAGGGTACAGCGGACGACGGGCGGTTTCGCGGACGCTCGGAGCCTGAAAAGTGCGGCGGTCGTACGCGGCATCGACTCGGGTAGCATTGGGCGGTTATGCCGTTTTCGCGTTCCCGACCGCAACTTCCAACCTTCCTGACCGTCGCTGTCCTCCTTCCGGCCCTTGGATTCGGGGCCCAGGAGTTCGAGGTGCTCCCCGAGTACGAGACCGAGCTGGCGGCGATCACGGCCAATCCCCGGGTCGCGGCCGCGCTCGACGACGTCCTGGCGATGGACGAGGAGAACGAACGCCTGCTCATCGAGTTGACGGAGATCGAGGCCCCGCCCTTCAAGGAAGAAAAACGAGCCGCCCACTACCGCGGGCTCGTCCGGGAAGCGGGACTCGACGCGGAGCTGGATGAAATCGGCAACGTCGTCGCGCGGCGGGCGGGCCAGGGCGGAGGCCGGACGGTTGCCGTGGTGGCCCATCTCGACACCGTGTTTCCGGAAGGAACCGACGTCACGGTCCGGAGGGACGGGGACAAGCTGATGGCCCCCGGAATCGCCGACGACACGCGCGGCCTGGTGACCATGCTCACCATCATCAAGCTCATGGACCGGCACGGTCTGGAGGCGCGGGACGACGTGCTGTTCGTCGGATCCGTCGGGGAAGAGGGAATCGGCGATCTCCGGGGCGTCAAGCATCTGTTCCGGGACGGCGGACCGAAGATCGACGCGTTCATCGCGATCGACGGCACGAGCAACACGCGCGTGCTGAATCACGCGATCGGATCCCATCGCTACCGGGTGCGCTTCCTGGGTCCCGGGGGGCATTCGTGGGGCGCGTTCGGCCTCGGGAACCCCGCCCACGCCATGGCCCGGGCCATCAAGCTCTTCGACGACCGCGCCGGCGAATACGTCACCGCGGGCGCCAAGACCACCTACAACATCGGCCGCATCGGCGGCGGGACCTCGGTGAACTCGATCCCGTTCGAGAACTGGATGGAAGTGGACATGCGCTCCATGGAACCCGGACGGCTCGACGAGATCGACGCCATCTTCCAGGCCGCGATGACCGAGGCGCTCGAGGAGCAGAACGAGCTGCGGCGCGACGGCGAGGAACTCACGGTGGACATCGAGATGATCGGCGACCGGCCGTCCGGAATGGTCGCCATCGACAGCCCCCTCATTCAGCGGGCCCTCGCCGCCACTCGCGCCGTGGGGGAGGAGCCGGAGCTCAGCATGGGTTCCACCGACTCGAACGTCCCCATCTCGCTCGGGATCCCGGCCACCACGATCGGCAGCGGCGGGGAGGGCTTCGGCGCCCACTCGCTGCACGAGTGGTGGGCCAACCGGGACGGGCATCTGGGCATCCAGAAGGCGCTGCTGCTCGTGCTGGCCGAGGCCGGCTTCCAGTCCGCAAACTAGCGGGGTCGCGCGATGTCCGCCTGCCAGTTCGATTTCCGTCTGCAGGCGGAGGTCTCACCTCTCCTCGAGGCGCTGCGCGCCGATTTCGCCCGCTTCGGAGGCACGGTCAGCGGTGACGAGGGGCCCGGGTTCGGGGAGTTCTCGCTCCCCACCCCGCTCGGGACCTTTTCCGGAACCTACGAGGTCTCGAGCGACGCCCCGGGCGTCTGCGCCGTCCACATCGAGGTGGACGAGAAGCCGATGTTCGTCCCCTGTTCGGCGATCGAGGAACACCTGGGGCGGCGCCTCAACAAGGCCGCCGCAAGCTAGCGGATCAGCGGCGGGCGACCGGGTTTTCCAGCACGCCGACCGTCTCGACCTCGACCGAGACCAGGTCTCCCTCGTTCATCGCCTGGGTGGTCCCGGGGGTCCCGGTGAAGATCAGGTCCCCGGGCATCAGGGCCACGTAGCGGCTCAGGTAGCTCACGATGTAGCTGGTGTCGAAGATCAGGTCGCTGGTCCGCTGCTGCTGGACGACTTCCCCGTTCAGGCGGGTGGTGAGTTCGAGGTCGTCGTAGTCGACCCCGCGTGAGATCACCGGGCCGATGGGGCCGTAGGTGTCGGACGCCTTCGCGCGGAACCACTGGAGGTCGGCGCTCTGCCAGTCGCGCTCGCTGACGTCGTTCCCGGCGGTCACCCCGAAGATGTAGTCCTGAGCCTGCTCCATGGGCACGTCCCGGGCTTCTTTCCCGACCACCAGCACCAGTTCGCCCTCGTAGTGGACGTTTCCGGCGTCCTCCGTCATCTCGATGGCGTCGCCCGGGCCGACGATGCTGCCCGGCAGCTTGGCGAAGACGCCGGGATAGGGCGCCGGTTCGCGCCCGCCCAGGTGCGATGCGTAGTTCAGGCCGATGGCGATGACCTTGCCGGGGTCGCCCGGCGCCAGGAGCCTCGCTCCGTCGCGCGCCACCCGGTCGCCGGTGGGTGCGCCGCCCGCCCAGGGCGCCGCGTGGAGGACCACGATCTCGCCGCCCTCGACGCGCCCCCAGGCGGCGGCGCCCGAGGCATCCGCGAACCGGACGTATTCGCCGGCCGGCTGGTCGTCCACGGCGACCGTGGCCGGCTCCATGGGCTCTTCCGCGGGCGGGGCCCCGCAGCCGAGCAGGAACAAGGGCGCGATGAGGGTCAGGAAAAGGGTTCTGGACATGGGGATCCTCCTCGGGCGTACCGGTGTTGCAGGATATCCGTTAGCGGTCCGGGTTGAGCAGGCGGCAGTGCCGGTTGCGGGCGACGATCTCGTAGGCGGCGAGTTCGGCCAGCAGCAGAGGGGGAAGGACGTAGGCAGCCATGACCAGGAAGCGCGCCGGAAGGCCCGTCCAGCCGGGCGGGCCTTCCGGCGCGCTTCCTGGTCATGGCTGCCTACGTCCTTCCCCCTC
>CAYUVU010000350.1:0-5421 GCA_964448205.1 uncultured Acidobacteriota bacterium
GCCAACGGCAGGGCGAGAAAGAGGACGCGTTTCATGGAAGACTCCTTTCCGGCGCGGTTGGCCGGACCGCTGATTGTAAGAAAACGCCGGTCCTGCCCGGCGTTGGTCCGCGCTTCCCGGCGCCCGGGGCCTCAACCGGGGAGCAGCGCGAGGAAGTCTTCGAGGGGAAGGACTTCCACGCCGTCCAGCAGCAGCGGCCTCGTTCCCAGGAAGACCAGGATCTTGCGGGTCACCTGGGAATTCCGGTAGGCCAGCCCCTTGAGGCCGCGCAACATGCTCGTATGGACCCGGCGGCTGGACTTCACCTCGATTCCCCAGGTTTCGCGCCCCAGCGAAAGCACGAAGTCCACTTCAACCCCGTGGCGGGTCCGGTAGTGGTGGAGGGTCGCATCCGGAAGGAAGGACTGAAGTCGCTGGTGCAGCTCGAGCGCCACCAGGTGTTCGAGAAGCAGTCCCCGCTCGTCCTCGAGAGGCCGGTCCAGCGGCCGTCGCAGAAGTGCGTTGCGGACCCCGATGTCGAACAGGAACAGTTTGCCGTGACGGATCAGGTTGGCGCGGTCGGAGCCGCTCCAGGCCGGCACCCGAAAGGCGATCAGCGTGTCTTCGAGGACCTCGAGGTAGCGGCGCGCGGTCTCGTATCCGAGTCCGGCGTCCTGCGAGAGGTTGTGGACGTTCAGGATCCGCCCCGACGCCGCCGCGACGAGATCGAGGAGACGGGCGAATCCGCCGACGTTTCGGACCAGCGCCTCGGCCTGCACCTCTTCCCGCAGGTAGGAGTCCGTGTAGCTGCGGAGGTCGGTCGCCCGGGTCTCCGGGTCCGGCTCGCGATAGATGCCGGGAAGCGTCCCGTGGGCGAGGACCCGATCGAGGTCGAAGTCGGCGCCGAGTTCACGGACGGTGAGCGGATGGAGGCGATGGATCTGGACCCGTCCGGGCAGCAGATTGGCCTGGCCCCGGCGCAGTTGCCGGGCGCTCGCGCCCGAGATCAGAAACCGGAACCGGCCCGGTCTGCCGTCCACCGCGACCTGCACCGCGTCGAGCAGCGCGGGGATCCGGTGCACCTCGTCCAGAAGAACGGTCCGGGTGGTTTCCGGGGCCGTCTCGAGCTCCCGTTCCAGCCGCTCGGGATGCCCCACGTACTCGCGGAAGACCCGCGGGCTCGCGAGGTTGACGGTCAGGTCCGGCTGGAGCGAGGCGAGCAGGGTGGACTTGCCCACCTGCCGCGGCCCGAGCACGAGCACGCTGCGCGCGTTGCGCCGGAGAATCCGGGTGAGGCTCCTCGCGTACACGTGGGTATTCCAGCGGCATCTTTACCCATGACCACCGGAAACGGTTCGCGTCCGGTCGCGTGGCGGCCGGGGAACGTGCTCAGCGCAGTCGCCGGACCCCGTACCAGAGCAGCGGGAGGATGAAGATCACCCAGAACCCGTAGGTCAGGATCCGGTACCCGATTCCGATCAGGTCCTCGAGTCCCGCCTGGGCGAGCAGAATCGCGGCCAGCAATACGACGGTGGAGGTCGCGGGACGCAGCCAGGTCCTCAGCTCGCGGCCTCCCTCCTCCATCGCCCGCGCCACCCGCTCGTTGACCGCGTGGATCAGGCTGGTCGCCGTCTCGATCAGGGTGCCGAACAGGACCACCTGGAAGCCGAACAGGAGCAGCGGGGAACCGATCTCCGCCAGCAGGGCGAGCGAGGGGACCGTCTCCTCGATCATCCCGGAGCCGAGGCCGGCGATCGCGATGAAGAAGAGGACCGCGGGAATGATGGCGATGGGCCCCGCGAGCATCCCCGCCACCATGGCGTCGCGGCGCGTCCTCAGGTGGTGCGCGCAGAAGAGCACGGCCGGAAGCGTGCCCACGTTGTAGGCCATGTACTCGACGCCGCCGAGGACCCAGTCGCTGGTGGCTTCGCCGGAGCCGAGGGCGGCCTCGATCTCCGGCCCGAAGACGCGGAAAGCGGCGATGAGCACCACGATGTACACCGCGTAGAGGGCCATCGACCAGAAGGACAGGAAGTTCTCGACCGTGCTGGTGCCCTTCAGGACCAGGTAACCCACCGCGACCATGATGGCGAGCACCCCGGCGGCATAGGGGAGTCCGAGCGAGCGCGAGACGATCTCGCCCCCGGCCGCCGCAACCACCGAAACGACCACCAGCATCGCGGCGAGGTAGATGACCTCGTAGAGCCAGTTCCAGCGGCCCAGGAGTTCGCGGGTCAGGGTCCGGTAGTCGTAGGAACCGGCCCGCCGGGCGATCTCGAAGGTGAGCGCGCAGACGAGGGACCACAGCGGGGTCGTGATCAGGAGCATCCCCAGCAGGCCCCCGAGGACGCCCTTGGTCAGGAAGAAGTCCACGAGTTCCCGCCCGGTGCCGTAACCGCCCGCAATCACCATGGACTGGAAGCAGAAACCGGGCAGCAGGTATCGCTGGAACCAGTCGGAGCGGAGCGGATTCTTCATGGGGTTCTCCCCGGCGAAGGGCGGCCAAGGATACCGGGGCCCCGCCCGCGTTGAGGGCCGGGCCTTCGTTCAGGCCCGGGGCAGTTCCCGGGGACGGACGAACGCCTCGACCGATGCCTTGGGGGGGGAGAGCTCTGCCCAGTCGGAGGCCGGTACCCGCGCCACCAGGAGGGCCGCGGTGGGGAAATGCTCGTAACGGCCCAGGAACCGGGCCGCGAGGTCTTCCATGCCGGGGTTGTGCGCCACCACCAGCAGGGGAGACGCGCTCCCGCCCTCCCCGGCCACGATCTCCACGATCTCGTCCGGACTCGATCCGTAGAGATCCGGGACCAGCCGTAGGGCGTCTGGCGTCGCGCCGGCCTCCTCCAGTGCGAGCGCGGCGGTGGTCCGCGCCCGAACCGCCGTGGAAACGAGCGCCGCCGCCGGGGTGAACCCCTGTTCCCGCAGGTAACGGCCCATGCGCGGTGCATCCCGGAGACCGCGCGGCGCGAGTGGCCGATCGTGATCCCGGAGGCCGGGGTGGTTCCAGGCGGACTTGGCGTGACGCAGCAGGAGCAACCGCAACATCAGGGCGCGCCGTAGGCCTCCGCGACCGAGTTCGCGCCCGTGAGAATCCGCGAGTACACGGCCGGGTCCACGTTGCCTCCGGTGATGACGACGAAGACCTCCCGGTCCTCGAACCGTTCGGGGCTCGTGAGCAGCGCCCCGATCCCCAGCGCCCCGGTGGGCTCCGCCTTCAGGTTGGCCTGGGTGAACAGCGCCCGCACCGCTCCCGCGATCTGCGCCTCGGGCACTTCCACGATGGCCCGGATCCCTTCGCGCAGGATCGTCCAGTTGTTCCCGCCGAGCCGGGGAAGCCGGGCCCCGTCGGCGAGCGAGAGCGCTTCGCCGGCGTGGCTCACGAGTTCGCCGCGGCGGAGGGACTCGGCGGCGTCGTTCGCGAGCAGCGGCTCGGCGCCCACCACCGGGATTTCCGAAAGCCCCGCGGCCTCGAGGCCGGTCAGGATTCCGGAGCTGATACCCCCGCCGCCGATGGGAACCACGACCACCGCCTTCCGCCGCCGGGCCGGCGAGAAGCGGCTCAGCCGGGCCGCGATCTCGACCCCGAGCGTCGCGTTGCCGGCGATGACCGCCGGATCGGCGTAGGCGCTCGCGACCTCCGCCTCCGGGAAACTGCCGAGGATCCGGGCCACCCCGTCCTCCCGCGACTCCTTCTCCACGTCGGTCAGCTCCACCGCGGCGCCGTGGCCGCGCACGGCCTCGATCTTCACCCGGGCGGAGATGGACGGCATCACGATCGTGGCCTGTTTGCGCAGCAGGCGGCAGGCGAGCGCCAGCGCCTGACCGAAGTTGCCGGAGGAAGCGGCGATCAGGTGCCGGGCCGACGACGTCCGAGCCCGGTGGAAAGCGGCGCGGAACTTGAAGCTCCCGGTGCGCTGGAAGGTCTCGCTCACCAGGGTGATGCGGAGGCCGAGCGCCGCCCGCAGCCGCTCCGGTTCGATCCAGGTCGTGGGCCGCACCGCGAAGGGGCGGTCGGGGACGGTCAGGTTCATAATTCCCCTCCTCCGGGAGTTGCCGGAATCACCCGGTCCAGGATCTTCTCCGGGTCGGTTTCGCCGCTTTCGTCCTGCACTTCGCGGCTGCGGTCGAGAATCCGTCCGACCGCCTTTCCCGGGGCGACATTGCGCGCCAGCACGTGCCTTCCGCTGACCGCGTCCTCCGGTGGTCCGCGGAAGACTCCGGCGGCTTCCGCCCGCTCCCGGAACACCTCGCCCTCGGGGAACCGTCCGGCCAGCGCGTTCTCCGTGGTGCGCCCGAGCTGGTCCGCGGTGGCGACCCGCAGGAGGGCCTCGAGGGTGGTTCCGGCGGCGGCCATCTCGCGGGCCAGCCGCCGGTAGGCGGCGCGCTTCGCGCCCTGCCTCGGATAGAACGCGGGCGCCAGGTGGCGGCGCGTCAGGGCTTCGACCGCGTCCACCAGCGCGCGCGGCGCCCGCAGCGCTTCGAGGAAGCGGCGGGCGAGCGGCGCCCCGGCGGCATCGTGGGCGTAGGCGGTGATGCGTCCGCGCCGCTCCCGGGTGGTGGCCGGCTTGCCGAAGTCGTGGCAGAGGGCGCCGAGCAGCAGGGCCCGCCTGGCTTCCTGGTCGCCGGAGGCCAACTCCGCCGCCCGGTCCACCGACAGCAGGGTGTGCTCGAAGACGTCTCCCTCCGGATGCCACTCGGGGTCCTGGGGAACCCCGCGCAGGGCGTCCACCTCCGGCAGGAACCGAAGGAGCCGCGTGGCGGCGAGGAAACGGAGGCCTCGCGACGGTTCCCCGCCGTGGAGCAGCTTTTCGAGTTCGTCCAGGATCCGTTCCGGACTGAGTTCGGAGAGGTCCAGGCCGGCGCACAGACCGTGCAGTTCTTCGTCGGCGGTGAACCCGAAGCGGGAAGCGAACGCGGCCACCCGCAGTCCGCGGAGCGGGTCTTCCGGGAACTTTCCCGGGTCCGTGGCCCGCATCACCCCTCGGGCGAGGTCGCGCGCCCCTCCGTAGGGATCGAACAGCTCACCGGTCAGCGGGTCGAGTCCCATGGCGTTGAGGGTGAGGTCGCGGCGCCGGGCGGCCTCCTCGAAACTCATCTCCGGATCCGCCACGACCTCAAAACCCAGGTGTCCCGGCCCGGTCTTCGACTCCCGGCGCGGCAGGGCGACCTCCAGGGCGAGACCCCCGACGCGGAGCACGGGGAAGGCCCGGCCGATCCGGCGGACCTTTCCGAGGGGCCGCAGCGCCCGTTCGAGTCTGCGTAGCGGCAGGTCGAACACCTCGAGGTCCGGCTCGCCCGTGGAACGGCCGAGCATGCCGTCCCGGACGAAGCCCCCGACGACCAGGACGCGCCCGCCGGGTCGCGGTCACCGTCCGGCAGGCCGGCGGGCGCGTCCTGGTCGTCGGGGGCTTCGTCCGGGACGGCATGCTCGGCCGTTCCACG
>CAYUVU010000351.1:0-2901 GCA_964448205.1 uncultured Acidobacteriota bacterium
GTGCCGGTGGCGTTGTCGAAGGCGCCGTTGAAGATCGGGTCCTCGAGGGACTCGTCGCCGACCCCGAAGTGGTCCCAGTGGGCCGTGTAGATGATGACTTCGTCCGGGCGCTCGCTCCCTGGAAGCAGGGCGAGCACGTTCTTCGACTCCGAGCGCTGGATGCCGAAGGAGACCGCCACCGACGCCGAGGCGCCGATGGGAACGGCGCTGAAGCCGGGTTGGGTGGCCGCCTGCGCCAGCGCGTCGTAGTCGTGTCCGGCCGCCGCGAAGATCTCGCGCGCCACGTGTCCCTGCACCCAGGCCTCGATCGGGATCCGGTGCATGTTGCCGCCCTCGCCGGCCTGGTCGAACTGCGGGCCGGTCCAGCCGCCCTGCACGACCGACCAGGGGTATCCGGCGGCCGCCTCCTCGTGGACGACGATCGCGCCCGCCGCACCCTGCCGGGCCGCCTCCTCGAACTTGTAGGTCCAGCGGCCGTAGTAGGTCATCGCGTTGCCGCGGAAGAGCGCCTCGTCCTGGGTCGCGAACCCCGGGTCGTTGACCAGCATGACCACCGTCTTGCCGGCGGCGTCGACGCCCTCGTAGTCGTTCCAGCCGTACTCGGGCGCCACGATCCCGTAGCCGACGAACACCATCTCGGAGTCGCTGATCGACTCGTTCTCGACGACGCGCCGGGTCCAGGCGACGAAATCGTCCGGCCAGTTGTAGCTGAGCTGCCCCTCCGCCGCGCGCACCGTCAGACGCGGCTCGCCCTGCTCGGTGAGCGCCACGAGCGGGACGTTCTGGAAGAAGGAGTCGCCGTTGCCGGGCTCGAGGCCGACCGCCTGGAACTGCTCGACCAGGTAGTCGACGGTGAGTTCCTCGCCGGCGGTGGAGGGGGCGCGGCCCTCGAATTCGTCGCTGGAGAGGGTCCGGATGGCGGCCGAATAGGCCTCGAGGGACATGGCGGCGACGGCGTCGTCGGCCGGGTCGGTGGTGTCGGTCGTGGCGGTGTCGCCGCAGGCGAAGAGGGCGGTGCAGGCGAGCAGCGCGGCGGGCAGGGTGGGGCGGGGGGAGGGTGCGGTTGTCATGGCTGGGGCGTCTCGCTGGGAGTGGTTGTCAACTGCGCATTACTTTTTGTCAACCGTGGTTGACATCTGATGGCTCCGAATCGTGCGGGTCTTCCTGGAGACGGGGTCGCCGAGGCGGATGGCGGGCGAGCGGGTCGAACCGGTGGTCTCGTGCGATGCACGGGGCAGGGTAGCCGGGGCGCTCGGATCGGGTCAAGATGCATGGTCCCGGGGAGCGCATTCGTCCTCGGGTTGTTGCCTCTCCCGCCGAACACACCGATAGGAACACAGCATGAAGACTCGACTCGCCGCCGTACTTGCCGCGATGGGAATGCTGGCCTGCCAGCAGGACGGTGATCAGCCCGATGCCGCCCCGCCCGAAACACCCGGCAGCGCTGAAGTGCGGAGCGCCGATGCCCAGACCGGGGAATACCCGTTCGAGGTCTGGGGCGAGCTCCCGGCCTCCCGGGGCCGGGACAGCGCGGGCATCCGGATCGTCGAGAACGCCAGTCCCGAAGAGGGGTCACGGCTGCACTGGGTGATCGGGCCGGAGCCGGACGTCACGATCGGGGACATCGATGGCGAGGATCCCTACCTGTTCCGCTACGCTTGGGACGCCACCAAGCTGTCCGATGGGCGGATCGTCGTGGCGGACCGCTCCACGAGCGAATTGAGGGTGTTCGACGCAACCGGGACGCATGTGGCGACGTGGGGAGGACTGGGTGAAGGGCCCGGCGAGTTTCCGCGGTCGAGTCTCGGCGACGTGGAGCCTTGGCCGGGCGACTCGATCGTCGCTTGGTACTCGGATGTGGCGACGATCTCCGTATTCGACTCCGAGGGGAACTTCGGCCGTTCATTCAATCGGCCCGGTGCCGGCCAGAGGCCGTGGGAGGTGGCAGGACCGGAGCTGGTGCGCAGGGATGGAACCATCCTGGCAACCCTTGCGGCGGGGGAGAATGCGGGCGAGACCGAAGTCCGGATCCTGAACGGCGACGGTGGGCTCCGTACCTCCCTGGGCGACCACCGCAGCCGCCGGGCCCTGTACTTCAGCCGGGAGCTGAAACTCGGCCTCTGGGGCGACCTTGCCGTGGTGGCCCCGAGCGACCGGTACGAACTCAAGGCCTACGCCGACGACGGCACGCTGGTTCGAATCGTGCGCCGCGAGCACGTCCCCCGGGTCCCCAGGGCGGAAGACATCCTGGTCAACCCCGGGCTGCGGGACGAACTGCGGATTCCCATGGAGGCCGAAATGCTAAGGGTCCCGCAAAGTCAGCTCGAAGAGCACTTCCCCGCCTTCGCCGAGATCATGTCCGACGCGGCCGGCTACCTGTGGGTGCGCGAATACGAACCCCCGAAGGAAGCGGGCCCGGCACCGGTCTGGACGGTGTTCAGCCCCGAGGGGAGGGTGCTGGGGTTCGTCGAAACGCCGCCGGGGCTGAAGATCTACGAGATCGGCGCGGACTACCTGCTCGGGCACGCCGAGGGTGAACTGGATGTGGAGATGATCCAGCTTTGGCCGCTGGTGCGGTAGGTAGGGGATACCATGAAACTCGATGTCGAAACCCACCTGGGCGCGGTGGAACGAATCGTGTCTTCGCTGGAGCGCGATGGCCGGCCCGCCCGTGCGGTCACGCTGTCCCGCACCTACGCGACGGCGGTGGATGACCTGTGGGATGCCCTGACCAACGGCGACCGGATTCGGCGCTGGTTCATGCCGGTCGGCGGTGATCTCGAGCCTGGCGGACGCTACCAGCTGGAGGGGAACGCGGGTGGCGTGATCACGGCGTGCGAGCCGCCGTCGCGTTTCGCGGTCACGTGGGAGTTCGGCGGGGACGTGAGCTGGGTGGAGGTG
>CAYUVU010000352.1:0-13726 GCA_964448205.1 uncultured Acidobacteriota bacterium
GTCTGCACGCAGTCTCCCGAGTCGTTGTACAGGTGCGCCTCGGCCTGAACGATCGCCCGGCCGCCGCCGGGACCGGCCAGACTGCGCACCGCCAGGTGGTTCGCCAAGGTTCCGGTCGGCATGAAGACCGCGCGTTCCTTGCCGAGGATCCGTGCGAACTGCTCCTCCAGCACCTTGACGGTGCCGCCGTTCGAATAGGAATCCCGCTCGATGCGGCCGTCTTCCGCCATCCGCGCGAGCAGGCGCCCCTGCTCGGCGGGCGTCAGCCCGAGCCCGTCTCCCGTCATTCGGACCCGGGTGGAGTCGGTCGCGGGTGAGGGGGTGACGCCCGATCCGCCGGCAGCGGCTACGGGCGCGAGAAGTCCGGTGCCGAGTCCGACGGACCCCGCCTGCAGGAAACGTCGCCTGGGAAGTTGATTCATGGCGTCCTCGCTTGGTGTGGGTGACTCGGAAATCACTGTATCGGCCCCCCTCGGGACCGGCAACCTCGACGGAGGGGTGGAGTGGGCGGGGTGGTGGGGTTTTCGCGGGTGCCGAAGGGCTAGCGTTCGGGTTCGAGGAGCGCCCGGAAGGCGGGAGGGACGCTCATCCCGAGAGCTTCCGCCTGCGTCAGGTGCGTTCGGGCCTCGGCGGTCCGCCCGCGCTGCCGCTCCACGTCTGCGAGGAGGAAGTGGATTCCGGCGAGCTGGCCGGGAGCAGCCCCGGCTTCCCGGGCGGCGGCGAGCGCCCGGGACAGCGTCTGGGCTGCTTCCCCCAGCCGGCCCGCGGTGGCGAGCAGTTGCCCCAGCCCCTGGAGAGCGCCGGGATGATCGGGGGCACTCGCCAGCGCGTCACGGAGATAGCGCTCCGCCTGCCGCAGGTTGCCGCGCTGAAAATGCAGGCTGGAGGCGCCGAGCAGGGTGGGGACGTGGGTCGGATCGGCGGCGATCGAACGGCGGTAGAGGTCATCGGCCTCCCGGTCCTGACCTCCCCGGGCGAGCAGATTCGCGAGGTTCGCCATCGCCCCGCTCGAATCGGGGTCGCGCGCGAGCGCCGTGCGATAGGCCGCTTCCGCTTCCGCGGTGCGGCCCAGCCGGGCGAGGGCATTGCCGTGGTTGTAGTGGAGGTCCGCGCTCCCGGGCTGTTCGTCGACCAGACGCCGGTAGATCGCCTCCGCGCCGTCGTGGTCTCCCGAGGCCGCCGCCCGGCGGGCGCGGGCCTCCCGTCCGCGACTGTCGGCGCGGAGATTCTCGACGGCGATCAGCAGAGGATCCGGGTCGGTGGTGGAGCCGAATGAAGCCGACCGGGCGGCGGTTCGGGCCCGGGCGGCTGCCCGGGCGGCGCCGTCGGGGTCATCGAGCCGGCGTGCGACCTGCGCGAGGAAGGTCCAGCCGGCCGCGGAGGAGGGCAGGTGCTCCACGACGCGCTCGAATGCCGTCCGGGCACCCTCCAGGTCTCCCCGCAGGAGGCGGCGGCGCCCCAGGGCGAGCGGCGCTTCGACAGATCCCGGAGCCGCGTCCTCGAGCGCCTCCCACGCGGCTTCGGCCCCGCCGCCGTCCCCCATTCCCTCGAGCACCCGGGCCCGGAGCGCGAGCGCCGGAGCGAAACGGGGACTCCGGCGGAGGGCTTCGTCGGCCAGGCCCAGCGCGCGGGCCGGTTCGGCGGCTTCCAGCAGGCGGCCGTGGAGGTGCGGCCAGCGATGGTCGCCGTCGTCGAGACGGGCCGCCGCTGCATAGGCGAGACCCGCGGGAGCGCCCAGCCGATGGGCATGGAGCACCATGCCGAAGCGCCCCCACGCGGCCGCGTTGCCCCGGTCGGCGGCGAGGGCGTCCCGGGCGCCGCGGATGGCCGCCCGGACGGCAGGTTCCATGCCGTCCGACCCGACTTCCGGGATTTCGGGCCCTCCGCAGGCGCCCGCCAGCACCGCGAGGAGCCCCAGCAAGGACCGTCCTCCCGCGGGCCGGAGGGCGCGCGGTTCAATCACGGGTTTCTCCAGCGCCGCGGACCACGACCACCACCCGGTTCGGGGCGGGCGCCGGAAACGCCTCCTCCGAGCCGTCGGACCAGCGGACCGCGAGACTCTCGATCACGGCGCCGGCGGGGACTCCGAAGTGGGCGCGCGGATCGCCGGAACTCAGGTAGGAGACGCCGGGGTTGGCGCGCGCGACCCGGGTCCCGGCCGAAGTGCGGAGCGTGACGGTAACGGCGTGATCCGGCGCGCCGCCGGGCAGCTGGGCCGCCACGAGCAGCCAGTTGCCGCCGCGGTTCGAGACGTTCTCGAAGATCCGGGCCGGACCCTCGGCGGCGGTGAGCACGAGATCCGGATCCCCGTCGCCGTCGAGGTCCCCGGCAGCCAGCCCCCGGCCGACGGCGGTCCTCCCGCTCAGCTCGGGCGACCCGGCGCCGGCGTCCTCGAACCGGTCGCGGCCGCCGCGGAGCACCAGAGCGGTCTCCTCGTACTGCGCGAAGAACGGAGCGCGCGGGGATTCGCCCGGCGGACGCGCCACCCGCCCGTTGGCAATCACGGCGTCGAGGAATCCGTCGAGATCGAAGTCGCCGAGGGCAACCCCGAATCCGGTCGTCGAGAGGCCGAGCGTTCCGAGCCCGAAGTCGATGGAGGCGTCCACGAAGCCGATCCCCGGTTCGGCGAGATAGACGGTGTTCGTCTCGTCGGCGAAGTGGGTGAGGAGGATGTCGAGGACGCCGTCGCCGCTCAGGTCGCCAATCTCGATCCCCATCCCGGCCTCCGGACGGCCGAAGCCGCTGAGCGCGGCGCCGAGCAGCAGCGCCTCTTCGGTGAACGCGCCGTCGCCCTGGTTTACCCACAGGTGATTCGCCTCGGTGTCGTTCGCCACATAGAAGTCCGGCCGTCCGTCGCCGGTGAAGTCGTGGCAGACGACCCCGAGCCCCCGGGCCGGGAGCGCGGCGATCCCGGCCTCCCTCCCCACCTCGGCGAACCTCCCGTCCCCGGCGTTCCGGTAGAGGAGATCGGGCAACCCGGGCACGTCGGTCGGGTTGCAGTAGTCCTGCTCCCCGGTCGCCGCGAAGCACGAAAAGTCCGGGTCGTAGTCCATGTAGCGGGTCACGAAGAGGTCCAGGCGGCCGTCGGCGTCATAGTCGCAAAAGGCCGCCGAGGCCGACCAGGAATCGTCCCAGCCGGGGCCTTCGGCCGCCGCCAGACCCGCATCTCCGACGTTCAGGAGGAGGGCGTCGGGTCCGTATCCGGAGCGGAAGAGGTCGAGGTCGCCGTCCCCGTCCGCGTCCCCGGCCGCCACGCCCATGCCGTAGGCGCCGGAGACCGGAACTCCGGCGATTTCGACGAACCGGATGCCCGGTCCCCGGTTCTCGAAGAACCGGTCGGTGCCTTCGCCCTGGACGAGATAGAGATCGAGATCACCGTCGGCGTCACGATCGAAGAGGGCGACCCCCGATCCCATGATCTCGGGCATGGAATAGGCCGGCGGTCCGGCGTCGTCCCTGCCGGTGCGGTGGATGAACTCGACGCCGGAAGCGGAGGTCACGTCGGAAAAGCGCGGCTGCGCGTCCGCCGGCGCCCCGGCGGCGATCACGCCCGAGAGGACGCCCGCGACGAGGAGCCGAAGGATCAGCGGCGGAGCACCGATCGCGGGCCGATGTCCGCGAGACCTGGCGTCCCGGCGAGCTGCATTGCGACTCGCAGTTCGTCGCGCAGAATCCGCAGGACCATTTCCACTCCCGCTTCCCCGAAAGCGGCCAGTCCCCAGAGGTAGGCTCGGCCGACCAGGACGGCGTCGGCGCCGAGCGCCAGCGCCTTGAAGACATCCACCCCGCGGCGGATGCCGCTGTCCATGATCACCGGAATCCGTCCGTCGATCACCTTCACCACCTCGGGCAGACTGTCGATGGTGGCGATGCCGCTTTCCTCGGCGCGCCCGCCGTGGTTCGAGACCACGATCCCGTCCACGCCATGCTCGAGGCAGAGTTCGGCGTCTTCGGCGGTGACGATGCCCTTCAGGAGGACCTTCATGGAGGTGATGTCCTTGAGCCGCTTGACGACGTCCCAGGTGAGGCCGGGGTTGTTGAGCCCGGCGAAACGGCTGCGCCCGGTGATGTTCGCCACCTCGATCCCGTCGAACATGCTTTTCCTGGAAACGTAGCCCGCGAGGCCGGGAACGTGGCAGACCTCGCATTCCCGGTCGTCGAGGCGGGCGGTGAGCGGCGTGCTGATCCGGTTGCTGCCGGTGGGGAGGTCCACCGTCAGCGCGACCGCCGGGCAACCGGCGGCCTCCGCCCGCGCGACGAGCCGTTTCGTCACCTCGAAGTTGGTGGTCGGATAGAGCTGGTACCAGACCGGTTCGCCCCGCGCCTCGTTGACCTCTTCCACGGGCGACGTCGTCACCGTGGAAAGCAGTTGCAGGTGGTCCATCGTCCGGGCGGCCCGGGCCACGGCGACCTCGCCTTCGGGATGAAACGCCTTCTGGCTGCCGCAGGGAGCGATGCAGATGGGGGACGTCCAGCGCCGGCCGAAGATCTCCACCGACATGTCGGGGTCCGAAACGTCCACCAGCCGGCGCGCCCTGATCCCCACGTTGTCCAGCGCCCGGCGGTTCTCCGCCAGCGTGCCCTCTCCGTCCACCCCGGTCGCCATGTAGCCGTAGTGGGCGGGCGGCAGGTTGCGCTCCGCCAGCACCCGGAAGTCGAAGATGTCCGCCGCTTCTTCGGGTGAGCCGATCGGCGTCCGGGGGAACCGGTTGTAGCCGAACAGCTCGGCGCTCTCCCGGTCGGCGACCGGGTTCTGGCCCTGGGCGGAGGCCCGGGGTTCCCAGCATCCGGAGCCAAGCAGCAGCGGACTGCCCGCCAGGTACCGCAGGAAACGGCGGCGGCTTGGAGTCAGGTGGTGGTCGCGCATCGGGCTGCTCCCTCCGGCGGCTTCATTGTGTCATTCGCGGCCTGGCCGGCAAGCGCGATCCGGGCGAGCCGGGTCCGGCCCCGATCGCGGTCGGTCGTCCGCGGTCCGGACCGGAGCGCGCGCCTCGCCCGGACTCCTTCCGTCTTGGCGGTGGTGACACGGTATTATCGAGAATGGGCAGCCGCCCGCGCTGCCACCAGGTCAAGCGAACGAAGCGCTTTCGCGAGGGCGCGAAGGGGGAGCCGATGGACACCGCCACGCATTCGAGGCCACCTGCGGACCGGGGGGCAGGCGGCGGACAACTCTGGAGCCGGAGAACCCTCATGCACTCCAGTTGCGCGGCCGCGCTTCTGGCCCCGTGGGCCCGGTGGGCCAATGCGGCCCTGGCAGCGGGACCGGGTGGCTCGCCGGGCGCGGCTCCCGGCCGCCAGGCTCCGGCGCGGGAGGCGGGAGGCGGCGAGATCGTTCTCGGCACCTCGGCCGCGTTCACCGGCCCGTCGCGGGGGCTGGGCAACGAGCTCTACCGGGGCGCGATGGCTTATTTCCGCCAGGTCAACGATTCGGGTGGAATCGACGGACGCCGGGTCACCTTGAGGTTGTACGACGACGGCTACCAACCCGATCCGTGCGTGCAGAACACGCTGAAACTGATGCTCGAGGACCAGGTGTTCCTGCTGTTCGGCTACGTCGGCACGCCCACCGTCACTCGCGTTCTCCCGATGCTGAAGAAGTTCCAGGAAGAGCAGATCTACATGTTCTTCCCCTTCACGGGGGCGCAGCCGCAGCGCGAGCCTCCCTACGGCGACTTCGCGTTCAACCTGCGCGCTTCGTATCGCCAGGAAACGGCCGGTCTGGTCGAGAACTTCCTCGCCACCGGGCGCCGCCGCATCGCGGTCTTCTACCAGGCGGATGCCTATGGCCGCAGCGGTTGGGCCGGCGTCCGCGCGGCGCTCGAGAACCACGGGGAAACGATCGCCGGCGAGGCGACCTATCAGCGGGGCTCCCGCTTCACCGGCACCATGCGGGCCCAGGTCGAGATCCTCCAGAGAGCGGCGCCCGACGCGGTGATCTGTGTGGGGGCGTACGCGGCCTGCGCTGCGTTCGCCCGGGACGCCATCGACCTGGGGCTCCGGGTCCCGATCGCGAATCTGTCCTTCGTGGGCAGCGAGAACCTGGTGAACCTGCTCAGCGAAGGGCGCGACGACCCCGAGACCTATACCCGGTGGCTCGTCAACTCGCAGGTGGTGCCCAGCTACGAGGACGAGTCCGTGCCGGCGGTCCGGGAATACCGCGAGCTCATGGCGCGCCACAACCCGCAGATCCCGGAACGGTTCCTGGATGACCCCTACAGCCCGCTGCCCCAGAGCTTCGTCAGCCTCGAGGGCTTCGTGAACGCGAAGCTGATGTGCGAGATCTTCCGGCGCTTCGACGGAGCCCCGGTCCGGTCCGGCCTGGAGGAAGCCGTGTTCTCCATCCGGGACTTCGATCTCGGCATCGGCGAGCAGGTCTCCTTCGGGCCGGATCGGCGCCAGGGACTCCAGCGCGTCTACTACACCGTCGTGGAGGACGGCCGTTTCGTTCCGTTGACCGACTGGAACGCTCTCCCCGCCTGACATGAAAGTTCACAAGCTGTTCCAACGGATGCGGTTCGGCATCTTCGCGCTGTTCGGACTCATCGTCCTCTCGACGTCCCTGCTCTGCATCCGGACGGTGGATACCGAACTCTCGGCCGAGTACGCCGCCAACTCCGAGAGCATCGCGAAGACCATCGCCGACGCCAGCGTCGACATCCTGCTCAACCGGAACCTCGCGACCCTGCAGTCGCTGATCGACCAGTTCCTCGAAGTGCAGGGGATCCGTTACATCTACATCACCGACGAGACGGGCGAGTTCCTCGCGCACACCTTCGTGCCCGGGATTCCCGAGGTGATCCTGGAGAGCGACCCCTTCCGGACGGAGCCCGTGGAACGCAGCCTGCCCGGGATGGGCGATTTCCTCGAGGTCAGCAGTCCCATCCTCGCCGGAGTGGCGGGCACGGTCCATCTCGGGATGGACCTCGACCTGGTCGCGCTCAAGATCCAGCGGGCGATCGGCCAGCAGGTGTACCTGATCTCCATTCTGCTCGTGGTCGGGATCCTCGCGTCCATCTGGCTGGTGAACCTGGTGGCGAGGCCGCTCGCCGCGCTCCTCGCCTACGCGGTGGAGACTGCCCGGCGCCCTCCGGAGGAACGAGCGCTCGTGGTCGCAAACGAGAAGCTGCTCGAGCGTGACGACGAAGTCGGACAGTTGGCGCGCCTGATTCTCTACATGTCGCGAACCCGGCCGCCCTCGGACCCCGAGGCGCTTCCGGATCCGGGAACGGCGCGCTCGGCAGCGTGAGCGTCGGTGCGCGCGGTGTCCGGGGACGACCGGACTCCGCCAGCTGAGGGACCGCGGTGATGCAGCTTCCGCCGCACGTTGCCCGCATTTTGGCGGTAACGGTCTGTACGGTGCTGCAGCTCTGTTTCGGAACGGTGTACGCCTGGAGCTTCTTCCAGACGCTGCTCGTACGTCAGTTGGGCTGGACCTTCACGGAAACGGCCTGGGCGTTCAGCATCGCCATCTTTTCGCTGGGGGTCTCGGCGGCGTGGGCGGGGCAGGTCCTTCCACGGGTGGGCCCGCGGAAACTGGCCCTCGCCGGCAGCACGCTGTTCTGCGCCGGCTACCTGATCGCCGGGGTCGCGCTGCAGATGGACAACGTGCCGCTCTTCTGCCTTGGTTACGGCGTGATCGGCGGGATCGGGATCGGCATGGGCTACGTGACCCCGGTTGCCACCGTGGCGAAGTGGTTTCCCGACAAGAAGGGACTCGCGACCGGAATCGTGGTGATGGGGTTCGGCGTCGGCGCGCTGCTGCTCAGCAAGGGGCTCGCCCCCGTTCTGGTGGTGCAGACGGCCGGTGACCTGCCGCTCGTGTTCTTTGGGCTGGGCGCGGTTTTCGCGGTCATTCTGGTTCCGGCGAGCCTCCTGATGAGCAATCCGCCGCCGGTTCCCGCGGCGGTGGGCGGATCGGCGGCAGGTGGGGCGCAGGGGAGCGCCGAGCCCGAGTCCGTCGGCGCCTACCTGAAGACGGGGCAGTTCCTGCTCCTCTGGATCGTCTTCTTCTTCAACATTGCGGCCGGCATTTCCATCATCAGCTTCCAGTCGGAGCTGCTCCAGGAGGTCTGGAGCCTTGCTAACCCCTCGCTGGAACCGGCGGTGCTGGCCGGCTATGGGGCCACCCTGATCGCGGTGAGTTCGCTCTTCAACGGCGTCGGCCGCCTGTTCTGGGGATTGCTCTCGGACCGGATCGGGCGCGTGAACGTCTTCCGGATTCTCCTGTCGACGCAGATGGTCGTCTTCGGCGTGCTCATGACCGAGACGAATCCGTGGGTGTTCTCGGTGCTCGTCTGCTACGTGCTGCTCTGCTTCGGCGGCGGGTTCGCCACCATGCCTCCCTTCATCCTCGACACGTTCGGCGCGCGAAGAATGTCGGCCGTCTACGGCGC
This sequence comes from uncultured Acidobacteriota bacterium, assembly GCA_964448205.1. Lineage (GTDB taxonomy): Bacteria > Acidobacteriota > Vicinamibacteria > Marinacidobacterales > Marinacidobacteraceae > Marinacidobacterium. The sequence continues at coordinate 8,394 of CAYUVU010000352.1, forward strand.
CGTGCTCACCGCCTGGGCGGCCGCGGGAATCGCCGGCCCGATGTACGTCGGCTACCTGAAGGACACCTACCCCGACCGCGCGGTCATGTACTGCTTCCTGATCGGCATCCTGATGCTCGGCGGGGGCTATCTCTTCTCCTACCTGCTGAACGACGAGCGCATCCGCCTCAGGAAGCCGACCATGGAGAGCACTCTCCGGGACTTCGGCATCGCCGCGCCCCGCGCCGGGAGCGCCGGTCTTCAGGCCGGCATCGCTCCGCGCTAGCGGAGCGAAACCCACCCGGTCAATCGGCGTCGAGCGCGGCGCGGGTCAGATGCGGATGCGCCGCACCACCTGGCCGTTGTTTTCCCAGGGAGTGGCCTTGTAGCGCGACGCCTCCTCCTCCGTCGGCTGCACGCCGCGGGCGTCGCGCGCCCGGGAAACGAGCCGGTGTTCGCCCGGCGCCGGCGCCGGCCAGTCGAGCCGGAAGTGGCGGAATCCGAAGCGGTGGGTTGCGGGCCGGAGTTCGGCTTGCCGGAAAGGGTTGTCGTCCACGCTGACTTCGACCCCGGCGAAGTCCGAGGCGCCGTCGTTCCAGGCGAGCCCGTGGATCGCCAGGGCCTCGCCGCCCGCTCCTTCGATTCGGGTGACGACGGACTTGAGCCGCATCCGACCGATAGCGCTCGCGGTGTGGAGGACTCCCGAGGGGGTTTCGGTTCCGCGCACGGTGACGTAGTCCTTGGCCTGGAACCAGCCGGCGAAGCGGGAAGGCCAGACCTCGATCCGCTCCACCCACTTCACCTGGGAGACCCCGTAGAACCCGGGGACGACCAGCCGCAGCGGTCCGCCGTGCTCGCGGGGGAGCGGCTCCCCGTTCATGGTGTCCGCCAGCAGCACCTCCGGGGCGAGCGCGTCGGCGACCGGCAGGCTTCGTGCGAACCGGCCGGGATAGCGGTTTCCGCGGAGGCGTTCTTCCGCGTGGTCGGCGCCGAAGAAGACGACCTCCCGGGCGCGGGCGTCCACGAGTCCCTCGAGGAGGGGCGCAAGCGGCACGCCTCCCCAGCGGGCGGCGCCCACGAGGCCGTGCATCCCGACGCCGCCGTTCCCGCAGCACTCGAAGGCCGCCACGGATTCGCTTCGCGGGAGGCGGGCCAGCTCGTCGAGTCCAAGCGTCCGGACCGGGGGAGCGCCCCGGCGGGCGATCGCCAACCGGAACGCCGACGGCGCGAGATTCGGAACCTCGCCGTGGTGGAGGACGAAGAACTCCCCGTTGGGGACGACCTGTCCGGTGATGCGGGTGAGGTCGGTGTAGCGCGCGCGGGTACGGGGCGGGAGGGGCTCGAGGTCGCTCCAGGGGAGGACGCCGCCCTGACCGGCGCCCGCCTGGAAGGGAACCGCGGCTGCGGAGGCCGCAAGCGCCGCCAGCGCCCGGCGCCGGTTCACTGTCGAAGGACCGCCGGCGGCTGCCGGTCCCCGGAGGGACCGGCAGCCAGCGTTCTCAGCGGCTGACGTCGGTCAGAAGTGGACGCGGATCGCGAAACGCGCGATGCGGGGAGAGAGGTAGTTGGCGACCCGCCCGTAGTTCGCGCCGCTCGAGGTGTTGATCGCGGTCACCGTGTTCTGGTTCGTGATGTTGAACAGGTTGAACTCCGGAGAAATGCGGTAGCGGCCGGCCTGGAAATCGCGGAAGAGCGCGATGTCGAACGTCGTCACGTTGTCGAGCCGCTCCGTTCCGACAGGCACCGCCAGGATCGAGGCGCCGCCCTGGTTGAGGCCGCTCACGAAAATGGTCCGGCCGACCGGAGCCCCAGTCTGGTAGCGCATCACCCCCGAGGCCCGGAAGCCGAAGGGAGCGTGCCAGGTGCCGATCGCCTTGAACTGGTGCGTCCGGTCGTAGAAGGACTTGCCCTGGGCGTTTACCTGGGAGTTGGGATTCCCGAAGATGCCGGGGTTGGTGTTCTCCCACTGACCACCGCGCGTCCAGGTGTCGGTGTCGTTCCAGGTGTACGACACGAGCGCCTGCCAGTTGTTCGAGAACCGCTTCTGGGCGATGAGTTCCACACCCTTGTAGTCGGTCTCGAACTTGTCCACGGTGGCAATCTGCAGTTGGCTCATGCCCACGAGATGTTCGGGAAGGTTGTACACCGTGAGCATCCCGCCGTCGTCGCCGGTCCCGGGCATGTTGTCCGGCCCCGGATCCTGCACCTGCATCGAGTCGTAGGCGGAGTCGGGCGCCAGGAGGTTGATCACATCCGACTTGTCGTCGCTGGTGCGCCGGCTGAAAGTCGCCGAGAGCCAGACGTCGCCGGCGAACTCCCGCTCGAGGCTCATGGTGATTTCGTCGGTGTACTCGTGCTTCAGGTCGGGGGAAACCGTGTTCACCGCCGCTTCGGCCCCGAAGGCGTTGACGAGCAGGGTGCCCTGTTCGCCGTCCTGGAACTGCCGATCGCCGTTCAGGTCGGTCCACTCGTACCGGTTGGTGAGGGCGCCGTTCTGGTTCACGAAGTTGGCGAAGCCGGTGGAGAACTGGTGGTAGTAGCGGCCCCAGCTCGCCTTGAAAGCGCTCTGGCCGCCTTCTTCGAGGCCGACGACGAGGCCGACGCGCGGCGCGAAGCTCGACAGGTCGAGGATGCCCGTGCGTGCCGCGAAGTCGCGGGGACAGCCGTTTGCGGTGGTGCACCAGCGGCCGTCGGGGCTGTTCTGCTCCGGCAGCCAGCCGTGGTAGCGGTCCCAGCGAAGCCCCAGTTTCAGGGTGAAGCGGCCGGAGGTGATGATGTCGTCGATGTAGGCCGACGTCTGGTCGAGCGTCTGCCCGTCGTGGCGCGGTGTGTTCCGCAGCCACACCTGGTCGGCCACGTTGTTGTTGAAGCGGATGAAGACGTCGTCGATCGCGGTGGTCTCGTTCCGGATCGGGTTGTGCGAGTACTCGAGCCCGACCTTGAACTCATGGTTGGCGCCGGCGATCTCCTCGGCGAAGTAGGTCAGGTCGCTCTTGTACGAGTAGCGCTTCCGCTTCCGCTCCACGTTGTAGTCGCGGGCGTTCAGGAAGACCCCGAGGCCTACGTCCTGACCCGCCTGGAGGCCCGCCGCCTGGGCTTCCTCGGAGTGATACGTCGGGAAGAAGACGTTCAGATGCGAGAACCGGGTTTCGAGCAGGGCGCTGTCGCTCAGCGTCGACGTCCACGTCGCCTGCACGATCCGGAAGGTGTCGTCCTCGATCCAGGTCGCCTCCGGCGGACGGGACTCGGCGAGGCCGCGGCGCGGCTTCCAGTAGGTCATCTCGTGCCACTCGAGGCTCATCTTGTTGGACTGATTGACGTCGGTGTCGCTCTTGAGCACGAACTGGCGCATGTCGGTGTCTTCGGTGACGGTCGTGACACCCGAGACGTAGCGGTGCACCTTCTCGTCGCGGAACGAGAAGTAGAAGGTGGACCGGTCACGGACCACCGGGCCCCCGATCTGGCCGTTGAAATCGCTCAGGTAGTCGAACTCCGAGGCCGTGGCGCCCGTCGCCTCCAGTTCGCTCGTGAAGTTGTCGAACTGGGTCGCGTCGTTCTGGTAGAAGGCGCCGAGCGAACCGGCGAACTCGTTACCGCCGGTCTTGGTCACCATGTTGAGGTACACGCCCGGAGCGTTGACCGATGCCGGGTGGGATCCCACTTCGACCTGGACTTCCTCGAAGCTGTCGTAGTCGTAGTAGTAGCCGCTGGCGCCGAGCGCGGCGGGACAGGTCACGTTCACCCCGTTCAGGTAGTAGCTGTTCTGGCCCCAGGAGGTGCCGCGGCCCGAGAACACCGCTTGCAGGCCGGTCTCGCTGCCGCCCACGTCGAGCCGGTTCGTGGTGACGCCGGGGGCCTGGTGCTCGAGCAGCGACCACACGTCGCGGGCGCTCGGCACCTCCTCGAGCAGGCTCTGGTCGAACGTGGCGCCGATGACGGTGCTCTTCGTGTCCAGTAGCGGCGCTTCGCCCACCACCGTAACCGTCTCCTCGACGGTCGAGAGGTCGAGGGTCACGTCGATGCCGGTCGTGCGGGCGATGTCCACCCGCACTTCCTCGTAGATGCGGGTCTGGAAACCGCCGAGTTCGAAGCGCAGGGTGTAGATGCCCGGGGAGACCGCGAAGAAGCGGTAGGTGCCCGTGCCGGAACTGACCGCTACCTCACTGCCGCCTTCGGCGGACAGGGTCACCGAGACGCCGGGCAGCACCTGACCGGTGCCGTCGACGACCGTGCCCTCTACGGTGCCGGTCTGCGTCTGTCCGGCCGCCATGGACGCCGTGAGCGCCATGGCGAGAAAGGCGAAGCCGAGGCTCCGCGACAAGGACTTCCTCATGAGACCCTCCTTGTGGATCGAGGACGCGGGATGCAGGGATGCAAGTGGGGACGAGTCGTCTGACTCACCCGGGAACGCGGCGTCTCCAAACGGATGGATTCGGAGAACGGGAGGCGGGGCCGCGGGCGGGAGGTTCCCGACAGGCGCACGCGCGCGGAACCTCCCGTAGATGAACGTGTTGCGGCTCCGAAGCCTCCATCGGCCTTCCACACCGAAGAGCCGTTATACCACATACCGCACGTACCTTCAGGCAAGAGCGGTGCCGTGTCGGCTCGGACCGCTGGAAGCGGCTTGCGAACCGTCCGGAGCGGGCGCCCGCGCCCGCGAAGCGGGTCAGGGAGAGCGGGTCCGGGCGCAGGAAAAGAGCGCCTGCTGGGCGGTCGTCCAGTCCCCGGAGCCGTCGGCGTGCTGGATGAGCATCCGGCCCTCCCGGTACATCCCCAGGTCCAACGTGAACTCCTTGGCGTTCGACTGGCGGCCGCTGTGGTCCCACGCGGCGGGAATCTCCGGGTCGTTGAAGCGGTAAGCGCCGGTCCGGCCGTAGGCGATCTCGTTCGACCACACGTCCATTCCCGGAATCCGGCCGGCGAGCCGGCCGTCGGCGAGCGGCAGGGTGGTCTCCATCTCGAGGATGCCCGGAATGAGGGCGCGGCGGAGGATCCCGCCCGGCCCCCGGGACTCGTCGATCGAAAGAGGAACCCGGCGGATGGCCCGGTAGCGCTGGGGCGCGCCCGGCGCCAGGCTGCGGAAGATGCCGAGGATGGCCCGCTGCCGCGACTCGCCCATCGCTTCGTCGAAATAGAGTGCGACCCACGTCTCGGGACCAAGCGTGACGAACCGCGAGCCGGCGAGATCGAGGCCGCCGTAGTGGCCCGCGGTGATCTCGGTCGCCGTGGTGGCGTGACAGGGAGGGTGCGAGGGAGGGCCGTTCGACCGGCAGGGGCAGGGGGTGTCGCAGGGGGAGGCGGTGAAGGCGTGCCCGGTGACCTCCCAGTCGGGGAACTCCCCGACGCTCGTGGCC
>CAYUVU010000353.1:0-6609 GCA_964448205.1 uncultured Acidobacteriota bacterium
GCCGGCGCGCCGCTCAGGCCGGTTCCTCCCGGACGCCCATCAGGCGGCCGGTGCGGCCGATCGCGGCTCCCGCGACCGTCATGCCCCAGAAGTATCCGGGGATGGCGCCGACCAGGCAGAGGAGGACCGTGAGATCGGCAATGAAGGCGAACAGGATCAGGCTCAGCAGCAGGACGATGTAGTTGCCGAAGTTGGCCCGGATCAGGCCGACGTTCCGGTTGAGCCGGAAGGCCGCGGTGAATCGGCCGGTCGCCGCCAGCTGCACGATCCCGGCCGGGATGAGCGCCTTGGCGATCAGCGCCGCGAACACGAGGAAGAAGATGGAGGTGAGGCTCCCGATCACCGAGGTCGCCACCACGGCTGGAGACCCCATGGACTGTCCGATCAGCGCCCAGAAGACGCCGATCGCGACCAGAGCGAGGCCCATCACGACCGCCGCCAGCGTGTAGCCCGCGATCACTCCGAACACCTTGATGCCGTCCAGCAGCACGCCGCCGAAGTCATCCCAATCGGCCATAGGATGCTCGTCGCCGCGCAGGGCGCCCCGGGCCGTGCGAACGCCGAAACCGAGCAGGGCCAGCAGGCCCAGGCCGAACAGCGGGATGAGCACCACCATGAGGCTGCCGATCACGAACTTGGAGAGCGCCTTCGGATCCCGGAACGCAAAGCGGAACAGGCCGCCCAGGTCGAATCGCTCCGGGGCCGGCGGCGCGGGCGGCGGCGGAGGCGGCGGCTCGTCAGTCGGCAGGACTGGTTGATCTTCGGTCATCGTTTTCCTTCCCGGGTCGCCGGGTCCGTTTCCCTTCCCCAATACCAGCTAACGAAGACGGTTCGGGATGGTTCTCGGGCAGCGGCTGCTAGATCCCCATCGTGCGGGCGCTCTGTCCGAGACCGATTCCAAAGGCGGCCTGACTCCAGAACAGTCCCGGGATGATCCCGATGCCGCAGAGGGCGAAGCTCGCGGCCTCCAGGATCTCGATCAGGATGACGATCAGCAGGAAGACGACGTAGGTACCGAGGTGGGCCTGGGTGAGCCGGAGGTTCTCCTGTATCCGGAACGCGGAGCCGATCTCGTTGCTCGCCACCATCTGCGCGAGGGCGACGGGCAGCAGGACCACCGCGAGCAGGCCGAGCAGCAGCGTCACGGGGCCGAGTACGAAGTCCGCGATCCCACCGAGCACCGGGATGACACTGAGGACGGCGGCGACGATCGACAGCGCGAGCGGCGCCAGGAGATAGCCGAGCGCCACCCCGAGCACCCGAAGCCCGTCGCCGAGCAAACTTCCGATGTCCCCCCACTCGGGCATCGGATGCTCCTCGCCCGCCCGCGCACGCTGCGCGGTCTGGAAGCCGAAGCCGAGCAGCGCCAGCAGGCCGAGACCGAAAAAGAGGATGCCGATCACGGCGAGGCAGCCGCCCAGGAACTTGGGCAGGGCCCGGGGGTCCCGGAAGGGACCTCCCAGGATCGCGCCGAGGTCCAGGCCCTCGGATACGGCGACGCCGGCGGTGGTGGGTTGTTCTTCGGTCATGGTGTGTCCTCAGCCTCAACTAACGGCGGTCCGGCGCCCGCGGTTTCGGCGGTTTCCTCTTCGACGCCCATGATGCGGCCCGCGTGGCCGATCGCGGCGCCGGAAGCCGTCCAGGTCCAGAAGAGTCCCGGCACCAGACCCACCAGGAAGAGCGAGAGGCTGAGGTTCGCGAGGATTCCGAAGAGAACGAGGATCAGCAGCAGCAGGATGTAGGTCCCGGGATGGGCGCGGATCCGCCGCAGGTTCCGGACCCAGCCGAGTGCCGGGCGGATCCTTCCGGTCGCGGCGAGCTGCATCAGTCCGGCGGGCAGGAGCGCCTTGGCGAACCCGGCGAGCAGCACCACGAACCAGCCCGTGACGACCAGGCCGAAAACGGCGGCAGCGCCCATCAGGCCGGCTCCCGCGACCGGGACCGCGACCATCTCGGGAAGGATCTGGCCAAAGACGTCGGGGGCGACGCCGCTCTCCATCGCGGCGCCGGCGATCCCGGCGAAGATGCCGCCGGCGATCCCGACCGCCACCAGGCCGATCAGCGTGCCCACCACGAAGAGGCCACCCCCGACGACCGCCACCACGGCGGCGTAGAGAAGGACGACCACCATGACGCGCAGACCATCGGCGAGCTGGCTGGCCACTGCGTCCCACCCGGGCATCGGGTGCTCTTCTCCCCGGAGCGCGCCGCGCGCCGTCTGAACCGCGAAACCGAGCAGCCACAGCAGCCCGAACCCGAGGAACGGGATCAGCAGCACCGCGAGGCAGCCGATCATCCACTTGCGGAACGCGCGCGGATCCCGGAACGCGAATCCGAGCAGGAAACCGAGATCGATCCGCGCCGGCGGCGCGTCAGCAGCGGTGGTCGCTTCGTCGTTCATCGTCGCCCCCCGAGGGGCCGCTCGCTATCCTTACCGCCCCTCGCGCCAGCCGATGTTACATAACTCCTTCGGGTCCCTGGAAAAACACCGCACCGCCGGCGGGGACGTGCACGTCTACGCCCTCGAGGCGGTCGAGCGTGAAGGGCTCGGGTCCATTTCCCGGCTTCCGTTCTCGATTCGGGTCCTTCTCGAGTCGTTGCTCCGCGGGGTGGACGGACGGACGGTCCGCGAAGAGGACGTGGCCGCCCTCGCGGCCTGGAACGCCCAGGCGCCGGCCCGGCGCGAGGTTCCGTTCCGCCCGGCCCGCGTCATCCTGCAGGACTTCACCGGAGTTCCCGCGCTCGTGGATCTGGCCGCCATGCGGTCCGCGCTGGCCCGGATGGGGGGCGACCCCGCGCGGATCAATCCGAAGGCCCCCGTGGACCTGGTCATCGACCACTCGGTGGTGGTCGATTCCTTCGGCACCCCGATGGCGGCCCGCCAGAACGCGGCGATCGAGTTCAAACGGAACCAGGAGCGCTACCGGTTCCTCCGCTGGGGAGCGGAGGCGTTCTCCCGCTTCCGGGTCGTCCCCCCCGCGACCGGCATCGTCCACCAGGTGAACCTCGAACTCCTGGCCAAGGTGGTCATGGAGGACGGCGAGGGCGACGAGCGGGTGCTTCTGCCGGACACCCTGGTGGGGACCGATTCCCACACCACCATGATCAACGGCCTCGGCGTCCTCGGCTGGGGCGTGGGAGGCATCGAGGCCGAGGCGGCCATGCTCGGGCAGCCGTGTTACCTCATTACCCCGAAGGTGGTCGGTTTCCGGCTGAGCGGCGCCCTGCAGGAAGGGGTCACCGCGACGGACCTCGTGCTCACCATCACGGAGCGGCTGCGCGCCCACGGGGTGGTCGAGAGCTTCGTGGAGTTCTTCGGCGAAGGGCTCTCGGAGATTTCGCTCTCCGACCGCGCCACGGTGGCCAACATGGCGCCCGAGTACGGCGCCACCATGGGCTTCTTTCCGGTGGATGCCGAGACCCTCTCCTATCTCCGCCGCACCGGCCGGAGCGACGAGGACGTGGACCGGGTCGAGGCGTACACCAAGCGCCAGGGTCTGTTCCGGACCGACGAAACCCCGGACCCCGAGTACACCGACGTGCTCGAACTCGACCTGGGAACGGTGGAGCCCAGCCTCGCGGGTCCGAAGCGCCCGCAGGACCGGGTGGCGCTCTCCGACATGCAGCGCGCCTTCCGCGCGTCCCTGAGCGCGCCAGTGGCGGACCGCGGCTTCGCGCTCGAGCCGGCGCAGCTCGCCCGGACGGCAAGCGCCGGGAACGGCCGGAACCTCGGCCACGGCGCGGTGGTGATCGCGGCGATCACCTCCTGCACGAACACCTCGAACCCGGGCGTGATGCTCGCAGCGGGTCTCCTCGCGCAGCGGGCGGTCCGGCTCGGGCTCACCACCCCCGATCACGTCAAGACCTCGCTCGCCCCGGGTTCGAAGGCGGTGACCGAGTACCTGCGGGACGCGGGACTTCTCGGCCCGCTCGCGGATCTCGGCTTCCACCTGGTGGGCTACGGGTGCACGACCTGCATCGGGAACAGCGGGCCGCTGCCCGAGAGGGTGGAGCGGGCCATCGAGAGCGCCGACCTGGTGGCGGCTTCGGTCCTCTCCGGGAACCGCAACTTCGAGGGCCGCGTGCACCCGAGCGTGCGCGCCAACTACCTCGCGTCTCCGCCGCTGGTCGTCGCCTATGCGCTCGCCGGCACCGTGGACATCGATCTGGAGAAGGATCCGCTCGGCACCGGCGCCGACGGGAATCCGGTGTTCCTGCGCGATATCTGGCCCAGCAGCGAGGACGTCCGGGACGCGCTCGACCGAGCCCTCCGGCCGGAGACCTTCCGCCGGATGTACGGGAACGTCTGGGACGGGAACCCCACCTGGAACGAGATCCCGGTGGACGCCTCCGAGATCTACCCGTGGGACGAGGCTTCCACCTACATCCAGGAGCCGCCATTCTTCTCCGCCATGACGGCCGAGCCGGCGCCGCCCACCGACATCCGGGGAGCGCGGGTGCTCGTCCGGTGCGGCGATTCGGTCACCACCGACCACATCTCGCCCGCCGGGACCATCGCCTTCGATTCGCCGGCCGGCGGTTGGCTCCGGGAGCGCGGGATCGAGCGGCGCGACTTCAACTCCTACGGCTCGCGCCGCGGCAACGACCGGATCATGCTCCGCGGCACGTTCGCGAACATCCGGTTTCGGAACCAGCTCGCCGGCGGCGCCGAGGGCGGTTTCACGGTGCACTACCCGTCGGGCGAGCAGACCACCATCTTCGACGCCGCCGAGCGCTACCGCGAGGAGGGCACCCCGCTCGTGATCCTCGCCGGCAAGGAGTACGGGACCGGCTCCTCCCGCGACTGGGCCGCCAAGGGAACCCTGCTGCTGGGCGTCAAGGCCGTGATCGCCGAGAGCTTCGAGCGCATCCACCGCAGCAACCTGGTCGGGATGGGCGTCCTGCCGCTCGAGTTCCCGGACGGCGAGAACGCGGAGTCCCTCGGGTTGACCGGCGACGAGGTCCTCGACATCGAGGGCGTCAGCAACGGTCTCGGACCCGGCGCCCGGGTCACGGTGACCGCCACCCGAAACGGAGAATCGCGCTCGTTCGAGGCGCGCTGCCGCCTCGACTCGGCCGTGGAAGTGGACTACTACCGCAACGGCGGCATCCTGCAGACGGTGATGCGCGACCTGGCCCGCGAAGAAGAGCCAGCCACCGCCTGAACTGCACCCAACCGCGTCGGGCCAATCCGCGCGGTGACGCGCACGGCTTGGAACGCCGGCTTCAGCCGGCACAGCGCCCCGCAGGGGCGCGGGCGGTTCGTCGCTACCCCGGGTGCACTGGCGTGCGCAGCCGAGCCATCCCGGCCAATGAGATTCGTCCCGCCGCCCGCCTTTGGCGGGCTGTGCCGGCTGAAGCCGGCGTTCCCTAGCGCGCCGAAGTGGGGGTTTCTCCCGCGAGGATGCGCCGGAAGACGCCCATCTCGATGTTGCCGCCGGACACGACGCAGACGATCCGCCGTCTGCCCGCCTCGCCCGGACGCCGCGGCACCCGGCCGGCGAGCGCCACCGCCACCGGGCTGGCGCCGGCGCCCTCGGCCACGATCCGGCTCCGTGAAGCCAGGGTACGCACGGCCCCGGCGATCTCGTCGGGTGAGGCCAGCAGGGGTTCCTCCAGGAACTCCTGAACCAGCGGCCACATGGGGTCCAGCACGGTGTTGCCCCCGATCCCGTCCACAAAGCTGGGCTCCGTGTCGATCCACTGGGGCGATCCATTCCGGACCGCCGCCGCCACCTTCGCCGAGGTGGTGACCTCGACCGGGTGAACTCGCGCCCGGGAGCCCTTCAGGCGGAGGGCGTTCGAAATCCCGCAACTCAGGCCACCGCCCCCGAACGGAACCAGCACGGCGTCCACGTCCGGCAGGTCCTCGAAGATCTCCAGGCCGGCGGTGGCGTTGCCCACCATGACCTCCCTTTCCTCGACCGGGTGGACGAAGCGGGCGTCGAGCCCCGGGTGGGTGTGGGTGACGATCGCCTTCCACCACTCCGGGAACGGCTGGACCACGATCTCCGCCCCCAGCGCGGCGATGGACCGGCGCTTGTTCTCCGGCGAGGTCTCGGGGACGACGACGGTGCAGGGAACGCCGCGCTCCCGCGCCATGAACGCGGCCGCCTGGGCCCAGTTCCCGGCGCTTGCGGTCATGACTCCGCGCGAAAGCTCCGCCTCGCTGAGCGAACCGAAGAGATTGGCGGCGGCGCGGATCTTGAAACAGGCGAAGGGCTGCAGGTTCTCCAGCTTCAGCCAGATCTCGTCGGGGCCCTCGACGGGCAGCCGCACCAGCGGGGTCCGGACGGCGTAGGGCGCGATCCGGGCGCGCGCCGCCTCAATCTCGGTCAGCGGAATCATGGGCGCGGGAGTCTATGCGGGGGACCCCAGCGGGAGAACTGGCCGCCGGCCTCCCAGTTGGTGCTTACTGCGTTCCCAGCCGGGTGCGCCGCGGTGGCCGTGGGTGGGGTTGAGCCGTGCGCGGCGCGGAGCGCCGCGCGTGCCGGTCGGAGACCGGCGTTCCAAGCCGGCGCGCCATCCGGCGCACCCTTACGGAGCCTGCCGTGAGTAGACGATCCGGACGCCTTCCAGCGTCAGGCGCTCGTTCACGAGGTCCACCAC
>CAYUVU010000354.1:0-8895 GCA_964448205.1 uncultured Acidobacteriota bacterium
CCCGGTGACCTGCTCGAGGGCCCCGCCGCGCGCCGGCAGCCGGTAGAGGTGCTCCTCGCCGGGATGCTCGCGGCTGGTGGTGACGAGGAAGGAGTCCCCACCGGGAGCAAGCTCGGCGCGCCGCACCTCGAACTCTCCCTCGGTCAGGGCGGTGACTTCCCCCTCGAGGTTCGCGAGCATCAGCATCGCCCAGCCGCTCGCCACCGACCCGAACGCGAACGCCTGGCTGTCCGGCAGCCACTCCAGGTACCCCGGCGACCAGCGGCCGGTCACCAGCGGCCCGCCGATCCAGGCCTCCTCCTGCTGGTGATCGACGTGGCGAAGAGTTCCGGCTTCGACATCGAGCAGCGAGATCCAGCGCTCCTTGTGGTCCATGGAGAGCACCTGCACCACCCCGTGCTTGCCGTCCGGGCTCCACCAGGGGCCGTGCATCACGGTGTCCTTCTCGATGCCGTCCTCCACCCAGCGGATCTCGATGTCCTCGGTGCGGACGGAGCGATCCACCGCCACGATGCCGAAACGCCAGGAGGGCAGCGTCTCCCCCACCTTGGGACGGGCGTCCTTCTCGGTGGCCTGCCCGCTCTCGTTCACGAACTCCATGAAGCTCGTGCGTTTCGGGTCGGAGGGGTCCTTCCGGGACCGGAAGACGAGGTGCTTGCCGTCCGGCGACACCCGGATGTCCACCGCCTTTTCGCCCTTCGGGACCGGAATCTCCTGGGGCAGGAGATCGTTCTGGTCCCGGCGGAGCTGGTCGCGGCGCTCGTCCCGTTCCTTTCGTTCCCGGACGACCTGGACCAGTTCGTTCTGCTGGTCCTTGAGCCAGGTCTGCTGGTCCGTCTCCTCCTCCTTCGCCGGGACCACCACCGCGATCTGACGGGTGGCGCCCGAGGCGACATCGTGTTCCCAGAGATCTCCGCTCTCGGGCGCGTTCTGGGAGAGACCCTTGGTTGCGAAGAGGACCCTGCTCCCGTCGGGGCGGAGCCGGAGCTGTCCGATCTGGCCGGCGACCGCGAAGACCGGACGCGTTCCCCCGTCCTCCGTCCAGACGTAGAGCGAGCCCTGCCGGCTCCAGGCCGCCGTGTCTCCCGAGACGGTCCGGACCGCGTTCGGTCCCGGAACGAGAGCGATCTCGTCCTCGCTCAACTCCCGGAGGGTCCCTCCCGCCCGGTCCACCGCGAACCACGGATCGTCGTCGGCGAGCTGATCGGGCTTCGGATCCTCATGCCAGCGGAAGTAAACCTCGGAACCGTCCGGCGCCCAGCGCAGGTCGCGCGGAGCCAGGCCGAAGACGCGGTTGCCGCCGCCGAGATGATCGAGGGTCAGCCGGAAGCCGGGATCGGCGTCCGCGGCGGTGAGTTCCGACTGCGAGCGGAGCTGGGCGCCCGCGAGCGCCGGAAGAATGAGGAACAGAATTGCTTTCGCGAGTGCCGAAACAGGCCTCATGACGGCCTCCTTAGCGGATCAGCAGGATCCGGTCGTTGGCGGGATAGAACCACTCCACGCCCCGCTCGGTGACGATGGCGTCGTCCTCGAGCGGGATGCGGATCTTGGCGCCGCCGAACTCGTCGGCCTTCGTGTAGGCGAAGAGTTCGATGGAAAACATGTTCGAGGGCACGATCTCGTACTCGAGCCGGGTCGGATTGAACCAGGCGATGGACGGGCCGATCCCGTGCCCGAGGTTCCCGACCGAGTGGCAGCCGATCACGACGTCGGTGGTGTCGTCATCGGTGGGCTGGTTGAACTCGATCATCTGGAAGCCGGCCGCGGTCAGTTCGGCGCCGAGCTGCTCCAGCATGGCGCCCGCCGTCGGGCCCGGCTTGATGGTCCGCCGGATCACGTCGCGGGCGGCGCGGCCGCGGTCGAAGGCGTTCTGGATGCCCGGCGGCGTGGCGATCTCGCCCTCCTTCAGCACGTAGGCGATCCGCTTCATGTCGGTGTAGAAGTTCAGGTAGCCGACCCCCCAGTCGATCATCAGCAGGTCGCCGCGCTGGATGATGCGCTCGTTGGAGGTGGCCTCGATGCCGGCCGGACCGGTGATGTAGATGGACGGCATCCCGAACGAGCTGTCGAGCCCGTTCTCGAGCAGTTGCTGCTCGATCCACCAGGCGACGTCTTCGAGCGCGGTGATGCCCGGGGTGATGACCTCGTTCGAGAAGGCCCGCTCGGCGATCTTCCGCGACCACTCGCCGGCCTCGCCGAAGGCGACGATCTCGCTCGCCACCCGCCGGGAGCGGAAGTCCGAAATCAGCTTCTCGGCGGAGACCATCCGGTCCGCGTAGGGCTCGCCGAGCGTCTCCCGGAGATGCAGCCAGCTCGTGTGCGAGAGCCCGTCCGCCGCCCCGATGCTGCGGGACATGTTCACCCCGATCCGCTCGGGATCGCGCTCCCGCACGAACTCGGCCAGGTCGGCGCTGCCCGTCACCTGGTCGTAGACCCCGCAGCGCGCGATCTTGTAGCCGGTGACGCCGATGGCGACCCGCTCGATGCGGTCGCCGCCCCGATCCGTGAAGACGACGTAGCCCGTGCTCCCCACGTAGCCGTGGCCGAGGTCCGGCCAGAGCGGATCGCGATACCCCTCCTTCATGACCGTGATCCACATGTCGATCCCGTTCCCGCGCATGGCCTCGGGCAGGATGAGATCGAACTTGTCAGCCCGGATCTGGCACATCCGCTCCCAGCGGATGCGGGCTTCGGTCTTGGCGCCGGCCGCGGCCGGGACGAACAGGAGAGCGAGAACCGCAACGGCGGCTCCACGAAGGAAACGGGAACTCATGCAAATCCTCCCGCGCCAAAGGGTACGCGAGAGGCGCGTGAGCGCCAGTGTTATTCGGCTGAAGCTTCGACCGGCGCTTCGGTGCCGTCAAACGCGACCGCGGCCGTCTCGCCAGGGTCGGCTTCCGGCTCCGGCGCGGGCTCGGCGGATTCCTCGGGAGAGGCATCGAGATCCACCCCGCCCGCCGCCTCGGCGAACATCTGCTCGAAACTGGCCCGCGCCGCTTCGGCGGCGGCCCGCTCCTCCTCGCTGAGGTCCTCGCTGTCCTCCGCGAGCAGCTCGGCCGCTTCCCGCGGGTCATAGACCTCGAGCTTGCCCGCCTTCAGTTCGGCAAGCGCGATCGCGGTCGGCCGGCGCGACGGGGTCTTCACCTTGGGCGCCGCCCCCAGGATCAACTGGCGCACCCGCTGCGCCACGGCGTTCGCCTGCAGGAACTGACTCGATTCTTCAATCTTCAAGTGGATCGCCTCCGCACTGGGGACCGGCATCCCCTCCGGTCGAGCGGCGGAGTCTAGCGTTATTCCAGAAGGTCCCGGAAGATCTCGAGCGATCCGGGCGCCGCCCAGTCGCGGGCCCCGATGATGTGGGAGGCGAGCGTCCCGTCGCGGCGGATGATCCAGGTCTCGGGAAACTGGAACACCTCGTAGCGCCGGGAGACGCGTTTGCCGAGGTCGTGGAGCACCAGGAAACGAAGGCCGTGTTCGGCGACGAACGGCGGGATGTCGGAGTACCGCTCGTCCACCGACACCGCGACCACCTTGAGACCGTCGTCGCCCAGGGAATCCTGAAGGAGTTGCAGCGACGGCATCTCCTCGACGCAGGGCGGGCACCAGGTGGCCCAGAAGTTGAGCACCACGACCTGACCCTCGAAGTCCGAGAGCCGGTGAAGGCGCTCATCGAGGTCCTGCAGCTCGAAAGGAGGCGCCGGGGCATCCCGCGCGGGGGGAGCCGGTTTCTCGGCGCAGGCGGCGGCCAGGGCCACCACCAGGAAGGACGCGGCCGCCCGCCAGGCGGGCCGGCTGCCGGTGGCGCGGTGGAATCCCATCGGGAGTGCGGGCGGCTCAGGACGGGCCGCGTTCCTCCAGGAAGAAGAGCCCGAGTCCGGCAAGCGTCTTGGCGTCCTCGAAACCGCCCGCCGCCAGCCGGCGGCGGCCCTCCGCGACGGGGATCTCGACCAGGTCGATGTCCTCTCCGAAATCCGTGTCCTGCTCGCCCGGAGTGAGGCCTTCCGCCCGGAACAGGTGAATCACCTCGTCGCAGAAACCCGGGGCGCTGAAGAACGATCCGAGCGGGCGCAGGGTCTCGGCGGAATAGCCGGTCTCCTCGCGCAACTCGCGGCGCGCCGTGTCTTCCGGATGCTCTCCGGGCTCCAGCGTCCCCGCGGGGATCTCGAGCAGGAACCTGCCGGCGGCGTAGCGGTACTGGCGAACCATCACCAGCCGGCGTTCCGGAGTCACGGCGACGATCGCCACCGCGCCGGGGTGGCGCACCACCTCGCGGCGGACCTCCGGACCGTATTCGTCCGGTCCCGCGGGCTCCTTCGCCCGATCGAGCTCCACTCGCAGGAGCCGCCCGGAGAACGGGACGCTCCGGTCGATCAGTTGGGCGGAAACGGCGCTGGACGGGTCGGGCATCAGAGAGGCAGTGTAAGTGGGCCGGCGTGGAAAAATACGCGGCATGATGGAGTCTTCGCGAACCGTGGCCACCCGCCTCGGACTCTTGACCGCGCTTGTGCTGCTTGCGGCCGGCCTCGTTCACGGACAGCCGCAGGATCTTGTCGAGGGATCGTCACAGGCGTACGGGGATGAAGCGCTTCCGCTGGAGACGGAGGCGTATCAGCACCTGTTCAACTATGACTTCGAGGAGGCCGAGGAGATCTTCGAACGCCTCGATGATCAGTTCCCCGACTTCGCTGCCGGGCCCTACGGCCGCGCCGCTGTCATCTGGACGAAGGTCGGCCAGCGCGTCGGAGCGATGCGGGGGTCCTCGCACCGGGGCGACCGGTTCTGGGAGCAGAGCGGGATCGCGCCCGTGACCGACGAGGAACTACAGGTCTTCGAGGACCAGCTCGACGAGGCGAGACGGCGCGCTGAGCAGGTGCGGCAGCGCGACCCCGGGGACCTGCTGAACCTCTACTACCTTGGCTCCATCGACTCGATGAAGGCGGCGTGGGACGGCACCGTGCAACGCGCCTATTTCTCCGCCGCGCGAGCGATGCGCCGGGCGGCCAGCCTCCACCGTGAGGTCCTGGAAGCGGATCCTGATTTCGCCGACGCCTACCACGCCCCGGGCGCCCAGGACTACGCGATCGCCACCCTGCCGCGCGCCCTCCGCATGCTCGCGTTCCTCTTCGGCATGCGGGGCGAGAAGGACAGGGGTCTCGACTGGGTCGCCCGCACCGCCCACGAAGGACAGCGCTCGCGCTGGGGCGCCCTCTGGGCGCTCGCACTCTTCATGCAGCGGGAGGACCGGCTGGACGACGCCCTCACCGCCGTAAGCTCGCTCCGCGAGCAGTTTCCGAAGAATCCGGACTTCGCCCTCGAAGAGATCGGGATCCGCCTGTACCACGGAGAAACCGCCGGGGCGCGCGACGCGCTGCTGCTGTTCATCGAACGGCGGGACGCCGGCTTCGGGAACTACCATCTGACCACGCGCGGCATTCCGGAACTCAGGCTGGGTGAGTCCTGGCTGTTCGAAGAGAGCTGGGAAGAGGCCGAGGCCGCCTTCTCACAGGGTCTCCAGTCCTCCCCGCCCCCCGATGTCCGGCTGATGCTGCACTTCCGTCGCGGCAATGCCCGCGACGGCCTGGGCCAGCGCCAACCGGCGCTCTTCGACTACAACCGGGTCCGGCAACTCGGTGGGGACAAGGTGCTCGAACGCTGGGCCAGGGATCTGCGCAAGACGCCCTGGCCCGAAGGCGCTCCGGAGGGTTCGCGGCCGCACCCGGAGGGCGAGGCGTCCCAGCCCCACTGAGCCGCCCCAGGCGGGGTGATTCCCCCGTCCTGGCAGGTGTTGCCTGCCAGGACGGGACCCGTTGCCTTACTCGTCGGCGGTGTAGGTGAAGCTGGCGTCCGCGGTGGCCATCTCGCCGACCGTCACCGCCATCTCCATCTCACCGAGGCGCTCGTGCCAGACGCCGACCGTGTAGTCGCCCGGCGGCACGTTGCCGATGCTGAAGGAGCCGTCCATGCTGCTCACCGCGAAGTAGGGGTGGTCGAGGACGCCCGCGTAGCTGTTCATCCAGCGGTGCACGTCGCACTTGAAGGGCACCATGACCTCGGCGGTGTCGAAGGTCCGGGTGGTGCTCATGTTGGCGACCGGCTGGCCGATGTTGAACTCCTGGTTCAGGGTCGGGGTGGCGTGGATGTTGTGGAGCGTCGCGTCGCTGTTCAGGATGTTGAGTTCCTGTCCGACCTGGATGCCCAGCACGTGCGGCACGTAGACGCAGCCCTCCTGGTTCAGGACGACCGGCTCGGACGGGACGGGAAAGCTCATGCCCTCGAGGCCGCCCTTGATGTACACGAAGGCGTTCCGCAGGCCGCCCTCCATGTCGGTGATCACGAACTCGGTCATCACGGCGCTGTCGTGCATGCGGGCGCAGTTCGGGTCCGCGGCCATCTGGATGGCGTCGGCCGGCGGGGCGTCGCCGTCGAGCATGATCGTGCCGCTGATGGTCCCGGCGGTCGCCGGATCCACGGTGGCCATGGTGGCGGCCGGGGCGGCGTCCATCGCGGTGTCCGATTCGCCGCCACCGCCGCAGCCGGCCAGCAGGGCGGCGGCAAGGGGAATCGCGAGCAGAATGAGCGTGCGAGGGGCTCTGTGAAGCATCTTGCGAGGAACCTCCGTTCCGTGGGCAGGGGGATGAACTACGGTCCGCAACCGGTCGGCCTGACAGACTCGGGCCGCAACTGACAGCCGGGAAACCGGCTCGGCGGAGCGATTTCGCCCCGGATTCGAGCCGGGAATTGTAGCAGGCTGCGAAACGCCGGGGCCGGCCGCGATCTCGTGACCGGGCCGGACGGCCGTTCCGCCGAATCCGTCACACATGACTCCGTTCGGCGCGACACAATACGGGGCACCAAATGTCCCGGTGGATTCGGAGAAGCGCGGCGGCCGGCCTGACCGCCGCGCTCTTCGCGGCCACCCTGGGGACTCTCGCCGTCGCGGCGGCCCGTCAGACCCGGCAGGACCCCTTCCGCATTCAGGTGCAGGTGGAGGCGGTCAATCTGGGAGTGGCGGTCAGCGACGAGCGTGGCCGCTTCGTCTCCGGCCTGACCGCCGACGACTTCGTGGTTCGCGAGGACGGGGTTCCCCAGCAGGTCAGCTTCTTCGCGGCAGAGGCGGCGCCGCTCACGATCCTGGTCCTTCTCGACGCCTCGCTGAGCATGAGGGTGAGCCTCGACTACGTGAAGGAGGCTGCCGCCACCTTCGTGGATCGGCTCTGGGAGGGTGACGTCGCCATGATCGGCGAGTTCAACGACCGGGTCCGGTTCGGGGGCGAGTTCACCGACGACCGGTTTCGGCTCACGGCGAACATCATGGCCCTCGACCCCCTGGGGCCGACCGCGCTCTACGACGCCTCGATCATGGCCCTCGAGCGGCTCCATTTCGCCGACGGGGACCGCAAGGTGCTGCTGATCTTCACCGACGGCGACGACTCGCGCAGCATGGGGTTCGGAAGCGAGATGAGCGCCGGCGACGCCATCGAAGCCGCCCGGCTCACCGACGCCGTCGTCTACGCCATCGGGTTCGAGGGGAACGGCGCCCGGGTCAACAAGCGGTTCCTGCGCCGGCTCACGGAAGAGACCGGCGGTCAGGCGCTCTTCCCCGAACGGACCGGCGATCTCATCGGCAGCTTCGCCCGGATCGAGGCGGACATGCACGCCCAGTACCGGCTGGCCTACATCCCGCGAGAGGCGGAGCGGGACGGCGAGTGGCGCGAGATCGAGGTGTCGGTCCGGGGGCGCCGGGACCTGCTGGCGCGGACGCGGAACGGCTACTACGCGTTCCCGAGCGAGGAGTGATCCGCCGCGAGCGGCATCCGGGCTGAACCGCCCGGCATGTTTCGCTCCCCGATGGGGAGCGATGCCGGCCAGGGGCCGGCGCTCCAGAGCCCGCGACGGCGATCCGGCCTCACGGCGCCTGCCATCTCCCGCGGCGCAGGAGTTCGCCGCTGCCCGCCTCGGCCAGGATCTCGCCGTTCTCGTAGACGACCTCGCCCCGGCGCAGCGTCAGCACGGGCCAGCCCGTGACTTCCCAACCCGAGTAGACCGAGAAACCGGTCCCGGAGAACATGTCCTCGTCGCGGATCGTGCGCGTCTCGTCCGGATCCCAGAGGACGATGTCGGCGTCGGAGCCAACCGCGACCGTGCCCTTCCGCGGGTAGAGCCCGAAGAGCTTCGCGGCGTTGGTCGAGGTCACCGCCACGAAGCGCTCCTCGGAGATGCGCCCCTGGACGACGCCTTCGGACCAGAGCATCGGCCGCACCACCTGGAGGTTGTTCAGGCCGGCCCGATGGCGGGAGACGGTCTGCGACGGATCCATCTTCTCCTCGCGGAGATACGCGACGTGGTCGGTCCCGAGCACGTGTACCGATCCGCTCGCGATGCCCGCCCAGAGCGCGTCCTGGTCACGCTGCCCGCGGAGCGGCGGCTGTCCCACGTAGAGCCCGCGGTCCGGGCCCTCGAAGCGAGCCCGGGTGAAGTGGAGGTAGATGGGACGCGTCTCCACGAAGACGCCGAGCCCGCGGTCCCGGGCCTCCTGCAGCACGCGCAGCGCGCCCTCGGAGGAGACGTGAACCGCATAGATGGGCGCTCCGGTGGCCTCGGACATGGCGACGGCGCGCTGGGTGGCGACCACCTCGCCGACCACCGGACGGCTTTCGGGGAAGTACTCGAGCGAGGTGCGTCCCGCGGCGGTGAGTTCGGCCACCGCGCGGGCGAGGATGGGTCCGTCCTCGCAGTGCACCATAGTCAGGATCCCGCTCCGCCCCGCCGCGTCCATGGTCGCCAGGTAGCCGGAGGTCTCGGCGTCGAACCCGGTCCGCACCATGAAGATCTTGGTGCTGGTCTGGCCGGTCTCGGTGGCCAGGGTGGTCATCTGGCCTTCCTGGGTCTCGGGGT
>CAYUVU010000355.1:0-3809 GCA_964448205.1 uncultured Acidobacteriota bacterium
TTGTGGTCGTAGGTGCCGGGGCTCGCCACCTCCTCGACCTCGGCGCCGAGCGCGCCCCGCACCCCGTACCGCACCGCCTCGGTGGCGAGCGATCCGGCCGGCGTCCGCACCGGCTCGACCGTGAGCAACTCCTCGATCCGGTAGCGGCGGCCGGCCTCCCGGCCGGCGCACGCCGCAACCCGGCGAGCCACCTCTTCCCGCACCGCGTCGAGTCCCTCCTCGGGCAGGAACCGGCGGTCCACCACCAGTTCGGCGCGGTCGGGAACCTGGGGGCTCTCGGTTCCCGCGCCCGCCTGTCCACCCCGGATGCTGTTCACGTTGACCGTCGCGACGCGCGCCCCCTCGGGAACCACGGGGAGCGCGGTGCGCCGGGCGGCCAGCTCCGGGACCCATTCGCTCCGGATCTCCTCGAGAAGCGGAGCGAGGTCGGTAATGGCGTTTCGGCCCAGGAACGGCATGCTGCCGTGGGCGACCTCGCCTTCGGCGACGACCCGGAACCAGTAGACGCCGCGGTGTCCCACGCACACCCGGCGGGAGCCGAATGGTTCCGGAATGATCACGGCGTCGGTGTCGCGGGCGATCGCTCCGGACTCGGCCAGCCACGCGACGCCGGCCTGTCCCCCGGTCTCCTCGTCGGCGGTCCCCGAGATCTCCAGGGTGCCGGCAAGCCGGGCGCCGGCCCGCTGGAGGACCACTGCCGCAAAGAACGCCGCCGCGACGCCGCCCTTCATGTCGCTCGCCCCGCGGCCCCAGACAGCCCCGTCCCGAACCTCTCCCGAGAAGGGGTCGGTGGTCCAGCCGGAGCCTGGCGGGACGACGTCGAGGTGTCCGTTCAGATGGAGCCGGCGGCCGCCTTCCCCGCGCGGACTCCGCAGGCGTCCGATGACGTTCTGCCGGGGCCAGGCGGCGGAACCGGGTGGACAGGCCTCCGCCGGCGGATCGTCGAAGACCACCTCGAAACCGGCGCCGGCGAGCCGGCTGCCGAGCAGGGCGGCGCATTCACGGTAGTTCTCGCCCGGGGGATTCACGGTCGGGATCCGGATCAGCTCCCCGCAGAAGGCGGCGATCTCGGCGCGGGCCGCCTCCGCCTGGCGAAGGATCCGCGCCTCGAGGCCGGCGGCGACCGGACGGAGCGGCATTGGAACCGAGGATATCGCCCCGTGGCGGCGGGTGGCCGTCGTCCCGACTTGACGAGCGGTTCATCTTTCGATAATATTGGAAATATGGAAACAAGAGCCGCCGACTCCGCCACCGGCGCGCTGGAATCGCCGTGCACGCTCTCCCCGGAGAGTCGTCTCGATGTCTTCCGCCTGTTGGCTCAGGGCGGTCCGGATGGACTCGCGGCGGGGAGCGCAAGGCACTGCAAAGCGCCGGCGCCGGCCTGCTCGTTCCACCTCAGGGAACTCGAGAAGGGCGGACTGCTGCGCTGCTGCCGCCATGGCAGATCCCAGGTCTACACGGCGAACTTCCGGGCGATCCGGGCGCTGCTCGGGTACTTGACCGAACACTGCTGCTCCGAAGAGGCGTGCAGCCACGGGAGTCCGGCGGCCGCGGAGAACGGGCCCCTTGGATGAGACCGGAAGTCGCGCGGGCGCGCAGGCCGCAGCCGGCAACGAGGACACTCGCCGGCCAGGGTTGACTTCCGATTCTGATTTCGATACTATTGGAAATATGGAAACGAACGGCGCCCAGTCGACCGCCGAGGCGCTGGAGATGCTCTGCGCCCTCTCCCAGGAGAGTCGGCTCGACATCTTCCGGCTGCTGGTACAGAGCGGGCCGGACGGACTCGCCGCCGGGGCGATCGCCAGGCACTGTCAGTTGCCGGCGCCAACCTGCTCGTTCCATCTGAAGGAGCTCAAGAAGGGCGGGCTCCTCCGGTGCTGCCGCCATGGCCGATCCCAGATCTACACCGTGAACCTGCAGGCGATTCGGGATCTGCTCGACTATCTGACGGAACACTGCTGCGCCGACCACGATTGCGACCACGAGACTCCGAACGGCGCCGCCGGTCGGGCTCCGGAGGGGCGCACGGAACACTTTGCGACGGGCTCCGCTTGGGGTGGAACAAAATGACGACGGTCCGGGAGCGGGTTGGCCGCTCCCGGTGGTGAGCAGGGGCTGGCAGCCTGTGGTGAAGCCCACGTGAGCGCCGAGACGGGCGACGCGCCCGGCTGACAAGGCGCGTGAGGGAGGAATACCGGGTGTATTCCGACCGAAACGCAACGTAGAGCGCCTCGCAGGGCGCGGTTCAGACGGGATGCATCGCCCGCCGAACGCCGCGTGGGTTTTGCCACAGGCTGCTGGTCGGGGGAGTAATCCCCGCAGACACGGAGACCGAAGTCCTGGCCGCTACCGGCCGGCTGGTGGGGTTTCCTTGCGTGGCGCTCTATATTTCGATAATATTGGAAATATGGAAATCGAGACACGCCGAATGAAGAAGGCGGATCCGGAACCCGCCGATGCCTGCTTGCTGGACGTCCTGACCGCGCCGGTGCTGGCCGCGCTCACGCGCCTTCCGCGGTCGGTGGTCGCGGAGGGCCTCGGCGCCGCGAAGATCGCCGAGTCCTGCCACCACGGCGGTTCCCGCCGGGGATCACCGCAGGTTCGGTTGCTGCGCGCGTTGCCGCGGCGCGGCGCCCCTCGGCGCTGCCGGGACGCGGACCGCCATCCCAGGGTCATCTGCTACGGACCCCACGGATCCGGCGACCCATAGGCCGGAATCGACGCGCCGGAGGCCGGACGCCTCCCGGCGCTGAGCGAACTGCCGGCGCGGGCCCCTTCCTCCGGGCCCGCGCCGCATAGAATCAAGGCCGTTCTGTCCCTTCGGCGAGCCCTGGCGCCCGTGCTGCTCCTTGCTCCCGGGATCGTCGTCCCGCCTGGCGGAAACGCGGAGGATTCCGGGCGCCGGCAGGTCACCCCCCCGGTCCCCGATCCCGGACTCGTCGCGGTTGCCGGCATCGAGGTGGGCCAACACGAGTTGGACGGCCTCCCCACCGGGTGCACCGTGGTGCTGGCCCGGGAGGGCGCGGTGGCCGGGGTGGACGTCCGGGGTTCGGCTCCCGGGACCCGGGAGACCGATCTGCTCGATCCCGAGAACACCGTGGAGCGCGTCCACGCGGTGGTCCTGTCCGGGGGCAGCGCGTTCGGACTCGCGGCCGCCGACGGCACGGTGCGTTTCCTGGAGGAGGCCGGGATCGGCTATCCGGTGGGCCCCTTCCGGGTGCCGATCGTCCCGGCCGCGATCCTCTTCGACCTCGGAGTGCAGGGGCCGGGGGCGGTGCGTCCGGGCGCCGACTGCGGTTACCGGGCGGCTGCCGCGGCGGGGTCGGACCCGGTGCGGCGCGGGAACGCGGGCGCCGGGGCCGGAGCCACCGTGGGAAAGAGCCGCGGCCTGGCCCGGGCGATGAAAGGCGGGGTCGGTTCGGCCTCGCTGCGTTCTGCGGACGGCCTGGTGGTGGCCGCGCTCATCGCGGTGAACGCGGTCGGCGACGTCGTGGACCCCGCGGACGGGACGGTGGTCGCCGGGGTTCGCGACGAGGAGGGAAACCTCGCGGACGCGCGCCGGCTGCTGCTCGAATCGCTCGCCGGCCCGGCCGCCCGTCCCGGCCCGGGAAGCGACGGTCCTGTCGCGGGCGCCAACACCACCATCGGAGTGGTGGCCGTGAACGCCCCGCTCACCAAGGCGGAAGCCAACAAGGTGGCCGAGATGGCGCACGACGGCCTGGCGCGGACCATCTATCCGGTACACACCCCCTCCGACGGCGACACGCTGTTCGCGCTCTCCACGGGGCGCGGGCCGGAGGTGCGGG
>CAYUVU010000356.1:0-3552 GCA_964448205.1 uncultured Acidobacteriota bacterium
ACGAGCGGGTCCAGATCCTCTATCTGGACGGCGAGGAGCACGCCCGCGAGGACGGCCGCGGAGGGCGGATCACCAGCGTGGCCGAGTTCCGCGGCGGCATCGCGCGCGTCCGGGAGGAACGGGAACTGCCCTTCGGAAAACTCGAGCTGTTCCGGACGCTGCAGGCCACGGATGACGTGCTGGTCGTGCGCACCGAGCTCAAGATGCCACGGAGAGGGGATCCGCTGCTGCTCCGGAGCGTGTACCGGCGGCTCGACTGAACGGCCGGCGAGCGCCGCGGATCGTCCGCCAGGCCGCCGGCAGGAACGGGGCGCTGAGCGCCGCGTTCAGGAGCAGGAACGTCAGGTGGGCGGACAGGCTGTAGGCGAGGAGGGCGGCCTCTCCCCCCGGTGACAGGGCCGCGGCTCCCGCGTGGAAGTAGATCCAGGCGGCCTGGCTCGTTCCGACCCGCGCCACCGCGATCGGGAGGGCGCCCGCGAGAAAGATGATCGGCAGCGTGGCCAGGAGCGTTCCCACGGGAATCTGGATGCCGAAGGCCTTGAGGGCGAAGTGGTGTCCCACGGCGGCGGCGACGATCAGGGGCGCCTTCAGAGCGAACACCGCGGCGTAGTGCCGGGGGGCGGCTCTCCGGAGGGACTGGAGGAGCCTCCAGCGGGGCGGCCCGAGTCCGGCGCCTCGCAGACGGCCCCGCAGGAAGGCGACGAGCAGGCAGAGACCGGCGAAACCGAGGGCGGCGGCCACCGGCACGCGATCCGGCGCGGCGCTGCCGAGGACGATGGCGCCGCCCGCCGCCCAGAAAAGGAGATGGCCCCGCTGGCAGAGGTCGAGGAAGAGGATCGTCCCGGCGCATTCCCAGTAGCCCGAATCCGGATGGGTCTCACCACCGCCCCCCGCGGCTCCGAAGCGCCGTCCGAGCGTGCCCACCATCGCGGCCTGGGAGGCGCGTCCGTTCCAGAGCGAAACCAGGTAGTCCACCGCCCGGACCGCGAACGATTCCCGGAGAGTGATCCCGGGAGGGTGGAACCAGCGCAGCACCAGGGCCAGCAGGACGCCGTCGAGGAGGACGTAGAGGACGGAGACCGGAAGGAGCGCCGCGAAGAACAGAACCGGATCGGCCCCTCGAAGCGCCTCCAGCATGCGCTCGGGCGGGATGCGGCGGAAGAGCAGCGCGAGGATGAGCGCCGCTCCGGCGAATGGCAGGGCTCCCACGAGCAGCCGTTTCGGTACGAAACGGGAGTTCATGCGGGGTGCGACTTCAGACCCGTGACCATGAGCCCGGCGTGCCGGGCCGAGTGCCGGTTGAGTTCCAGGAGCATTCCGAGAACGGCCTCCGCCGCGCGGGAGTTCCGGAGCGGCCCGGCCGGTACGGCCCGGAGCCCGGTGAGCGCCGCCATCCGGGCGGCCGTCTCGCGGTGGGCGGGTTCATCGGCGAAGACCAGGACGTCCGGCGCCGGTTCCTCGCCGGCCGCTCCGGGAGGGAGCCGCAGGAGCCCGGCGGCAACCGTCTGGAAGGCGGCGGCCACGCGCACCTCCCCGGCTCCGGCTCGCCGCAGCACCCGCTCGGCCTCCTCGGCCGCGGACGTTTCCGGGCGGGATCCCGGCGGCCAGAGTACGCCGCAGCAGATCACCAGCTTCCCGTCGAGTGCGGAACCGATTTCCTCAAGGAGTGCCTCCTGGCCGGCGAAGGGAACCGAGAGGAACACCACGTCCCCGGCCCTGGCTGCCGCCAGATTCGTCGCCCCGGACACCGGGAGTTCCCTGACCTGCTCCGGAACCGCGCCCGCAACATCAAAACCGGCTCGTACCCGCGCCCCGGCCTCCTCCGCCCGTTTCTCGTCGCGGGAGCCGATCACCACGTCGGCTCCGCCGAGCGCGAGCCGCCACGCGAGCCCCAGTCCGAACTGTCCGGTCCCGCCGAGCACTGCGAGGTTGGCAGCCGGTGGCGAAACCCCCGCGGCGTTCGAGCGGCGATGCATCCCCGCTGAACCGCGCCGCTGCGCGGCGCCCGGCGTTGCGTTTCGGTCGGAATACACCCGGTATTCCTCCCTCACGCGCCTTGTCAGCGGGGCGCCTCGCCGCTCTCGGCGCTCACGGGGGTTTCACCACCGGCTGCCAGCACGAGTCACCGGAAGATGTCTTCCCCGCGGCTACGGAGGAGCGAGGCTCCCGTTCCCGGTTCCGCCCCAGGATGCGACGGGACGCCCTGCGCCAGCACCGCCGGAACGCGGCGCAGCTTTCCCATGACGAGACCGGCGGCGCCGGCCAACTCGTCGGCGATGGCCATCGTCGAGGACTGGAGGGTCCGGCCGCTGAAGTCCGGCTGGCCGCGGTAGTCGTGGAGCGCCGGTACGCCGGCGATCCCGATGGCCACGTTGACCGCCCCGAGGCGGAAGGGTCGTCCCCAGGTGTCGGTGATCACGACCCCCAACCGCGTCTCGGTCGCCTCCGAGAGCCGTTCGGCAAGCTCGCGCGCCGAGCCGTCGGGGTCTTCGGGCAGCAGGCACACGTGGCCCTCCGGCACGTTCGAACGGTCCACCCCCGAGTTGGCGCAGACGAACCCGTGGCGGGTCTCGGTGACCAGCACCCCGCGCTGCACGCGCACCATGTCCCGGGCCTCGCCCAGGACCGCCTGGACCTCCCGGGGGTCGCGCCCGTACTCCGCCGCCCACGCCCGGGCGATCTTCGTCGGCCGCAGCCGCTTGAGCTCCACCAGCCTCCCCTCGGCCTTGGAGACGACCTTGTGACACACCACGACGACGTCGCCGTCGGCGGGTTCGGCCCCGGAGTGGAGCATCCCGTCGAGCAGGAGCCGCGCCAGGTCGTCGCCGGACTGAACCTCGGGAAGCCCTTCCAGCCCGCGCAGCGTCAGCATGAATGGCGAAGCCTATCTGTCAAGGGACGCCGGGAGCGAGCGAAACTCCAGAAAATCGTAGTGGACCCGCCGCCGAATCCGCCGGATGAAGAACATCCGGGCATCCACGGTCATGGTCACCCGCTTGGGGAGCCAGAGTTCACCGTCGAAGTCGCTCTCCACGTCAGCGCTCGTCCCGCGGTGGAGGCGGCCGAAGAGCCCGGCGATGAAGCTCTCCGCCTCGGTGAGGACGGTGCGCACGCGGGCGATCTGCCGGCTCTCCGCGTCCACCCAGAGTTCCCCCTCGCATTTGGAGACCACCGACATCATCCGGTTGGGGGCGTCGTCGAATCCGGGGCGGGGCCAGAAGCGGACCACCTCGACGGGACGGCCGCGCCAGGTGTCGCGCCGCAACAGCTCTCCGTCGAACATTTGGAGTTCGATGGCGTCCCTCACGATCTTGTAGAAGAGGTCCATCCCGTTCTTCGGGCGAACCTCGTAGTCGGGGTCCTGACGTTCCAGCGCCAGACGGTCCTCTTCCGCCTCTTCTTTCGCGGACTCGATGGCCCGCCGGTAGCGCCGTTCTTCCCGGCGGAGCCGCCGCCCCCCGATCGGCTCGCCGTCGAGTTCCAGGAGCTTCCAGAGGTGACGCCCGAACTCCGGGCGGTACTCGTAGAGCGCGTTGGCGCTCGCGAGGACCT
>CAYUVU010000357.1:0-11164 GCA_964448205.1 uncultured Acidobacteriota bacterium
GGAGGGACGTCGGTGAGCGCTCTGGTCGCCCTCCGGGCTCCCGCCGCGCTCCCCAACGTCCCTCCTGACCCGCCGAAGCAGGCTCTCCAGGGTGACAAAGTTCGTGTCGTTTATCTGGGCCAATCTGGGTGTCGCTTGACACCGGCTGAAGGCGGCGTTCCAGGCCGGTGCGCTACCCGGGGTTGGTGGGGTTGCGAGACGCGCCGCGACGCGCGTCAGCGTTGCGCCGTGCGCGGCGCGGAGCGCCGCGCGTGCCGGTCTGGAGACCGGCGTTCCAGGCCGGCGCGCCGCCTAGTGGCCCTTGTGGCCGAGCGGGCCCCGGGCGGAGCTGCGCTTCGCGCCGCCCTCGTCGTCGTCGCCGTCGCCGGCGTTGCCGCGCAGGATGGCGGGCACGTCCACTCCGGTGGAGGTCTTCAACTGCTCGAGGAAGGCGGCGATGGACCCGGTGAGGCCGCGCACGTGGTTCGGGACCGCGCCGCCGGTGCCGTTGTCCACCACGGTGAGCCGTTCGACGTGGAGGTTGTCGTGGAGCACGTGGGTGACCTTGTCGAGGAGCTGCGGCAGCATCTGCAGCAGCATGATCTCCCGCGTGGTGTCGTCGTCCCACTGGGCCTTGATCTCGGCCAGGGCCTCGGCGGTGGCCTTGCCGTTCTCCCGGATCCGGGACGCCTCGCCCTGGGAGGCCAGCGCCCGGGCCTGGCTGGAAGCCTCGGCCGGCACCACCGTGTTGGCCTTCTCGCGGAGTTCGTTCCGGGCCACCCGGATCTCTTCGAGCTTGCGCTCCTCCGCGATCCGGGCCATGCGCTTCGCCACCTCGGCGACCTGCTCGGCCTGGTTCGACGCCGCCGCCCGCTCGGCCCGGCGCATCCGCACGCCGTGCTCGGCGTCCACGATGGCCTCTTCGGCGCTCGTCTCGGCGACGACCGCGTCGCGCTTCGCGCTCGCGGCCACGTCCCGCGCTTCGGCGTCCGCCCGGGCCTCGGCGACCTTGGCGTCCCGGCGGACGGCCGCGCTGCGCTTGCGGCCGATGGCGTCCAGATAGCCCTCGGTGTCCGACAGGTGCTGGATCTTGAAGGTGTCCAGCACGAGGCCGAGCTGCGAGAAGTCCTGCCGCACCGACTCGGCCACCGCATCGCCGACGCCCAGCCGCTCGGCGTTCGCCTCCTCGGGAGTCCGGGTGGCGAGCACGCCCCGCAGGCTGCCTTCGAGCGTCTGCTTCGCGACGGTCTGGATCTCGTGCTGCGTCCGGCCGAGGAAGCGCTCCACGGCGTGGTCGAGGCCGCCCTCCGGATCGCCGGCGATCTTCACGGTCGCCATGCCGTCCACGTCCAGCGGGATCATGCCCGCCGAGAGCGCCTTCTTGACCGTCACCTCGATGGGGATGGTGTTCAGGGAGATGCGGGACACCGTCTCGATGAGCGGACGGCGGAAACCGCGGCCGCCCCGGATGATGCGATAGCCCTTCTTCCGACCCGAGAAGATCACCGCCTCGTTGGGGGCGCAGACCACCACGTGCGCGCGGATGAAGATGATGATCGCCAAGATTCCGACGATCGCGAGAGCAAGGGCGATTCCAATGGTTCCTGGAGTCATGAAAGGGCCTCCGTGGCCGCTGGCCGGCCGCTTTGCAAGCCGCTTCGAAAATCAGCAGTCATAGTAGAGAGCGAACTCCGCGGGATGCGGCCGCTGGTCCATGTAGGCGAGTTCGTTGGCCCGCTTGTAGCGGATCC
Source organism: uncultured Acidobacteriota bacterium (assembly GCA_964448205.1). Taxonomy (GTDB): domain Bacteria; phylum Acidobacteriota; class Vicinamibacteria; order Marinacidobacterales; family Marinacidobacteraceae; genus Marinacidobacterium. The sequence goes on from CAYUVU010000357.1 coordinate 1,731, forward strand.
AGGTGTCGATGACGTCGTGCGTGAAGACATCGCCCCGCAGCAGGTAGTCGTGGTCCTCCTCCAGCGCGTTGAGCGCCGCCTTCAGCGTCGGCGGCGTGTCGCCGATCTTCCGCAGTTCCGCTTCGGGCAGTTCGTAGAGGTCCTGGTCCACCGGATCGGGAGGAAGGATCCGGTTCGTGATGCCGTCGATGCCGGCCATCATGATGGCCGAGAACGCAAGGTACGGGTTGGCGCTCGGGTCGGGACAGCGGAACTCGATCCGCTTGGCCCCCGGGGCGGCCGAATACATGGGGATCCGCACCGCCGCCGAGCGGTTGCTCCGCGAATAGACGAGCTTGTTCGGCGCTTCGAAGCCGGGGACGAGGCGCCGGTAGGAGTTCGCGGTGGGGCAGGTGAAGGCGCAGAGCGACGACGCGTGCTTCAGGATGCCGCCGATGAAGAAGACCCCCGCCTCGCTGAGGCCGGCGTAGCCGTTCGGGTCGTAGAAGAGGTTCTTCCCCTTGCGCCACAGGCTCATGTGGCAGTGCATTCCGGACCCGTTGTCGCCGAAGAGCGGCTTCGGCATGAAGGTCGCGGTCCTGCCGTGCCGGTTGGCGGTGTTCTTGACGATGTACTTGAACTTCATCATCGAGTCCGCCATCTCGCTGATCGTCGTGTACTTGATCCCGATCTCGCACTGGCCGCCGCTGCCCACCTCCTGGTGGTGGAGTTCGGCGTCCACCCCGCAGTCGCGCAGGTTGGTGAGCATCTGGGACCGCACGTCCTGGTAGGGATCGGTCGGGGGCATCCGGAAGTAGCCCTGCTTGAGGCCCGGCTTGTGGCCGAGGTTCGGCTTCTCGACGCGGCCCACGTTCCAGGCGCCGATCCCGGAGTCCACGTAGTAGAACGCCTCGTTCACGGTCTGGTCGAAGCGGACGTCGTCGAAGATGTAGAACTCGGCTTCGGGGCCGACGTAGCAGGTGTCGGCGAGCGCGGAGGTCTCGAGGAACCGCGTGGCCTTCTCGACGATGTTCCGGGGATCGCGGGAATAGAGACTGAGGTCCACCGGGTCCTTGACGTTGCAGATGAAGACCAGGGTCGGCTCTTCGTAGAAGGGATCGATGAAGCCGCTGTCCGGGTCGGGGCGGAGCAGCATGTCGCTCCGCTCGATGCCCTGGAAGCCCCGGACCGAGGAGCCGTCGAAGCCGATGCCGTGGACGAACATGTCCTCGTCGAAGGCCTCGATGGCGTAGGAGATGTGGCGCCAGCCGCCGAGGAGGTCCGTGAACCGGAAGTCCACGAACTTGATCTTCCGGTCCTGAATCGTGCGGCGGACGTCGCGAAGAGACATGGAACGGCTAGCCGATGGCCTGCGAGCCGCGCTCGCCGGTCCGGATCCGGATGCAGTCGTGGAGGTCGGTGACGAAGATCTTCCCGTCGCCGGGCATCCCCGTCTGCGCCGCCTTGAGGATCGCCTGGACCGCGCGCTCCACGAAGTCCTCGTTCACCGCGACGTCGATGCGGACGCGCTTCAGGATGTTCACCTGCGTCTGGACCCCGCGGAACGTGGCCTGGTACCCCTTCTGGGTTCCGTGGCCGACCCCCGCGGTGATCGAGAACTTGCTGATCTGCGCTCCGAAGAGTTCCTCCTGGACCAGGGGAACCACCTCGGGTTGAACCATGGCGGTGACTAGCTTCATGTCGTGACAGCCTCGAAGGAGGTTCCCATCAGGAACCCAGGATCTGGAAGCCGGTGTAGGACTCCATGCCGTGCTCGTTCATGTCGAGACCCCGGATCTCTTCCATCCGGTCCACCCGGAGGCCGAGCACCGCCTTGATGGCGATGAACACGAGGCCCATGGAGAGGAAGACGAAGATGCCGGAGGCGAAGGTGCCGAGCGCCTGGATGCCGAGCTGCTCGAATCCGCCGCCGTAGAAGAGCCCCTCCCGGGCGAGTCCGAGCGATTCCCGCCCCCATAACCCGACGGTCAGGGTCCCCCAGATGCCGCAGAGGCCGTGCACCGGGAACGCGCCGCAGGGGTCGTCCACCTTGATGATCCGCAGCAGCCCCTCGCCGAGGACGATCACGAACCCGCCGGTCACGCCGATCCAGATCGCCGCCGCGGGGCTCACCACCGCGCACGGCGCGGTGATCGAGACCAGGCCGGCGAGCGCCCCGTTCATGGTGAAGAACAGGTCGGGCTTTCCGAACAGGATCCAGGAGATGAAGGTCGTGGTCACCGCGGCGGCGGCGGCGGCGAGGTTCGTGTTGATGGCGATCAGCGAGATGGCTTCCCCGTCGCCCACCGAGAGCGCCGAACCCGGGTTGAAACCGAACCAGCCGAACCAGAGGATGAACACCCCGAGCGAGGCCAGCGGGACCGAGTGGCCGGGGATCGGGTTCGAGGAGCCGTCGGCGTTGAAGCGGCCGAGGCGCGGCCCCAGGATCATGGCGCCCACCAGCGCGGTGGCGCCGCCGGTCAGGTGGACGACCGTCGAGCCCGCGAAGTCGAAGAAGTCGAGCTGGGCCAGCCAGCCGCCGCCCCAGGTCCAGTGGCCGACCACCGGGTAGATGAACGCGGAAATGATGAAGGAGTAGGCGAGATAGGCGGGGAACTTCATCCGCTCCGCCATCCCGCCGGCCACGATGGTGGCGGCGGCCCCGCAGAACGCCGCCTGGAACAGCCAGAACGCCCACAGCGGCACGTCGGCGGCCGATTCGGCGCCCACCAGGAAGAAGCCGCTGGTCCCGAAGAAGGGGTTGCCCTCCGAGAACATGATGGCGTAGCCGAACACGAAGAACCCGAGCGACGCCATGCAGTAGTCGAGGAAGTTCTTCGTGAGGATGTTGCAGGTGTTCTTGGCCCGGATGAAGCCCGCCTCCAGCATTCCGAACCCGGCCTGCATGAGGAACACGAGGAACGCCGACACCAGCACGAACAGGGTGTCGAGTCCCACCGTGCTCGCGGCCCCCTCGTCCTGCGCAAAGGCGGGTGCGGCCAGCAGGAGCGCGGCCAACCCGATCAGCGGAATTCGCCTCAGCATCAGAACCTCCTCCTCGGGAGCACTCGACTCCGGGCGCCCGCCATCCCGGCCGGGCGTCCCTACACGGGCGCGGAGCGTACGGCCACGGACGCCGGTGGGTCAACCCCGGCGCGGGGTCGTCCGCCACCGCCCGTGATGGCGCACCGGCTTGGAACGCCGGCTTCAGCCGGCATAGCCCGCCCCAGGCGGGCGGAGCGCGTACCGCCACTCACGCAGATGGCGTACCGGCTTGGAACGCCGGTCTCCAGACCGGCACGCGCGGCGCTCCGCGCCGCGCACGGCGCGACGCTCGACTGCGGGATGGCCTACGGACTGTTAGACCGTCAGTCCGGTGACGGTCAGCAGCGCCATCAGGCCGAGCACCACCGTCACGGCGTGGACGGTCATCAGGGCGAACTGTTTCGCGAGGGTCTTCAGCACCCCCTCCGCGTAAACCCGGCGCAGGGAGACGAAGAGCGCCGTGAGCAACGCGAGATAGGCGACCGTGGACGGGATCTGGGTCCCGAGAATCAGGGTGCCGCTGACGCCGGCCACGAGCAGCACGAACGCGAGCGCATGGAAGTGGAGCGCGAACACCAGGTGCGGGACGAAGAAGCGCTCACGGCGGCGATACAGCAGCCGGAGCCAGAGGGCGAAGAGGGGAACCTGGGCGAACACCGTCCACTGGAGCCGTTGGTGGAAGAGCCGCTGGGCGCGCTCCGGAGCGTCGAGCGCCGGCTGGATCACGTGATCGAACAACCAGTCCGGATCGTCGCCGGGCGCCGGATTCTCGTCCTCGACAACCTCCACGGCGATCGGCCCCGCCCGGGCGGGCAGGTCGAAGGGCGCGGGACCCGAACCGATCCGGAGCGGCGCCCAGGGGTTCGTGCCGGTCGCGTCGAGGACCGCGTTCGGCGCGGTGAACACGAGGAAGAGGAAGCTCGCGAAGCTGACGACCAGGTAGAGCCGCAGCGGCGTCACGAACCGGGCCCGGCGCCCCTGCCAGTAGTCCGCGGTCAGCGAGCCGGGCCGGCGGAACAACGCAATGAGCGTCCGCCAGATCCGCGAGTCGAACGAGAAGACGTCGTCCAGCGCTTCGCGCAGGAAAGCGCCGACCGGCGTCCGGAGTTCGGCGGCGCGCTGGCCGCAGGAGGCGCAGTACTGCTCCACCTGCGCGGACCCGCAGTTCGGACAGGGCCCGCTCATCGTCGAAACCCGAGCGTATCGGATTGCCCGGGCTTGCTCTCCCTTTGTCCTTTCTTGTCGTTTGCCCAGGACGGCGTCTTTTCCTTGCGCGCCATTGCTGTTTCGTTGTCTGCGCCTGCTCTCTTCGTGTTCTTCACGCGTGCGCCGGGGTCCGTCGCGTGGAACACTCGATTCAGGCGTCATGGCGAGACACAAGACACATAGCGTCGCGCTCAAACGGCAGGTCGTTCAGGAATACCTCGCGGGCGAGACGCTCCACGGACTGGCGCGCCGTCACAACCTCCCGCGCAACCTGATCCGCCTGTGGGTGGATGAAAACGTGTACCCCACGCGCGACCGCGATCTGAGCGAAGCTTCGACTCTCGAGGACCTCGCGGCGCTCGCCCAGACCATCCACGAGTGCGAGACACGCATCGAGGCCATCGAGCGTCTCGTCGCCAGGCGGGCCGCGGAGTTCGGGACAGCGGGCAGGACAGGACCGCAAGGACAAGAGCCGGACGACGAATCCGATTGACCCCGTCGACCGGCTCCCCGCGGCCGGGAGGGCCATCGTGCGATGCGTCGCATGGACCGGTCATTTGTTGTCAGGGGGCCCGGCGCCGGGCGTAACCCCGCGCAACGTCTTCATGGTGCAACGCCAGTGGTCGCCACGGACGCTGACGGATCGACGCATCGACCGCAAGGCGCGACATTCGTTCATGCGATAAACCGCACACTTCGAAGTTTGTCGCACGAATCGACATGACGTGCGACACGAACACGGCGTCACTGCTTCCTATTTGCACGGATAACCGAGAATCGTTATCAATACGTGACACTCATTGGGATCGTGGTGGTGCTTCATGGAGAAAAGCCGACGCCGGCGCACTGATTTCGACACTGCACTTCCTCTCGGCAGGCACGTACCCGCCAAGTACATAACCGGGACCCAACTCGGCACCAGCAACGGCCGGGGATGGACGCGGCTGCTGGCCGAGCGCTGGCGTCACGCGCCGGGCCAGCTCGGCAACGCGCCGGGACGCGAAACGGAAGTCGCGGTCATCCTGCGAGGCCGTCTCCCCGTCCGGCGCCGCGACCACGGCCGGGCGCAGGACTGCTACGCCATCCCGGGCACGGTGGCGCTGTGTCCCGCCGGTTTCCAGGAGGAGAGTTTCCAGCTCCGGGGGGAGATCGGCGAATGCGTCCACCTGTTCCTTCCCCGGCTCGCGGAAACGGCGGTTCGCGAGTTCGACGCCGATCCCGGCAGGATCCGGCTCCAGTACGAAAAGGCGTTCCGCGATCCCCTGATCGAGGGAATCGCCCTGGCGATCCGCGCGGAGATGCTCGACCCCACGCCGGCGGGCAACATGCTGGCGGAGACCCTGGCCATGGCGCTCGAGGTGCACCTCCTCCAGCGTCACTCCAGCCTGACGGCCGCCGCCTGGTCCCTCCCGATCGTCCGGGGAGCGCTCGATCCCGGACGGCTCGGCCGGGTCACGGATTTCATCGAGACCCATCTCGGCGAAGACCTGACCATCGAGGCGCTCGCGAACGAGGCCTGCCTGAGTCCCTACCACTTCGCCCGCGCCTTCAAGGCGGCGACCGGGATGGCGCCGCACCGCTACCTCACCAGCCGCCGGATCGAAAAGGCCAGGTCCTGGATCGCGGAGGGACGGCTCCCGCTCGCCGAGATCGCCTTCCGGTGCGGGTTCTCCTCGCAGGCCTCGTTCACCCGGTGGTTCAAGCGGCTCGTCGGCGCCACCCCGGGGGAATACCGAGCGCGCTACTCCTGAGGAGGGGACCGCCGGTCTTCAGACCGGCACCCGCGGCGCTCCGCACCGCAAAGCGCGTGGGACCCCTCGCCCGAAGCGCGCGGCAGCGGGCCTCCGCCGGATGAACTGGCAGGCATTCCTGCCGTCACCGACGAACGGATATGCTGCCGAGACGATGTTGGCCAAGTCCGAAATCCAGAGAGAAGCGCTGAATCTTCCGGCGCGCGAGCGCATCGAACTCGTCACCGAACTCTGGGACAGCCTGGCGCCGGCGGAGATTCCTCTCCCCGACTGGCAGCGGGACCTGATTCGTGACCGTCTGGCGGCACTCGACGATCTCCAGCCGAACGAGCGTTCGACGCCCTGGGAAGCAGCCCGCGAGCGGATTTTCTCCGACAAGGCGTGAACCGGCCCGTTCGGCTGACGTTCGCCGCAGTGCAGGACCTGGCGCTCGCCGAGCGTTGGTATTCCAGAGAGGCCCCACACATGGTGGCGTCGTTCGCGGAAGAGATTGACGAGGCTTTTCGCCGAATCGCAGAACGACCGGAGTCGTACCAGATCGTGGAGGCGAGCGTCCGCCGCGCGCTGGTCCGCAAGTTCCCGTTCTCCGCGTTCTACCGGGTCCTTCCCGAGTGGATCGAGGTCGTGGCCGTCGTCCATCAGTCGCGCGACCCAAGGACCTGGCAGCGGCGAGTCTGAGGATCGAAGAAAGCGCCGCCGGCTTGGAACGCCGGCTTCAGCCGGCACGCGCTGCGCCGAGCGGAGCGCAACGGCGCAGCTGCTTCCTGCACGGCGCTTGGACAGGAAGCCCCTGGGCCATCCCGGCGAATGGGGTCGGTCCCGCCGCCCGCCTGTGGCGGGCTGTGCCGGCTGAAGCCGGCGTTCCAAGCCGGCGGCGCCATCACGGCCCTTCAGGCAAAGGTTGCCTATACTGCGGAAAAGCGGATGCACACCATGACTTCCGAGACCGTCGCCGCGCACACGCAGCCGATCCTGGAGGAAGTCCGAGATCTCGCCGAGATGGTCCGCGGCCTCGCCAAGGCCGGAGCCGAACGTGACCGCCGTCTGGACGAACACGACCGCAAGCTGGACGTCATCGTCGCTCGCCTCGATGGGCTGAAACTGCTCGGACAGATCATGATCGGGGCCTATGCCCTCCTGATCACGGTGCTTATCGCGGTCTTCGGCTTCCTGTTCACCAGGTAGGCCGGCGCCCGCCCCGGCCGCGCGGCCAACCCGTGCGCGCCGCGCAATACTGCCGGGCCGATGCGCCATCGCCCGGCGATGCTCCTCGGACCACTCGCGACGCTCGCGTGGAGTTCCGGACTCGCCGCCCAGGAGATCCCGGCAATCCGGACCTCCGAACCCATCGACGTCGACGGCGCGCTCGACGAGGCCGCCTGGGACGGCGCCGCCGCCATCGAGACCTTCACCCAGCTCCAGCCGGTCGCCGGGGCGCCGGCCTCCCAGCGCACCGTCATCCGCGTCCTCTACGACGAACGGATGGTCTATTTCGGGATCGAGGGCGGGGACACCGACCCCGAAGCGATCTCGCGGACCGTCACCCAGCGCGACGGCGAGGTCTGGGAGGACGACGCGGTGGCGCTCGTCCTCGACACCTTCGACGACGACAACAACGCCTACGTGTTCATGGTCAACTCGCTGGGCACCCAGCAGGACGAGCGCTGGGCGGACAACGGCCGCACCCGGGACATCACCTGGGACGCCAACTGGCTGTCGGCGGGGGCGACGAACCCGCAGGGCTGGACCGCCGAGGTCGCCATCCCCTTCGAGACGGTCCGCTTCGCGCGCGAGGCCACCGCCTGGGGCTTCAACGCGATCCGCTACCTCCCCCGGAACCTCGAGCAGAGCCACTGGATCCCGGGACTCTCGGAGTGGTTCCGGATCGCCGAGATCGGCGCCATCACCGGCCTCGACCTGACCGAGGCCGTCACCAAGAGCTACGCCTTCATCCCCTACGCGCAGGGGGCCCTGCAGGAGGCGCAGGACGACACCACCGAGTTCGGACTCGACCTGCGCTACGCGCCGTCGAGCAACATCGGGATCGACGTCTCCTTCAACCCCGACTTCGCCACCGTCGAGGCCGACGTCGAGCAGGTGAACCTGACCCGCTACGAGCTCTCGTACCCGGAGAAGCGCCCGTTCTTCCTCGAGGGCACCGAGAGCTACCGCACCCGCATCGTGCAGTTCTACTCGCGCCGGATCGGGGACATGCAGTGGGGCGCGAAGGTCAACGGGAAGGTCGGCAAGTGGCGGGTCAACGGGCTGGCCAGCCAGACCGACACCGAGTCCGCGGCTGCCACGGGCGCGCTCTATTCGGCGTTCCGGCTGAGCCGGGAGGTCGGCGGCGCCTCCAACGTCGGGGTGATCGGCGCGAACCGCACCTTCGACGGGACGAACGAGGGCTCGGTGGGACTCGTCGGCACCCTGTTCTTCTCGGACTACCTCGGCATGACCTCGCAGGTCGTCCGGTCCTACGGCGCCCGTGACGAGGGGGCGTGGACCTACTTCTTCCGGCCCTCCTACGACTCCCAGACCGGGCACTTCCACGTCCGCTACACGCACGTCGGGGAGAACGTCCGGGAGAACATGAACCGGGTCGGCTTCATCCGCGACGACGACCGGCGCGAGGTCGATTCGAACGTCCGGAAGCAGTTCTGGATCAACCGCCACGGGCTCCAGGACCTGACCGGCTCGATCAACTACAACCAGTTCTGGAGCCAGACCGGCCGCCTCCGGAGCTGGCAGATCCGCAACCGGCTCGGCCTCAACTTCCTCCGGCGCTGGAGCCTCGACCTGACGAACGACGAGGAGTTCAAGGCCGAGGAGGCCGGGCTCTTCGAGAAGGACTTCCGGAACACGCTCTACCAGGCCACGCTGACCTTCGACACCCGGACGGGCACCGCCGTTTCCGCCTACTACGGCCAGGGCCTCAACTTCGACAGCGACCTTGACCAGTTCGGGGGCGTGGTGGACTGGACGATCACCGACGCCCTCACCGCCACCTACGACCTGAAGCGGGTCTGGTTCGACCCCGATCCCGGAGGCCGCAGCAGCTGGGTCCACTTCGTGCGGGCCACCTACTACGTGAACAAGGACATGTTCTTCAAGGTCTTCTACCAGACCCGCTACGACGTCACCGGCAGCCTCGCGAGCCCGATGTTCGAGCTCGAGCGCGAGACGATCCAGCTCCTTTACGTCTGGAGGTTCTTCCCCCCGTTCGGGTCGCTCCAACTCGCCTACCAGGAGGGCCCGGCCCAGTTCGACGACGAACTCATCAACTACCGCACCCTCTTCACCAAGCTCTCCTGGGTGTTCTGACGGCGCGACGGCTTGGAACGCCGGTCTCCAGACCGGCACCGCGGCGCTCCGCGCCGCGCACGTCGTGACCCTACTCACGCGAGGTGGCGCCGACGGCTTGGACTCTCTACCTTTTTGCAAGAGGAGAGATCC
>CAYUVU010000358.1:0-15805 GCA_964448205.1 uncultured Acidobacteriota bacterium
CAGCGCACCCTAACCGAATCGGGAACTCCCGGCAGGAGCCCGATCCACACCTCCCGGGCGCCGGACGACAGGTAGCTCGATCCGGCTCCCCGGGCGGTGCTGCGGCTGGTGGGACGGGCATCGAACCGCGACGGCGTCGGCGCCGAGGTGGTGGTGCAGCGGGGGGGACGGCCGGGCCGGTCGGTGGTGACCGCCGGATCGAGCTACCTGTCGTCCGGCGCCCGGGAGGTGTGGATCGGGCTCCTGCCGGGAGTTCCCGATTCGGTTAGGGTGCGCTGGCCGACGGGAGCCGAACAGGGGGTTCCGGTGGACGGACCGGGGTTGTTCCTCGTCGTCGAAGACGGCAACTAGGGAGAAGCGATGCGCTCGAGGCGACTCATCCAGGCCGTGGACCTGCACGCCGCCGGCGAGCCCGGACGGGTCATCGTCGGGGGCGTCCTCGACGTGCCGGGCGAGACGATGTTCCGGAAGATGCAGTACCTGGAGCGCCACGCCGACGGGCTCCGGAAACTCATGCTCCGGGAGCCCCGGGGGTACCCGGCCGCGAACTGCAACCTGGTGCTGCCTCCGACGCACCCGGACGCCGACGCGGGGTTCGTGATCATGGAGCAGACCGAGTACCCGCCCATGTCCGGAACCAACACCATTTGCACGGTCACCGCGCTCATCGAGACCGGAATGGTGGCGGCGGTCGAGCCGGTGACCGAACTCACCCTGGACACGCCCGCCGGACTCATCCAGGTGCAGGCCAGCGTGGAGGGCGGGAAGGTCACCCGGGTGACCTTCGAGAACGTGCCCGCCTTTCCCGTCCACCTCGGGGCGAAGGTGGAGGTGCCCACCTTCGGGGAGGTCGAGGTGGACGTCTCGTGGGGCGGGATGTTCTACGCGATCGCCGACGCGGCCCGCTTCGGACTTCGCATCGTCCCGGAACACGGGCGGGAACTGGCCCGGGTGGGGGCGATGGTGAAGCAGGCGGCGCGCGAGCAGCTCGAGGCGGTGCATCCCGGGAACCCCGAGATCCGGCAGGCGAGCATCGGGCAGCTCACCGGGCCCTTCGACCCGGAGACGCGCACCGCCGCGAACGCCGTGTCCGTCGCGGTCGGCGATCTCGACTGGGACCGCCCCGAGACCTGGACCGGGGCGCTCGACCGTTCGCCCTGCGGGACGGGCACCTCGGCCCGGATGGCGGCGCTCCACGCGCGCGGCCTGCTCGGGATCGGCGAGGACTTCCACCACCGCGGTCCGGTGGGCACCGAGTTCATCGGGCGGCTGGTCCGCACCACCACGGTGGGCGGGGTGCCGGCGGTGGTGCCGACGATCAGCGGGACCGCCTGGATCACCGGGACGGCGCAGTATTCCGTGGACCCGGGGGATCCCTTCCCGGAGGGTTTCACGGTCGGGGACATCTGGTAGCGGCGCTGCTGACCGGGGTCCCGGTGGGAACGAGGGCGTTCCCGGAATAAAATCGCCTGTTGCCCATCGCGGCAACAGCAGGAGGGCTCTCCACGGCCATGGTAAAGATGACTCGTTCTTCTGCCGGCAGGCGTTCTGACCGGCTGGTGCTCCTTGGCGCGCTCGCGTGCGCCGGGATTCTGCTCGCCGGGTCCGCCGCGGCGCAGGATCCGGCGGAACTCGTGGTGGATCCGCCGGAACTGATGCTCGAGGTCGGCACGACCGCCCAGCTCGACGCGACCGTCCGGGACGCGGCCGGCAACGAACTCGAGCGCGGGGTGGTGTTCTTCTCCCGCGCCCGGCGCTACGTGGGGGTGAACCCGGCGGGCATGGTGGAAGCGCACCGTCCCGGCGAGCACACCCTGATCGCCATGGTGCCGGCGGAACCCGGCGCCATGGACCGGCGCGCCGAACCGGCGCTGATGGTGGAGATTCCGGTGACGGTGCCGTGGCCGCCGCTCGCGAGCGTTCAGGTTGGGGAGCTTCCCGGCAACCTCTACGCCGGCACCTCGCTGCGGATCACCGCCACCGCCACCGACACCTCCGGCGCCGAGCGCAAGCCCGACTTCGCGTGGTCGTCGAGCGATTCCGGCGTGGCCTCGGTGAGCCCCCACGGCGTCCTCATGCTCCACGGTGAGGGCTCCGCGACGATCTCCGCGAGCGCCGAATCCTCGAGCGGCGACGTCACGGTCCGGGTGAGCGCCAATCCGGCGGTCCGCCTCGAGGTCTCCGCGGCCGAGGAAGAGGTCCGCACCGGCGACGTGGTCTGGTTCGAGGCCCGCGCCCTCGACGCCGGCGGGAACGAGGTCCCGGACTTCCCCATCCAGTACGCCGTCTCCACCCGCACTCCGGACACCCTGGTGGCGCCTGGCGCGGCTGCCTTCGTGGAGCCGGACGGCGCGTTCGTCGCCGAGCGGCCGGGCCTCCACACCGTGGTGGCCTCGGGCGGCTCGCTCACCGCGCGCGAGACGATCCGCGCGGTCTCCCGCAACCTGAGAAAGGACTGGGAGATCCTGGGCCGGGGTCCGGTGCGCGACCGGCACACCTCGGACCTGTGGGTCTGGGAGGGCCTCGACGGCCGCGACTACGCGATCACCGGCACCTGGGGCGCCGACGGGCACGCCTACTTCTGGGACGTGACCGATCCGTCGAGCATCCATCTGGTGGACACCGTCCGGGTGGACGCCCGCACGGTGAACGACGTGAAGGTCTCCCCCGACGGCAAGTTCGCGGTCATCAGTCGGGAAGGCGCCTCCAACCGGCGGAACGGACTGGTGGTCCTCGACGTGGCCAACCCCACCGACGGGGTGAAGATCCTGGCGCGTTACGACGACCAGATGACCGGCGGCGTCCACAACACGTTCGTCGCCGAGAACCACATCCTCGCGCTGTCCGCCGGGCGGCGTTACGACATCCTGAACGCCGAGGATCCGGAGAACCCCTACCGGGTGGGCCGTTTCGAACTCGATACCCCCGGCCACGGCATCCACGACGTCTGGGTCCAGGACGGCGTCGCGTGGTCCTCGAACTGGATGGACGGGGTGGTCGCGGTGGACATCGGCGGCGGCGGCAAGGGCGGCGCCCCCAACAACCCCGTGATGATGGGCAGCTTCCAGTACCCGAACGGCTGGAACCACGCCGGCTTCCCCTACCGGAGCCAGTCCACCGGCAAGATGCTGGTCTTCGCCGGCGACGAGAACTTCCCCTGGGGCTTCGACCCGGAGGGCAAGCTCCCGGACCGGGCCGCCGGCTGGGTCCACATCGCCGAGTGGGATGAGGACGGCGGAATCGGCCGGGAGGTGGCGCGCTACCAGGTGCCCGAGGCCGGCACGCACAACCTCTGGATCGAGGACGACATCATGTATGTCGGCTACTACAACGGCGGCCTGCGGGTGGTGGACGTCTCCGGCGAGCTGCGCGGGGACCTCTACCAGCAGGGCCGGGAGATCTCCTTCTTCGAGCCCGCCGATCCCGACGGCTTCAAGCCCAACGCCCCGTTCGTCTGGGGCCCGCAGCCGTTCAAGGGCACCATCTTCTTCACCGACTTCAACTCGGGCCTCTGGGCCGTTCGGCTCGTCGATCCCGAGACCCCGCGCAACATGGGGGAACCCAACTGATGTCTTCCCGCTCCCGCTTCCTGACGGCGTCCGTCCTGCTCCTGGGCCTGTCCCTCGCTCCGCTGGCCGCCGCCGAAGATCCCGAGCCGCCACGGCGCAACTACTTCGTCTACGTCTGCGCCGAGTCGGATGACACCGTGCATCTGCTCCGCTACGGCCCCACCGGTTTCGAGGAGCTCGACGAGATCACGGTCGGCAGCTTCCCGACGGAGACCGAGGGCCCGCACGGGATCAACATCTCGCCCGACGGGCGTCACTGGTTCCTCTCCATCGCCCACGGTATGCCCTTCGGCGCCGTGCACAAGTACGAGACCGGGACCAACGAGTGGATCGGGGACGCCACCCTCGGCATGTTCCCGGCGACGATGGACGTCTCGCCGAGCACCGGGCTGCTCTACGTCGTCAACTTCAACCTCCACGGCGACCACGTCCCGAGCACCATCTCGGTGGTGGAGACCGGGACCATGATCGAGGTGGCCACCATCGACACCGGCGTGATGCCCCACGGTGCGCGGATGAACGGGAAGGGCGACCGGCTCTACTCGGTGAACATGATGGACGACGAACTCGTCGAGGTGGACGCCATGCGCTTCGAGATCGCCCGGCGTCTCTATCTGGGGACCGACCCGCATGCCGGACACGCCGGCATGGACCACGGCGACATGGGCGGCATGCGCGCTCCGGTCGTCAAGCCGACCTGGGCGACAAAGCCCTCGCCCGCCGGCAAGGTGTACGTGGCCGGCAACGGCGACAGCGCCATCTACGAGGTGGACCTCGAGGGCTGGGAGGTCTCCCGGCGGTTCGACGCCGGACCGGGCGAGAACCCCTACAACCTGGAGATCACCTCGGACGGCGGCGTGCTGGTCGCCACCTACAAGTCCGGCAAGAAGGTCGGCTTCTGGGACCTGGAGAGCGGCGAGCTGATCGCCGCGCCCGAGACCACGCGGCGGGTGCCGCACGGCGTGGTGGTCTCCGACGACGACCGCTACGCGATCGTGACCCTCGAAGGGGTCGGCGGCGAACCGGGGACGGTCGAGGTCTATGACATCGCCACCGCCCAGCGGGTCTCCGAGATCGACGTCGGCAAGCAGGCCGGCGGCATCATCTACTGGAAGGGCGAGCCGTAAGGCCGGAGGAACCGACGATGAAGCATGCGAACCCCTGGGCGCGGCTGCTGATCGCGCTCGGTGTCATGGTGGCGCTGGTTCCGGGACTGGCGCTCGCCCAGGAAGAGGAGGCCGACCCCGGCCCGCAGCCCGCCGAACTGATCGTCACGCCGGCGGAACTCGAACTCGAGGTCGGCGACTCGCTGACGCTCGAGGCCGAGGTGCGGGACTCCGAGGGCAACCCGCTGGACCGCCAGGTGGTGTTCTACTCGCGCCGCCGGCGCGCGGTCGGCGTCAACCCGGCGGGGATCGTCGAGGCCTACCGGCCCGGCGAGCACACCCTGATCGCCATGGTCCCGAAGGACCCGGAGGACCTCCACCGGCGGGCCGAGCCCGCGGTCACCGTGGAGATCCCGGTGACCATCCCGAACCCCCCGGTGGCGACGGTCGAGGTCGCGAACCTGCCGGGCCATCTCTACGCCGGGACCGAGATCGGCCTGCGCCCGACCGTCACCGACATCTCCGGGGCCGTCCGGCACGACGTGGAGGTCGGCTGGAGCAGCGCGGATCCGTCCGTCGCGAGCGTGGACGGGCTCGGGACGCTGACCCTGGTGAGCGCCGGCCGGACCACCCTGACGGTCTCCGCCGAGGCGGCTGCGAGCGACACCGCCATCGAGGTGCTCGCCAACCCGGTCGCCTCGATCACGTTGAGCGGAGCGCCGGACGAGCCGGTGCGCACCGGAGACGTGGTGTTCTTCGAGGCGAAGGTCACGGACGCCTCCGGGAACGCGGTACCCGACTACCCGGTCCAGTTCGCCACCTTCGGGATCCCGGCGGACGGCATCGTGGCCCCCGGCGCCATCGGCCAGGTCGATGACGCGGGCGCCTTCGTGGCGGAGCGTCCGGGAACCCACACGGTGATCGTGGACGGGTTCAACAACTCGGCGAGCGCGACCGTCGCCGTCGTGTCCCGGAACATCCGGAAGGACGTCGAGGTCGTCGGACGGGGCCCGGTCCGCGACCGGCGCACCTCCGACCTCTGGGTCTGGGAGGGCACCGACGGCCGGGACTACGCGGTGACCGGCACCCACAGCGCGGACGGCCACGCCTACTTCTGGGACGTCACCGATCCGTCGGCGATCTCGCTGATCGACACGGTGCGGGTGGACGCCCGGACGGTGAACGACGTGAAGGTCTCGGAGGACGGAAAGTTCTGCGTGATCAGCCGGGAGGGAGCCTCGAACCGGAAGAACGGCCTCGTGATCCTCGACGTCAGCGACGTGGCGAACGGCATCGAGGTGATCGCGCGCTACGACGACCAGCTCAGCGGCGGGGTCCACAACGTCTTCATTGCCGAGGACCACATCTACGCGCTCTCGGCGGGACGGCGCTACGACATCCTGAACGCCGAGGATCCCACGAACCCCTACCGGGTGGGACGCTTCGAGCTGGACACCCCCGGCCACTCCATCCACGACGTGTGGGTGGCGGACGGGATCGCCTATTCGTCCAACTGGAACGACGGGATCGTGGCGGTGGACGTGGGCGGCGGCGGCATGGGCGGGGCGCCGAACAACCCGGTCATGCTGGGCAGCACCCCCTACCCGAGCGGCTGGAACCACGCGGCCTACCCGTACCGGAGCCAGTCCACCGGCAAGTTCCTGATGATCGGGGGCGACGAGGCGTTCCCGTACCAGTTGATGGAAGGGCCGCGCGCTCCGCGCCGGGCGGCCGGCTGGATCCACATCTTCGAGTGGGACGAGTGGGACAACCCCCAGGAAGTGGCCCGCTACCAGGTGCCCGAGGCGGGGACGCACAACCTCTGGGTGGAGGACGACGTCCTCTACATCGCCTACTACAACGGCGGCCTGCGGGTGGTGGACATCTCCGGCGAGCTGCGCGGCGACCTCTACCGGCAGGGCCGCGAGATCGCGATGTTCCGCCCCTTCGACCCCGAGACGGTCAAGCCGAACACCCCGTTCGTCTGGGGACCGCAGCCCTTCAAGGGCCACATCTTCATCGCCGACAACAGCTCGGGCCTCTGGGCGGTCAAGCTCGTGGACGCCGAGCCGCGGAACCTCGGAGAACCCCAGTAAGGGACAACGAACCATGAACCGGACACTGCACCTTCATTCCTTTTCCGTGGCGGCCGCCGCTCTTCTCCTGCTCGCCTTCCCGGCGTTCGCCCAGGAAGAAACCGAGGAGACAGCCGCGCCCGAGCCGGCCGAACTCATCATCACCCCGTCCGAGGTCGAACTCGAGGTCGGCGACTCGCTGACGCTCCAGTCGGAGGTCCGGGACGCCGACGGCAACCCGATGGACCGCACGGTGGTTTTCTATTCGCGCCGCCGCCGCTCGGTGGGCGTGAACCCGGCGGGGATCGTGGAGGCCTACCGCCCCGGCGAGCACACCCTGATCGCCATGGTGCCGAAGGATCCCGAGGACACCTCCCGGCGCGCCGAGCCGGCGGTGATGATCGAGATCCCGGTGACCATCCCCAATCCCCCGGTGGCCACCGTCGAGGTCCTGAACCTGCCGGGCCACCTCTACGCGGGCACCGAGATCGGCCTCCGTTCCCTGGTCACCGACATCTCGGGCGCCGTTCGGAACGACGTGGAGGTGGGCTGGAGCAGCGCCGACCCGTCGGTGGCGAGCGTGGATGCCCTCGGGGTGCTCACCCTGATGGGCGCCGGCATGACGACCGTCACCGTCTCCGCCGAGGAAGCGTCGAGCGATGCCGCCATCGAGGTGCTCGACAACCCGGCGGCCTCCATCTCGCTGAGCGGGGCGCCCGAGGACGCGGTCCGGACCGGCGACGTGGTGTTCTTCACCGCGACGGCGATGGACGCTTCCGGGAACGAGGTGCCCGACTACCCGGTGCAGTTCGCCACTTTCGGAGTCCCGACCGACGGGATCGTGGCTCCGGGAGCGATCGGACAGGTGGACGAGGACGGCGCCTTCGTGGCCGAGCGCACCGGCACCCACACGGTGATCGCCGACGGCTTCACGACGTCGGCCAGCGCCACCGTGGCGGTGGTGCCGAGGAACGTCCGCAAGGACGTGGAAGTGGTCGGGCAGGGCCCCGTCCGCGACCGGCGCACCTCGGACCTCTGGGTCTGGGAGGGCGTCGACGGGCGCGACTATGCGGTGACCGGGACGCACAGTGCGGACGGGCACGCCTATTTCTGGGACGTCACCGACCCTTCGGCGATCGCCCTGATCGACACGGTGCGGGTGGACGCCCGGACCGTGAACGACGTGAAGGTCTCCGAGGACGGCATGTTCTGCGTGATCAGCCGCGAAGGGGCCTCCAACCGGAAGAACGGGCTCGTGATCCTCGACGTCAGCGATCCGCTGAACGGCGTCTCCGTAATCGCCCGCTACGACGACCAGCTCTCCGGCGGCGTCCACAACGTCTTCATCGCCGAGGACCATGTCTACGCGCTCTCCGCGGGACGCCGCTACGACATCCTGAACGCCGAGGACCCCACGAACCCCTACCGGGTGGGGCGTTTCGAGCTGGACACGCCGGGCCACTCCATCCACGACGTGTGGGTCCACGAGGGGATCGCGTATTCGTCCAACTGGAGCGACGGCGTGGTCGCGGTGGACGTGGGCGGCGGCGGCATGGGCGGCGCGCCGAACAACCCGGTGATGCTCGGCAAGACCCCGTATCCGAGCGGCTGGAACCACGCGGCCTACCCCTACCGGAGCCAGTCCACCGGCAAGTTCCTGATGATCGGCGGCGACGAGGCGTTCCCGTACCAGACGATGCGCGCCGAGCGCACGCCGGGCCGGGCCGCCGGCTGGATCCACATCTTCGAGTGGGACGATTGGGAGAACGCCCGCGAGGTGGCCCGCTACCAGGTGCCCGAGGCCGGCACCCACAACCTCTGGGTCGAGGACGACATCCTCTACATCGCCTACTACAACGGCGGCCTCCGGGTGGTGGACATCTCCGGCGAACTGCGGGGCGACCTCTACCGGCAGGGTCGCGAGATCGCGATGTTCCGTCCGTTCGACCCGGAGAGCCGGATCCCGAACGCCCCGATGGTCTGGGGACCGCAGCCCTACAAGGGCAACATCTTCCTCAGCGACATGAACTCCGGCCTCTGGGCCGTCAAGCTCGTGGACCCCGAGCCGATCAACCTCGGCGAACCGGAGTAGGGAAAAAGCCAAGACCGGGTAGCGCCACCCTGTGGCGCCCCCGGCTTGGAACGCCGGCTTCAGCCGGCACGCGGCCCGCAGGTCCACTTGGCGTCTGGTTATGTCGTTAATTCGGCAAGCGTTTAGACGCCCTACCATATTCGGCTATCACTCTGCGTATCACATCTGTGAATTCGAGTCGAAACGGGAACGCACGGGCATTTCGGGGTAACCGTTGTCCAGGACTCGGGTGCGCGGGTGGTCATCGCCTCCTCAGCGGAGCAGCAGGCCAAGATCGTGGCAGTCCGCGACTCGCTGTCGAGCATCGAGATGGTCTTCACGATCGACGCGCCGGTGGAGGGTTCGGGGGGTCAGTCGTGGTCGAGGGTGAGCGACGCCGGGACGAGTTCCCGCCGGGTCGATTCCGGCGGGGGCCAAGCGCCTCGCGGCCGCGGTTTCGGGTGACGACGTCGCCACCATTATCTACACCTCCGGCACCACCGGAAACCCGAAGGGGGTGATGCTCACCCAGGCGAACCTGGTGCAGAACACACTCGCCTCCCACGAAGCGCTGACGCTGACTCCGGAGCACCGCGATGATTGTCCATGACGACCGCGCTCGCCACGATCGCCCGAGCCCTCCTCGCCAGAGGGTACCCACTGGACAATCTAGAGCGGCCTTGGGAGGACCAGCTTCACGGTAGAATCTGTCGCATCACGAAACGGTTTATCGCCGACACGTTGGAGTCCCAGCGGTGCCGATCCCGGTCGAAGCGACACGCAGCGCGGGAATCGAGCGCGTGGAATTCTGCCCCGCCCTACCGATGGTGCGAGAATGACAGTAGTAACCGGAATCGCTGCCACCGTGGTAGCCGGGTTGATCCTTCTATGGATCCAAGGGAAGACCGGAAAATTGGCGGGTGCCTCTGCAACCTTGGCCGTCGTGTGTCTTGTGTTGCTGCTGGGAACTCAGGCCGGCCTACTTCATTGGGGTCCGGAAACGCACCCGGCAGCCGTGGACACCGTGGAGCGAGCGGTCGGCACGGATCGCCAGTCACTGAGTGGACCTAACGTCGCGGAGACACACAGGGCCGATGAGCAGTTGAACATAATCGTGTTCAACGCGACTCGGACCGACTCCCTCTTCCCGCGAATCGACGCGGAGTTTTATTGGACGGTCAACCAACTGAAGCGCGTGCTGAACGACTGCTCGATTGACGCACGCGAGTACTGGGAGAGCCGACGATATCGGCAGAGGACCGAAGTCCACTTCAACGGGGCACGCGCGGAGGGGGCCGCGCGGGAAATCGCCGAGCTGCTACCGGGCCAGCAAGACGTTCGGTCGTTGGAGCGGTCACGCCTGTGGGGCATGCATAACGACCGAGACATCGTCATTCTGCTAGGAGGCGACGCCTCGTATATAGAGACGACGCTCGCCGACCGACCCCACACGCAGCCGTGTCCCCGATTGTCCGGACAGCTAGGCACAGGCTGAGTACGAAGGCCGACCGAGGGCCGCGATCACGTCGGCGGGCGATAGCCGGTTGCCCCAACCCTCCTTTCTGAGCGGCATCTGGGGGTTGTTGGTGACCACGACTTGTCGTCAGTGGCTAGGAACCGCGGGACTCGCCGCCAAGAACGCCCGGCTGACCCGGGAGATGGAAGCCGAGATGGAGATGGCGCTGGAGGAGACGGCCGAGACGGGAAAGGCGGCGCGGCGGTTCGGGGAGTTCCGCTACGCCACCCTCGATTCGTGGTCGCGAGGGCGTCGGGTGATCGGGAAGGCGGAAGCGCTGCCGCCGACGGTGGCCGGCGGCCACTCCAAGGAGAACCACCGCTGAACTTCGCAGTCGACCGTGCTCTAGCCAGCCTGGTCGGATGTTCCACCTCGCCAAACCAGCGGTTTGCCGCTCTCGGCGTCCGGCGTATCCGGCGCTATCGCAGGTGGTGACGCTTTATCAGCCTTGGCCGCGTCCAGTTGCGCTTGCGTCAGTTTTGCAAAGCACGGAATGTAGCCCGAGGGGTCCGTGGGAGATATCTCCTCTCCGGTACCAATCTCTGTCTTGGTTAGTTCGGTGTTGTCAAACACCGAGGTAGACAGCGTCGCACCGCTGAGATCTGACCAAGAGAAATTCACGTCCGTCAAGTTGCACATCAGGAAGTGCGCCATATACAGATGGCCGTGGCTACAGTTGGCCCCTCGCAGGTCTGTATCGATAAAGTGTGAGTGCATCAGGTATGCCCCAGTGAAATCCGCGCCGCGAAAGTTCCCGCCCAACAAACTCAGACCCCGTAGATCAGCGCGTCTAAGGTTCAGTACAAACCCCTCTACCTTCTTCTCTTCTGCGATGCCATCCTCACTGCGCTGCCCGATTGCCGCCATTACCTCGACAATGTCAACACCAAGTGCAGGGGCACGTGGATCCCTTGCTCGTCTCCTTAGCTCTATCTCACTCACCTTGTCAGCGGGATTTCGTACGAATGCACAAAACAGCTCAACTATAGGGACGTGGTACTCGGACGGATACTCCCTAGCCAGACGGTCAAGGGCATAGATACCGCCCAGCCGAACAGAGAGGACTCCACTGCCGAGCATTTCCGCACCCTTCTGATAGCGCTCATTCAATAGCCCTTTCTGCGCGATTTCGGATTGCCTGCGGGCCGCATGCGCCTGTAGATCCGCCACATAGCTACGCCATATCGACAGAACCAGAGCGATGAATCCACCGAGGACGACGGCTATGTTTCGTATTGATGCACTGATCGATTCGTTATCTGAACTCAGATCGTCCCAATAGATGACCGACGCATATGTCCCGAAAACCGCAGTACCTACAGCAAGAGCCACTACGATGGAGCGTACCGACAGAAGGGAACGGCCCGCGGGCCATGCCTTCGACCAAACCCAGAGCCACCAACGACGAGCCCAAGATACTGGCGGTTCGTGGGGCTTGATGAAACCTCGGTACGTTCTCATTTCAAGGGAATGTACTACGCCAGACTACGTTGAACAGATGTAATCACTCGCGCGTTCCCCGCGCGCTATGTCAGGCCGACCAGATAGTTTGCCCGAGAGAAGAACGCTTGGGCACCACCTACAAGGGCCATTTCGCGCTCGACATCCAGCGGAGCGAGGTAAGCGTATCTCTCGCCAGACGCGCGGTCTGACTTCGGTTCCCTAGACGGTTTGGCTGGTCCATTACACAGGCCCGATAAGCCCCACAAATGCACGGAAGTCATAGGAAACTGCGAAGCCTGTCGGCGAGGTCGGACTGATCTACCGTTTCGCACTCCCAGATCACAAGAACACGCCAGCCCATCTCTCGGAGGCGCTGCAGGTTCCGGGCGTCGCGTTCCTGATTCTTAAGTAACTTCGGCACCCAGTAGTGACGCCGCGTTCTTGGGGTCCGCGCCCCGCGTGGACAATCGTGCTTGTGCCAGAAACAGCCGTGCACAAAGATCAGGGCACGGCGACCCGGAAACACCAGGTCCGGGACACCGGGGAGGTCGCGCCGGTGGAGCCGATAGCGATAGCCGAGGGAGTGGGTGAGCCGCCGCACGACCATCTCTGGGCGCGTGTCCCGGCCCCTTACCGCGCGCATCGTGCGGCTCCGGACCTCAGTGGGGTCCGGCATCTAGGCTAGTTCGACCTTAAGGCCCGGGTCCGTCTCAACCTCTTCGACGATCTCGTTGTACTTGGAAATGAGGTCACGGAGAGTCTGGCGCCGGTCTCCAGTCCGGAAGCGCCGCCATTCGTAGAGGTTCAGGACCACGAACTGCTCGATGTCGAGAATGTCGATCCGGTCGACATTGCCCGCCTGTTCGGCCACAGCCACGGCCGCCGCGATCTGTTTCGGCAAGGTGATCAGGACCGGATGAAATCCGTCGTCAAGGTTCCTCTGACACTCGGTGATGACGGGCACACCGGGGGCCGTCGTAACGTGAACGACAGTGTCGCCCATTTCGAAGTCTCCCCGCCGCTCGGTCGGAGCGTCGGCTGTTGAGTGGCTGTTGTGTTCGATGCTGTCGGGTGCCATCGCGCATGCCAGTTTTGCCCCAACAAGGTGTTGCAACACGGCTCCGGCGTCCGTTCTTCCAGGGGCGCTTCGCTGTCGGGCCGTGGCCTGAGCGAGCAGATCGCGAATGACGCTTCGCAAACTGCGGTTGGGGTCCGGCTTCAATCGAAACGGCTTCGCTGCGAGGAACTTCCGGACCCTGGTGATCCAGAACGCCTCGATGGCGTCGAGATCAGCCAGATTGTTTCGGTCTAGGCCATTGAGAAACCTGACGTACGTCTCCATCGTGCCGAGACTTCGTCGGCTGGTGCGACCACCCTCTTTGGCAAGGACCTGAACGATGTCGTGACGGGCAAGGATCCTTTGAACGGCTGCCCTGCCGAGTCCCTTGACCTGACCCTTGCTCTCTGCTCTCAGGCTGGAAGCGTTGAGGGGGAGTCCCTGGTCGCGAGCGTGATCTGTCACAAACAAGAGAACGCTGAGAGCGCCTTTGCCCAGATGCAGGTTTGCCGCAAATCGCTCTAGGCGCGCGACCAGCGGTGAACTCACCGGGTCGACACTCAGGCAGCCTCGCGAGTGGTTCGATCCGATACTGCCAAGGCGGGCTCGAGAATGTGCTGCGCGATGTGCCGGACGACTGGCACGACCACCCCGTCTCCCGCCAAATGGTACCCCTCGCGATAGTTCTCCGGTAGGAGGTAGTCGTCTGGAAGGCCCATTAGGCGAGCCGCTTCCCTCGTCGAGAGAAGTCGGGACCGAACGGTGTCACCTTCCACCGTCATGATGAATTGCCGGCTCGACCCGCCGCTACCGGTCCGTAGGCATCCGGATAGCCCGTCGAATCGGATTTCGGCGCGCTGTCGACGTGCGCCGGATTCGTCGCGGCGGGTTCGTCGGTAAATCGCCCCGACCTCGCGGCGGCCTGATCGCCCCGCCGCCTCAACCTTGGCCCGGTTGACCGGTGTCATCATGTCGAGCAGGCGGCGCGTTTCCGACTCAGAATGCCACGTGACTCCCTTGGGGTCATCCTCCAGGAGTTCCGCGAGTGTTGTTCGACGGGGAGCCGGAGCGGGGAGCCGCCACCAAATCCAGGCAGGTCGGGTGGCGGGATCGAGCCGGTTTGCCGCGCGCTCCAAGGCTCTCGGGGTCCATACCGGGTCCGGACCGGACTGCCGAGTGGTCTTCGCGATCGCCAGGTCACGATCTAGAGCAATCACGAAGAGCCGGGGACGGGACTGGGGAACGAAGTGAGCCGCGTCCACTACCAGCGCGCCGAAGCGATACCCGGCGGACGCCAGCGCCCCACCGATGGTGGCGAAGTCTCGACCGGAGTGGGAGGTCAGCGCGCCGGGAACGTTCTCAAGAACTACTGCTCGTGGCGCACGTCGTTCGACCCGGAGTCCCTCGATCAACCGCCAGAACGGCCAGAACGTCCCAGAACGCGCACCGTCTAGTCCTGCTCCCGAGCCAGCCAGAGAAAGGTCCTGGCACGGGAACGAGGCCCAAGCTAGGTCGGCGACACCGGGGAGATCGTCCGTTGTGAGTTGCGCTACGTCCCCGCAACGCAGATCGGACATTCCCCAGTTGCGCGCGTAGGTGCCACACTTCTTCTCATCGAAGTCGTTGGCGAAAAGACAGGTCCACCCTGGTCCGAGGCCGCGCCGCGCCATCCCCCCGCCGGAGAAGAACTCGTAGAACTGCCGCATCGGAGCCCCCTTGGCGCGATCGAGCGACCGGTCAGCCGTCGGTGATCGCATCGTCGCTTATAGAGATCACAGTACAGGGCGAGTAAGACGGAACCTGTCTCGGGTCCGCTGCCGAGAGTCGAGGCGGCGTCGGACGCCCAATGGTAACCCTTCGGCGGGTTCCCGAATCGTGGCTGAGCGGAAGGAGGCCCGGGTAGAGGGTCTGCTAGCGATGCAAGCGGTCGTCGCTCGCTTCCGCGCGTCGCTGATCCGCCGTCCTTCCCGTCTCTCTCTTGCCATGCCGGGCCCTCCTGGACTCCATGCTATGGCCCTTCACACACGTAAATCCTGACAGTCCTCGGTTTGCCTCCGCTCCCCATTGGAACCTCGCGCGCCGGAGAACCCTCAGCGGCTCGGAATCTGATCCTGATCCCGCGTCCGGGCGCGCTGGCCCATCACGTCCAGTGCTCTCGCAACGTCTCGGCGAGCGTCTCGTAGTCCTGGGCCAAGCCGGTCACAAGACCGTCGAGCCGCTCGAACTGTCGCCGCAAGGTGGCGCTCTCCCCGTTCTGCTGCTCGATTCGCCGCCGCAAGGTTTCGCTCTCGGCGTCTTGCTGCTCGATTCGCTGCGTCAAGGCTGCGATCTGTTCGCCTTGCCGCCTCTGCTCCCGCTCGTAATGCGCGCACAACCGCTCCAAGGCGGCCATGGAGTGCCCCTGTAGCTCGCTCATACAGCTCCCTCAGTCGCTCGACAGCTTCAATGCAGGCCGCCCGCCCACGGTCCAGGGCGGACGCTCCAGCGTCCCGTACGGCAGGACCACGAACCGATCCCCGCCGATCTCCAGCAGCGTCACGCCCCAGGTCGCGTCCTCGATCCCGGCCAGGGTGGCGCGGGCCTCCTCGATCTGCACGTCCAGCATCGCCCGGGTGTCGATCCGGCTCTGGATCCCCGCCGACAGCCACCGCGTCAGCGCCCAGCTCCCGAGGCTGATCCCGAGGAACAGGCTCAGGCCGACCACCAGGGGCCGGAGCCAGGTCTTGAGAAGCAGCGCGCGCGTCCGTGCGGTCGCCGCCTCCGTATCGAGCTCGATGGTAAGCAGCGCGCCGTTCGCGACGGCGCGCAAGTTCTCGCCAAGCTTCCTCAGCTCGCTCGCCGCCGTCTCCTCGATCTGCCGGCGGTCGGCCTCCAGCCGGCTCCTCAGCCGGGCGGTCCAGTCGGTCGGGTTCGAAGTCATGCTGGTACAGCGCTCCCTTCAGCCGCCACCGTTGCCCGCTCTCCGGGT
>CAYUVU010000359.1:0-10662 GCA_964448205.1 uncultured Acidobacteriota bacterium
GGCCAGCACCCTGCTGCTGATCGGGTTCTCGGGCGCCGTCTATCCCCAGGCCATCCAGCGCATCTTCGCCGCCCGGAGCGGCGCGTCGCTCCGGAAGGCGCTCTCGGTGCTCGCTTTCCTCCCCTTCCTCACCACCCTGCCGGTCTTCCTGGTGGGCATCCTGGCGCTCCCGCGGCTGAGCGGGCTGAGCGGGGTCGCCGCCGACCAGGTGTTGCCGGCGTTGCTGCGGGGCTGGGCGTCCGAGTCCGAGTGGATGTTCTGGATGTGCATCCTGACGGTGGTGGGAGTGGTCGCCGCCATCATGTCCACCGCCGATTCGGTGCTGCTGACCCTTTCCTCGATGCTGGCCAAGGACTTCGTGGCGCCGGTGCTCACGCGCCGCGGCGCGGCGGTGGAGGAGGCCCGCATCACCCGGATCGGGAAGGGCTTCTCGCTCGCCATCATGGGGGTGCTGGTCGCGATCGCCCTCACCCCCCGCATCAGCCTCTGGGGGCTCCTCGAACTCAAGATGGAGCTCCTGGTGCAGGCCGCGCCGGTCTTCGTGCTCGGACTCACCTGGCCGCGGCTCTCGGCGAAGGCGGCGCTCGCGGGGGTGATCGGCGGCACCCTGCTGGCGGCCGGACTCACCCTCGCCGGATACGGGAAGATCGCCGGCGTCCACGCCGGACTGCTGGGCGCGATCCTGAATGCCGGGATCGCCGTCGCCGGCTCGCTCGCCTCCCGCCCGCGGGGCGACTGATCCGGCGCCCGGCCCCTACCCGCCGGCTACCTCGCGCCAGGCCCGCTCATAGATGTCCGCGCGCACGTCGAGATAGCCGGGATACTGCCGCCGGGCCCGCTCCAGAGCGGCTCTATCCAGGGTCACGACGGCTACGGGGTCCGTGGTCTCGAGCAGCACCTCGCCGGCCGGGCCGGAGACCATCGACGGTCCGCCGATGATCCCGCCCGACCGGTCGGCGGGGCGGTTCACCGACACCACCCAGGTGCAACTGGTCACGGCGTCCGCGCCCAGCACGAGCCGCCAGCGCGGATAGCTCTGAGCGGGAGTCGCGCGCGGCACGAGGATCACCTCGGCCCCCATCGCCGCGAGCGCATTACAGCCCTGGGGCCGGTTGGCGTCCGAGCACACCTGCACGCCGATCCCGAATCCGCCGACGTCCACCGGCGGGTGCAGGCGGTCGCCCGGCTCGTAGTGGTGCGCCTCCCAGTACCCCTCCTCGTCGGGAAGGTGGATCTTCCGGTAGCGCAGCCGTTCCTCGCCGGCGGAATCGAAGAGCAGTGCGGTGTTGTGCCGGCGGCCGCTCGCCGGATCGCGCACGATCGCGCCTCCGAGCATCGCGAGCCCCGCTGCCCGGGCCGCCGCCGCGAGCGCGCCCGCGCGGGGTCCGCCGGGAGGCTCGGCATCGGCGTCCGACGGCGTGCGGGTCGCCGGCGCCCACCGGTTCAGCGGCAGTTCCGGGAGCACCGCGAGCTGCGCTCCCCGGGCCCGCGCTTCGCGAAGCCGCGCCAGCAGGCGCTCGTGTTCCTCCGGCTCGGGAAAGACGTCGGTGATGAGGGCGAGGGTGAGCGACCGCGGGTTCACCCTTCGCCTCCGGCCTTCCCGCTACTCCGCCGGCTGGAGCGGAAGAAGGAGCGCGGAGGGACGTTCGGCCGAATGGTGGATCACGTTCTCGGCCGGGACCATGCGGGTGTGACGGCCGAGCGGCTCGCCGGTGTTCGGGTTCGGATCGAAGCGCGGGAAGTTCGAGCTGGAGATCTCGAGGCGGATGCGGTGGCCGGCCCCGAACCGGTTCGCGGTCGGGAAGAGGGTGATCTCCAGTTCGTAGACGTTCCCGGGGTTCATCAGCGACTCGGACTCCCGGGAGTCCCGGTAGCGGGCCCGCAGGATGCCGTCGGTGACGTTGAGATCGAACCCCTCGGGGAAGTCCTCGCTCGGGGGATAGACATCCACCAGCTTGGCGGTGAAATCGGTGTCGGGAGCGGTCGACGAAACCCACAGCCGCGCCGAAACGGGCCCGATGACCTCAACGTCTTCCGCGAGCGGTTCGGTCTCGAACACCAGCACGTCGCCGCGGTCCGCGGTCCGCCGGCCGTCCACTTCGGAACCGAAGAAGCCGTTCTCCGAACCGCCGGAGAGCGACCGAAAGGTCCGCTCGCGCTGGTCGTAGCCGCCCCGCTTCAGCGCGCCCGAGAAGGCGCCGCCGATCGTGGGGACCGGGTGTTCGGGGTCGTAGGTGTACGCCGAGGACCCTTCGTCCGCGTCCGGTGACTCAGGGGTCAGGCCGCCCCCGGCGCGCAGGTGGAACGGCGTCACTTCGGTCCCTTCCAGCGGCCAGGTGGCCGCCGTCCGCCAGGCGCCGCCGTGGAAGAGTCGGCCGCGCTCGTCCCGGTGGCCGTCGCCGCCGCCCATCACGAACAGGGTCACCGCTCCCGGCGTCTCCAGCCGGCCGTCCGCGAACGGCGCGAAGGTCCCCTGCCCCTTCAGGCGGGCGTCGAACCAGCGCAGGTGGAACTCGCGGGCGAAGTCCTCGATCGCGGCCGACTCGCCGAACTCGATGTCGCCGGCGTGGGAACGGCTGTTGCCTCCGTGGGTCCACGGTCCCATGACGAGCGTCATGGGCGCCGCCTTCACCCGGGAGAGTTCGAGGAAGCTCTGGATGGTGCCGGGAGCGTAGGAGTCGTACCAGCCGCCGACGTGGAGCATCGGAATGTCCGAGCTCGCCTCGTAGTACTCGGCCCAGTTGCGGCCGATGCCCCGGAAGTAGTCGTCGTAGTCCCCGTGGTTCTGCATCTCGAGGTAGTAGTCCTCGAAGTTCGGCGCGGCGGAGAGCGGGTTCTCGCCCTTCCGGAACGGCGTGTCCGGAAACCAGTCGGCGGGGCCCTCCGCTTCCAGCCGGGCCCGGACGCTCGGCTCGTCGGTCACCGCGGCGAGCTGGCTGTGCGCCCAGCCAAGCTGCTGGCCCAGCTCGAAGGCGCCGTGATTGCGCACCTTGTGGGTCCAGGCGTCCGACAGGCCGCCCATGGTCAGCACCAGGGTCTCGAGGCCGGGCGGGTTCAGCTTCGCCGCATCGGCCTGAGTGTGGGCGCCGTACGACGTGCCCCACATCCCCACCGACGGCAGCGCGTAGTCGAGACCGGTGATCCACTCGATGGTGTCGAAGCCATCGGGCGCATCGAACTCGTGGTACTTCTGGAAGAGGCCCTCGGAGAAGTAGAGGCCGCGCATGTCCTGGACGACAACCACGTAACCGTGGGAGGCGAACCAGCGCGCCTGCCCGGCGAGACGTTCGGACGCCTTGTTGTAGGGGGTGCGGTGGAGGAGCACCGGAAAGCGCTCGTGCACCGGTTCGCCGCCGGCGGCGGGCCGGTACACGTCGGTCGCGAGGCGCATTCCGTCCCGCATGGGGACCATGAAGTTCTCTTCGACCTGGACCGCCTCGTAGGGCGGCGCGGCGCTCCGGCCCGGGTCCGGAGTGTCCCCGGTCCCGCAGGCGGCGAGCGCGGCCGCGCCGAGGAACGCCAGGCTGCGGAGGTTCATGCCGGCGCTCCGGCGGGAACTCCCGCGAGGGCGCTCGCCAGACCGGTGACCCGGGACGCCTCGTCCACCCGTTCGACCTGCAGGAGCGCCTCCTCGATCCGGTCCGGGGGGAGCGCCCCGGCGGCGCATTCGCGGAATTTCTGCCGCAGCTCTTCCCGGGTGAGTGGCCGCTCCGGACCACCCGGATAGACGTCGGCCTCGACGGTGAGCACCGAACCGTTCCGGAGCGTCACGTCCATCGCGCTCCGCATCCGGTCGTAGCCCCGGGCGTCGATCCCGGGATCGAACTCCACCGAGACCCGCCGCATCATCTCCACGACCTCGGGGGACCGGACGAAGTCGTCCGAGAACTCGGCGAGCCCGACCCGGCGGCGGAGGACCGCACTCGCGAGCAGGAACGGGACCGAGAACTTCCCTTCCAGGGCGTTTTGGGGATCGAGGTAGCGGAGCGGATTGAGGATGTTCCGGCCGGCCCGGAACGTGATCCGCTCGATGTCCTCCGGAGCCAGATCGCGGGTTTGGACGAGCTCCAGGAGCGCGGCGAGGCTCGGGTGGCTGAGGCTGCCGCAGGGGAACATCTTCACCGAGACGCCGGGATCAAGGAGCGTGTAGGGGTTCCCGAGGTTCAGCCGTTCCGGGTCGAAACCGCCCCCGAACACCCGGAAGAAGCCCCACGGCGCCTCGAGCGCGTCGTGGCCGGAGGTGTAGCCGCGCGCCGCGAGATCCACCGCGAGGATCCCGTTCTCCGCCGCCCGGCCGGCGTGGAGCGGCTTCGTCATGGTGCCGAAGCCAAGCCGGATTCCGGACGCGAGGCTCGCGGTGATCCCGAGCGCCATCGCCAGCTCGCCCCGGTTCAGCCCGGCCAGCTTCGCCGCGGTGGCTGCCGCCCCCAGCGCGCCCACGGTCGCCGTCGAATGGAATCCCTCCATGTAGTGACGCGGATGGATGGCCTCGGAAACCTTGCACTCCACCTCGAAGCCGATCAGGAACGCCTCGAGGAGCTCGGCGCCCGTGGCGCCCTCCCGCTCGGCCACCGCGAGGCCCGCGGCCAGCGGCGCCACCGTGGGATGGGTGAGCAACCCGAAGATCCGGTCCGGCGCGTTCGAGAGCTGGGTGTCGTCGAAGTCCGGCGCGTGACCCGCCGTGCCGTTGGCGCGCGCCGCGAGCGAGGCGGGCGCCCGGAGCCCCGCGGGACCGAGGATCGCCGCTTCGGGACTCCCGCCCTGGGAGGCAATCTGCTCCTGCACGATCCGGGAGCAGTCGTCGGTGGAGCCGGCGAGCATGACGCCCACGCCGTCGGTGACGCAGCGCCGGCCTTCGGCGAGAAGCTCGCCGGGCAGATCCTCGATCGTGGTGTCGAGAATGAAGTCGATAACGGCGGTGGTTGCGCTCACGGGGTCTTTCCTGGCGAGGTAGGGACGGTCTTGACGGGACACCCGCAGACGCGGGTGAAGCGGCAGAGGGTACGCGACGGCCCAACCGCCGCTGACGGAACGGACGCTCAGCCCGCCGCGCGCCCCGACCGCAGCCGGCTCCGGAGCGCCGGCGCCGCGAAGCTCGCGACCGCCAGCAGCAGCAGCACCAGGGCGATGGGGCTCTCGAGAAAGACCGTGTGCGAACCGGAGGACAGCGCCAGCGCCCGCCGGTAGTTCGTCTCCACCATCGGCCCGAGGATCAGTCCGAGGACCGCAGGCGCCAGGGGGTATCCGCGCCGCAGCATGAGGAAGCCGGCCACGCCGAAGAAGAGCGCGAACCAGGCGTCGGCCAGGTTGCCCCGGAGCACGAAGGCGCCGATCAGGGAAATGCCGACCACGAGCGGCATCAGGATCCGGGGAGGGAGGCTCACCACCCGCACCCAGAGCGGGATCCCGAGCCTCCCGACCCCCAGCATGAACACGACCGCCACGATGAACCCCGCGTAGAGCGCGTACACCAGCGAAGCCTGCTCGGTCATCAGCAGCGGCCCCGGCGCGACGCCCTGCACGGTGAGGCCCCCGAGCAGGACCGCCGCGCTCGCCGAGCCGGGAACCCCGAGGGCCAGCAGCGGGATCATGGCGGCGCCCACGCAGGCGTTGTTGGCGGCCTCGGGCGCGGCGATTCCCGCCGGCTCGCCGGTACCGAAGCGTTCCGGAGTGCGGGACACCCGGCGTTCCTCGTTCCAGGCCACGATGGAGGCGATCGTCGCGCCGGCGCCGGGAATGGCGCCGATGACCCCACCGATGGCGGAGCCGCGGAGGATGGGGCGCCAGAGGCGGAAGAGGTCCCGGAACGCCGGGAGCGCCCCCCGAATGCCCGCCGCTCCTTCCACGTTCTCACGGCGGCCGGCCACGCCGTTCAGGGCTTCGGCGATCGCGAAGAATCCGATCAGCATCGGCACAAGGCCGAGTCCGTCCATCAGGACCGTGGTTCCCAGCGTCAGCCGGGGGGCCCCGGTGAGGACGTCGAGACCCACGATGAAGGCGAGCAGGCCCAGCAGCGCGCTGATGATGCCCTTGAGGGGATCGCTGCCGACCAGGTTGGCCACGATCGCCAGCCCGAACACCCCGAGGCCGAAGTACTCGGGCGGCCCGAACGCGATGGCCGCCCGCGACAGGGGCCCCAGCGCGGCCACGAGCAGCAGCGTGCCCAGGATCCCGCCGCTCATGGAAGCGAAGAGGGAAATCCCGAACGCCCTGCCCGCCTCCCCCCGGCGGGTCATCGCGTAGCCGTCGAAGGTCGTCGCGAGCGCGGGAGAACTTCCGGGAACGCCGATCGCAATGGCGGTGATGGAACCGCCGTACTCCGCGGCCATGTAGATGGAGATCATCATCAGGAGCGCCGGGGTGGGCTCGAGGGCGAAGGTGACGGGAAGCACCAGCGCGAGGCCGACCGTCGAACTGAGGCCCGGCACCGCCCCCGCAAACACGCCGAGCACGCTGCCGCCGAGCAGCGCCGCGAGGTTCATCGGCTGCAGCGCGGTGGCGAGCCCCTCGGCGAACCCGGTCACGGCAGGGGCACCCCGAGCGTGACCACGAACAGCAGGTGGACGAAACCGCCGAACGCGAGCGAGACCGCGGCCAGGATCCACGGGGAACGTTCCCCGGAGAGCCACATGAGACCCAGGACCAACGGAGGAAGCGCGGCCAGGTGGCCGACCAGCGGCAGCACGACGAGGAAACCCGCGATCCAGAGCACCGCTCCGAGAAGCCGGAGCACTCCACCCCCCGCCTCGGACGCGGCCGGTGTGCCTTGCGAGGTCCGCAACGCGAGGACCGCGGCGCAGACGATCAGGAAAACCGCCACGAGCACGGGGAAGAAGGCCGGCCCCGGCACCCCCCCGATGAGCGGCGCCGGATAGCCGCGGGCATCGAGCAGCAACCCTGCCCCCAGGAGGGCGACCAGCCCGGCCTCCACGAGTGCAGCCGGGCGGCGGCGGTGGTCACTCATTCATGAGAAGGCCCAGCCGGCCCAGCAGCGCGCGGCTGGTTTCGACTTCCCCGGCGATCCAGGCCCCGAAGGCGTCCGAGTCATCCATGACCGCGTATTCCATCGCCGCCCGGGCCATGTATTCCTGGAAAACCGCCGTCCGGATGGTTGCGAGCAGCCGCTCCCGAAGATCGGCGCGGACCTCCGGGGAGAGCCCGGGAGGTCCCACGACGCCCCGCCAGTGCACCGGCGTCAGGTCGTAGCCCTCGTCGAGGTAGGTGGGCGTGTCCCGGAGCGCGGTGAGCGGCAGCGCCACCGCCAGCACCCGCATCGTGCCGGCCCGCAGGTGTTCACGCACGATGTTGTAGTTGGTGTGCGCCGCGTCGGTATGGCCGCCGAGCGCCGCGACCACCGCGTCGCCGGATCCTTCGTAGGCGATCCAGCGGATGTCGGGATCCCCCGCGGCGGCCCGGAGCCGCTGGAATCCGAGGAAATGGGCCGACGCCGCCCCGAACCCCGACATCGACACTTCGCCGGGCCGCTCCCGCGCGGCTTCGATGAGATCCCCGAGCGTCCGGAACGGGCTGTCCTCCCGCACGGCCACGAGGAAGGGATCGACCTGGATCCTGAGGATGGGCGTGAAATCGCCGGGAGCGAACGGAATCCGTCCGGTGGCCATGTTCACGGTGCCGCTCGCGGTGAACACCCCGAGCACGTGCGGATCGCCGGCGCGGCCCTTCAGGTACTGCATCCCGGCGGCCCCCGCGCCCCCCTGCCGGGTCATGACCGTGACCCGCTGACCCTCGAAGTGGTCCGGGGCGGCATCGGCAAGCGCCCGCGCGAGCAGGTCGCTCGGCCCTCCCGGAGTGGCCCAGGAGACGATCTCGATCGCACGGCTCGGAAAGACAGCCTCGTCAGGCGAAGAATCACAGGCCGAGAGCAACGCCCCCGCCGCGAGGAGTGCCCCCCACGCCCGCCGGGCCGGCCCCCGATGAGCGGAGGGAAGACCGTCGGCGCCGACGAGCAACGGCCTGAACGGTCCCCTACCGCTTCGAGATGGTCTGGCGGCAGCTGGTCCGGGCCGTTTCTCCCCTACATCCCGGAGACGCGGCCGGCGATCCGGTAGCACTGGAAGATCACGTGCCAGGCAACCACCACGATCACCAGCCAGGCCACCCAGTAGTAGTCGCCGGGTATCCCGAAGTTGCCGCCGAAGAACGGCGTCGCGTGCTCGTTCGCCATCGCCCAGAGGAGCGGCAGCGACATGTAGGTGTTGTGCTTCGAGCGCAGGCCGGCAAGCGCCGGGTCGGCGGCTGCCGGGGCTTCGCCTGCCTTCACCGCCGCGATGATCCGCTGCTGGGCCGGCCAGATGCGGAACCAGACGTTGAACGCCATCATGGTCCCGAACATGGCGCCGGTGTGGATCAGCACCGCCCGCGGCGTGAACGCGCCGACGTTGACGAACAGGAACACGGCGACCGCGAGCAGCAGGAAGGAGACGATGGTCGCCGCCCGGACATTGGACTTGAGGCCGCTGTTCCAGAGGGCGTCGTAGACGAAGACCGCGAGGAAGGTGATCAGCGCCATCGCGATGGCGCCGCCACCCCAGCCGTCGCCCGGATCGAACATCAGGCCGCCGTGCCAGAAGACGAGCAGCAGCAGCACGACACCCGTGATCCACGTCCAGGCGGCGCCCCACCGGAACCAGTAGAGGGCGCGCGGCATCAGTTCGGGCACCACCTTCGCCTTCGTGGCTCCGTCGAGCTTGGCGGTCATCTGACCGTTCACGAAGTTGAAGAAGTAGAGGTGGCCGATCCAGATGATCCCCACGAAGATGTGGAGCCAGCGGAATATGAAGGTGATTCCGTCCATCAGGCCGTCCATCATGGCTTCTTGCCTCCCTTCTGGCGCAGCGAATGAGCTTCCGATTGTATCCGGGGCCAGCCCGCCGACGGCCACCTCCGACCGGTATCCCGTGAGTTCCACGAAACCGCGTCCGAGAGGGACTCCGCCTCCCCGGGGGCCGGCGGCGCTGACCTCCACCGCCCCCTCCCAGTAGGGAATGTCCGGCCCCGAACTGGCGGGCGGCCGGAGGTTCTCCTGGTCCGGCAGCAGCGGCCGGACCGTGAGATCGAGGCCTTCGTCGGGAATCCCGAGCCGCCAGGCGGCCGGATAGGGACGGGCGTCCCCCGGGTCCGATTCGAGATCGGGAGGCATCCAGGTTTCGAGGACTTCGACGTCCACCCCGCTCACCCGACGGCCCGCGGCGGAGTCCGGACCACGCACGGCGCCGTCCGCATACGAGAGGCTCCCGTCGCGGCGCCGCAGCAGGTAGAGCATCACGTCGCGGCCGTCGTCGAGGTTCAGGCCGAACCAGTCCCAACCGGTCTGGTCGGCCGCGAGCCAGCTCGAACCGAATTCCCGGTCCATCCACCCGCTCCCGGCGATGTCCGCGCTCATCTCGCCGAGACCGAGCGATCCGGTCACCTCGAGACGCGGGTGGCTGTAGTAGTAGCTGGCCGCCCCGCCCTCCGATTTCGGCGAGTGTCCGGCCTCCCCGTGGAACCAGGGAGGGCGCGCCGGAACGGCGCTGAGTTCCATCCGGAGTCCCCGTTCGCTGTCGGCCGCACCGAAGTGGAACCCGCCGTCGCGATACGTCAGAAACCATGGGACCGTCGTCCCGGGCGGCCCCCGCATCCAGGCGATCTCCGGGTCCGGGTGAACCCCGAAACGGACCAGGCCGGGAGCTTCCCGATGGACCGCCTGCGTGAAGACCCGCTCCCCGGTCTCGAGGTCGGCGACCGTCGCGTGCCCCATCGCCACGTGCCCCGTTTTCCAGGGGGAAGGCGCGGCCGAAGGCGCCGAGAGCGTCAACCCCGTGCGAAACAGGGTGAACTGCCAGGCGAAACGGCGGGAGCCGTCGGCCGCGTCGGCGAAACCGACGAAATACCACCATTCGGTCCGGTACCCGACGTGCGCCCAGTGATCGTTCGGGAACTCCCACGGGTAGCCCGGCGCCGCCTGCTGCCACGCCTGCGCCGCGAGCGGCGCCGGCGCCAGCAGCGCCACGCACAGCGCGAGCGAACGGGAACGGATCATCAGATCTCCTGGCGGAGGGCGGTCGCATCCACGCGGGAGGCCAGCCGCGCGGGAAGGACGGCGGCAAGGAGTCCCGCCAGCACGACCGCGGCCGCCTGCGCCGCCAGGACACCCACCGGCCAATGGAGCGTCAGGGTCCAGCCGAACCACGCCGGGTTGACCACGTGGACCAGGAGCAGGGTGAGCACCGCGCCCGCGCCGCCGCCGATCAGGAGCGCGATCCCGATGATCACCAGGGTCCGGCCGAGAAAGCCGGCGGCGACCTGTCCGCGGTTCGCCCCCAGGGCCCGGTCGAGCGCCACCTCCGGGACCCGCTCGCGCACCAGGGTCCAGAGGAAGAGTCCGACCCCGAGCGCCGCGATCACCAGGGCGAAGACGCGCAGGAGCCCGGTCACCGCCATCGTCTGGTCGAACACCCGAAGCGCCCGCGACCGGAGGGCGGCGTTGTCCACGACATTCGCGCCAAGCCCCAGCGCCGCCTCCAGACGGGTGACCGCCGCCGCCCGGTCGGCCCCGTCCCGAAGGTACAGGGCGGCGCCGTGAACGGGCGCCGCCCTGTACCTTCGGGACGGGGCCGACCGGGCGGCGGCGGTCACCCGTCTGGAGGCGGCGCTGGGGCT
>CAYUVU010000360.1:0-3538 GCA_964448205.1 uncultured Acidobacteriota bacterium
GCCCCGACGCCGCAGAGCAGGTAGTAACGGACGAAGCGGCGCCGTCCCCAGACCTGCTCGAGCTGCGACCCGAACATGTAGAGCACGAACATGTTCAGCAGCAGGTGCAGCAGCCCTCCGTGGAGGAACATGTAGGTGAAGAGGCGCCACACCTGGAGCGAGAGCACCGCGGGCGGATAGAGCCCGAAGAGCACGGTGACCGCCGGAACCAGGAGCTGGACCAGGTACACCCCGCCGGTGATCAGGATGAGCTGCTTGACGCCGTTGGG
Source organism: uncultured Acidobacteriota bacterium (assembly GCA_964448205.1). Lineage (GTDB taxonomy): Bacteria > Acidobacteriota > Vicinamibacteria > Marinacidobacterales > Marinacidobacteraceae > Marinacidobacterium. The sequence continues at coordinate 270 of CAYUVU010000360.1, forward strand.
CATGGTCCCGCTCCCGAAACCGATCCCGGTCCGGTAACCGCGGTACATGCCGGCTCCTAGGAAGCGCGCCGGGCCGCCGGCTCCGGTTCCAGGATGTCGCGCAGATAGCGCCCGGTCCAGGATCCGGCGTGCCGGGACACCGCCTCGGGAGTGCCGCAGACGACGAGCTCCCCGCCGCGCCCGCCGCCGTCCGGCCCGAGGTCCACCAGGTAGTCGGCGGTCTTGATCACATCCAGGTTGTGTTCGATCACGACCACGGTGTTCCCGGCGTCCACCAGGCGGTCGAGCACCCGCAGGAGGCGGGCGATGTCGTCGAAGTGCAGGCCGGTGGTGGGCTCGTCCAGGATGTAGAGCGTGTCCCCGGTGGACCGCTTCGCCAGCTCCCGCGAGAGCTTGACCCGCTGCGCCTCGCCCCCCGACAGGGTCGGGGAGGGCTGCCCCAGCCGGATGTAGCCGAGCCCCACGTCCTGGAGCGTCTCGAGAATGTGGAGGATGCCGGGCTGGGACCGGAACACGGGGATGGCCTCGCTCACCGTGAGGTCGAGCACGTCGGCGATGGAACGGCCCTGGTAGCGCACCGTCAGCGTCTGGTCGTTGAACCGCCGGCCGCCGCACACCTGGCAGGTGACGAAGACGTCCGCCAGGAAGTGCATCTCGACGCGGATCACCCCGTCGCCCTGGCAGTGCTCGCACCGCCCGCCGGGCACGTTGAAGGAGAAGCGCCCGGGCTTGTAGCCCTGGGCGCGCGCCGTGGGCAGCGCCGCGAAGAGCGAGCGGATGCCGTCGAACACCTTGGTGTAGGTCGCCGGATTGGAACGGGGGGTACGGCCGATGGGGGACTGGTCGATGTCCACCACCCGGCCGATCCGCTCGATCCCCTCGATGTGGGAGTGCTTCCCCACCGGCCGTTCCGAGCGATGGAGCGCGCGGGCGAGCGCCCGGTAGAGCACCTCGTAGACGAGCGTGCTCTTCCCGGCGCCGGAGACTCCGGTCACGCAGGTGAGCGCGCCGAGCGGAATCGCCACGTCCACTTCCTTGAGGTTGTTCGCGCGGGCTCCCACGATCCGGACCGAGTGCCGGGAGGGCCGCCGGCGCGGGGGCACCGCGATGTCGAGGTCGCCGCGCAGATAGCGTCCCGTGAGCGACTTCGGCTCGTCCCGGATCTCCGCGGGCGTCCCTTCGGCGACGACCTCCCCGCCGTAGACCCCGGCTCCGGGGCCGAAGTCCAGGACGTGGTCCGCGGACTCGATGGTCTCCCGGTCGTGCTCGACCACCACGACGGTGTTGCCGATGTCCCGGAGCCGGTGCAGCGCCTCCAGCAGCTTTCCGTTGTCGCGCGGGTGGAGCCCTATCGAGGGCTCGTCGAGGATGTAGATGACCCCGGTGAGTTCGGACCCGATCTGGCTGGCCAGCCGGATGCGCTGCGATTCGCCGCCGGACAGGCTCGGCGCCAGCCGGTCGAGCGACAGGTAGCCCAGGCCCACATCGGCGAGGAAGCGGAGCCGGTTCCGGATCTCCTTCAGCAGTTCCGCCCCGATGACGAGCGCGGTGCCCTCGAGTTCGAGGTCTCCCATGAACCCGAGCGCGTCCTCGATGGACATCGAGGAGACGTCCGCGATGGTGCGGTCGCCCACGTTGACCGCCAGCGCCTCCGGGCGCAACCGGGTCCCCCCGCACGCCCGGCACGCCCGGCTGGAGAAGAATCGCGAGTAGTAGCGCCGCGCCCGGTCGGAGGAGGTTTCCCGCATGCGGCGGTTCAGCAGGTTGAGGACCCCCTCCCAGTGGACGGCGCGGGAACTCCGCTGGTACTTCACGGGAATCCGCTCGCGGCCGGACCCCCAGAGGAGGATCTTCCGCTTGCCGGCGGCGAGGCGCGCCCACGGGCGGTCGAGATCCACCCCGAACCGCTTCGCCACCCCCCGGACCACGGTCGCCTCCCAGCCGTCCCGCTCCCCGAACCGGCCCCAGAACGCCACCGCCCCGTCGTTGATGCTCAGGCGGGGATCGGGGACCACGAGGTCCTCGTCCACTTCGCTCCGGGCGCCCAGCCCGTTGCACTCCTTGCACATCCCCTGCGGGCTGTTGAAGGAAAAGAGCTGCGGCGAGATCTCGGGGAATCCGATCCCGCAGCTCGGGCAGCCGTTCTTCTCCGAGAAGATGCGGTCGCCGTCCTCCCCCTCCACCGCCGCGATCACGATGCCGTCCCCCTCGCGGAGCGCGGTCTCCACCGAATCGGTGACCCGTCCCCGCCACTCCTCGCCGGCCGGGTCCTTGCGCGTCAGCCGGTCCACGACGATCTGGACGTTGTGTTTCTTCCGCTTCTCGAGGGCCGCGGTCTCCTCGATGAGCTGGACCTCGCCGTCGATCCGCGCCCGGGAGAACCCGCGGCGCAGGATGTTCTCGAGGGTCGAGCGGAACTCGCCGCGCCGGTTCTCGAGGACGGGCGCCAGCAGGAGGAAGCGGGCGCCGGCCGGCAACTGCGCCAGTTCCTCCACGATCTCCTGCGCCGTCTGCGGGCTGACCTCACGCCCGCAGCGCGGGCAGTGGGCGACGCCGACCCGGGCGAAGAGCACCCGCAGGTAGTCGGAGATCTCCGTGATGGTGCCGACCGTCGAGCGCGGGTTGTGGCTCGCCGACTTCTGGTCCACCGAGATGGTCGGCGAGAGCCCCTGGATCGTGTCGTAGAAGGGCTTGTCCATCTGCCCCAGGAACTGGCGGGCGTAACTGGACAGCGATTCGACGTAGCGGCGCTGACCTTCGGCGTAGAGGGTGTCGAGCGCCAACGACGACTTTCCCGACCCCGAGACCCCGCTCAGGACGACGAGGCGCTTCTTCGGAATGCGAACGGAAATGTTCTTGAGATTGTGCTGCCGGGCGCCCCGCACCACGATGTGATCGGGCTCCATGGACTGTCCCGGGAGTCTAAAGGGAAGAGGGCCTGGAACGCCGGTCTCCAGACCGGCACGCGCAGCGCTCCGCGCTGCGCACGTCGTGACTCCACCCACCCTCACGGCGTCCCCGGCGCGACACGGCCGGTCTCCGGGTCGACATCGCCCGCCGGAGGCCGGAGAAGCGCCCAATTCCCATCGTCCCCAAGCCGCCGCCGCCCCCGTACACTCTCCCCCCGAAAGGCCCTTCACCCACCCATGAACAGACCCTCCGCCCTCGGCTACGACCAGCCGCTCTTCATCCAGCCCTTCGACCACCGGGGCAGCTTCACGAAGTCCTACTTCGGCTTCCGCGGCGCCCCGGAGATCTCACCGGCGAAC
>CAYUVU010000361.1:0-2115 GCA_964448205.1 uncultured Acidobacteriota bacterium
GGGGGGAGGGACGGCCCTTTCCGGGAATCGGGATCGTCCTTGGCTCGGGGCTCGCCGGAGCGGCGGATGCGGTCTCGGACGCCCGCTCCCTGCCCTACACGGAGATCCCGGGACTCCGGGAATGTTCGGCGCCGGGACACCGCAGCCGCCTCGTGGCCGGCGCACTGTCCGCCGGTTCGGGGACCGGGCTACCGGTCGCCATGCTGCTCGGCCGGCATCATCTCTACGAGGGGTGGACCCCGGAGGAGGCGGTCTTCGGGGTGCGCCTTCTCGGAACCCTCGGGGTGCGGCGCCTGGTGCTCACCGCGGCGGTGGGGGCCATCCACCCGGAACTCCGGGTCGGGGATTTCCTGCGGATCGACGACCACCTCAACCTGACCGGGGCAAGTCCGCTCGAGGGCCCGGAACCCGGACCGGAACCGCGGTTTCCCGACCTGACGCGGGCGTGGGACGACGAACTGGGCGCGGCGCTGACCCGGGCGGCCGGCCGGCTCGGGATGCCGCTGCTGTCCGGGGTCTACGCCGGAGTGCGGGGTCCGCAGTTCGAGACCCCGGCCGAGATCCGCATGCTGCGGACGCTGGGGGCCGACGTGGTGGGCATGTCCGTGGTGCACGAGGCCATCGCGGCCCGGCACCTCGGGATCCGGCTGGCCGGACTGGCGTTCGCCTCGAACCTGGCAGCCGGGATCGGGGAGGGCCCGCTCGATGCGGCGCACGTGAACGAGGCCGCGGCGCGCGCGGTGCCGGACCTGGTGCGGCTGCTCGGCGCGGCGGTGGAAGAGCCGGCGTTCGGGGGGGACTGACGCGAACCTGATCCCCCCTTCCACCCGTTCGGGCGCTGCAGCGGCGTGCAGCCGTGCCACCAGGGCGGAATGACGCCGCGCCGCGCGTCCCGGTCTGGAGACCGGCGTTCCCTCAAAGCGCGCCGACGTAGGGAAGGTGGCGGTAGCGGCCGGCGTAGTCGAGCCCGTAACCCACGAGGAACCTGTCGGGCACGATGAAACCGGTGAAGTCGGCCTGGATGGTGACCCGGCGCCGGGACGGCTTCGAGAGCAGCGCCGCGGTACAGACCGAGCGGGGCGCCGCCGACTTCACCGCCTGCAGCAGCGCTTCCAGCGCGATCCCCGTGTCGACGATGTCCTCCACGATCATCACGTCGCGGTCGGTGAGGGTTTCCGGGTGGTACAGCTCGACCGCGGGAGTCCCGGGCTCGGTGCCGTCGCCGTAGGACGCCACCCGGCAGAAGTCCACCGTTACCTCGGTTCCACGGGCGTGGAGTTCGCGAACCAGATCCGCCGCGAACACGAACGCTCCGCGCAGCACCACCAGCAGGTGCAGCTTCCGGCCGGCGTGCGCCGCCGCGATCTCTTCCGCGAGGGACTTCACGCGGGCGGCGATGGCGCCGGCCGAAAGGACCTCGGGCGGATTCGGCGCCGCCTCGCCGCCCGGGGAAGTCAATGCCAGTCGCGAGTCACCCGGTCGGGAAGAGGCCGAAGGTCACGCTGATCACCCCGACCGCCTCGACCGGCTTGCCGTCCTTGAGCGCCGGCCTCCAGCGATAGAGGAGCGCGTGCTGGCGCGCCGTCTCGACACAGACGCGGCATCCGGACTTGATGACTCCCAGCACCTCGGTCGTCCCGTCCAGCTTGACGAGCACCTGGAGCATCACCTCGCCGGTGATCTTGCGCCGGCGCGCCGACTCGGGATACGGCGGCTCGGGCGGTTCGTAGAGGAGGCGCGGCTCCACGTCGTAGCCGCCCGGACTGTAGGCGCCGCCGCCCGATCCTCCTCCGTACCCGGGGCCGACCCCCCATCCCTGCCCCTCGCCGGTGCCGATGCCCTCACCGCCGCCGATCCCTCCGCCGGTCCCGGCGCTCGGCGCCGTGTCCCGGCCTCCGTAATCGCCGAAGTCGTCGAGCGAGAGCCCGGGGAAATCCTGCGCCTGCGGCGAGAACACCCCACCGAGCACGATGTCCGTCAGGTCCGGCTCGTCGGCCAGGTTCTCGAGGTCCTCGAACCGGAGCGGACGCGGCTTCCGCGGAGCGATGGGCGCTTCGCGCGGGATCTCGGGCTCGGGCTGCGGGGTCGCCTGCTCCACGCGCACCGGGATGTAGG
>CAYUVU010000362.1:0-9689 GCA_964448205.1 uncultured Acidobacteriota bacterium
CCCAGCTCCCGGGCCATCCGGATCTGGCGGCGGAACACGTCCCGCTGCTCGGCGCGCGGGCTCAGGTCGTAGTGGTAGTCGAGGCCCACTTCGCCGATGGCGAGCAGGCGCGGGCGGCGCGCGAGTTCGGCGAGCCGCTCCTCCCCGCCGAGCTCTCCGAAGAGCCGCGCGTCGTGGGGATGACAGCCGAGCGTCGTGAAGAGTTGCGGCGCTTCCGCATCTCCGTGATCCGCCCCGTCCGGATGGAGCGCGTCCACCAGCGCGAAGGTGTTCTCCCACGAGGCTTCGGCATCGAGCATGCCGATGGAAACGACGGTGGAAACCCCCGCGCGCGCGGCCCGCGCCAGCACGGCCGCCCGATCGGGACCGAACGCCGGCATGTCCAGGTGGGCGTGCGAGTCGGTCATCGGGAACCGCGCCCGGCGGACTCGGGAAGCGGCGCCACGAGCACCTGCCGGTAGACCTCCTTCAGGGGGACGCCGGCTTCCTCCGCGACGCGGCGGCAGTCCTCGAACTCGGGAGCGCGGTTCACGACTGTCCCGCCGCGCATCCCCAGCTTGAGCCCCACCGGTCCCCAGGGGGTCTCGACCGAAACCACCCGGCGCTCCAGCGTCTCCCGCTCGGCCTCGGTGATCCGGACGCCGAGCGTGGTGCTCTCCGAGAACAGCACCGACACGACTGCCTCCCGGCGGGGAGGATCCACGAGCGCCGTCAGCACGAGCCCCGGCCGGCCCTTCTTCATTTGCACAGGAGTGAAGAAGGCGTCCCGCGCGCCCGCAGCCAGCAGGCGCTCGAGCAGGTGCGGCGCGATCTCGGGCTGCAGGTCGTCGAGCGTCGCCTCGATGACGCTCACCAGCTTGCCGAGACGGTCGGGAGCGGTCCCGAGCACCGCCCGAAGCGCGTTCGGGCGTCCCTCCCGGGGATCCGCGGAGCCGAGGCCGTAGCCGATGCGTTCCGGGGTCATCGCGGGCCAGCCGCCGAAGGAGCCGGCGAGCCCGGTGAGGACCGCGCCCGTCGGGGTGGTGCGCTCGAAGCCGGACCCGTCGGAGAAGGTGGGAACGCCGCGGAGCAGCAAGCCGGTGGCCGGCGCGGGGATCTCCAGGGTGCCGTGCTCGGCCTCGACCGAGCCGCTGCCGAGATTGACGGCCGACGCGACGACCCGATCCGGAGCGAGGTGGGCGACGCCGGCGACGGCGCCCACGATGTCCACCAGCGTGTCGAGGGAGCCCAGTTCGTGCAGGTGCACGGACTCGGCGGTCATCCCGTGGATCTGCCCCTCCGCTTCGAAGATGCGCCTTAGCAGCAGCGCCGCCCGGTCCCGGACCTCGCCGTCGAGCCCGCTCCGGTCCAGCACGGCGAGGAAATCGCGCAGGGTGCGGTGGCCGCGGTCGTCCGGCGCCTCGACGTGGGCCTTGATCCCGCGGAGTCCGCCGCGCGCGTCCTCTTCGAACGAAACCTTCACCGGCGAGCGCAGCGCCGCCACGGTCTCCGAAAGAACCTCGGGCGGCACTCCCACGTCCACGAGCGCGCCGAGCAGCATGTCCCCCGAAACACCGGCGGACAGGTCGAGGTAGAGGACGCGCAAGGGGCGCGGCGGATTCTAGAAGCGCGGCGGCCCGTCCGGGTGGACATCCCGGTACCCCGGGACCGGGGAGCGGATAGTCTTGGCATTGCGGTTCGCCCGGCTGCCGGACCGAAATGACCGTCGCGCCCGCGGTCGCCTCCGCTCATGAGCACGTTCGTCCCCACTCCGCCGAGCGCCGCCTCGATGCGCGAAGAGGCGTTCCGCCGCCTCGAGGAGTTCACCCGGGAACGCGGACTCAAGAAGTCCCGCCAGCGGGAACTCATCCTGGACCGTTTCCTGGGCCTGGGCGGCCACGTCTCGGCCGACGACCTGCACAGCGATGTGCGGGAAGCGGACGCCTCGATCGGACGCACCACCGTGTATCGCGCGCTCCGGCTCTTCTGCGAAGCCCACATCGCCTCCTCGATCGACCTGAAGGACGGGCTGACCCGCTTCGAGCCGGCCCTTTCCCGCGGTCACCACGACCACCTCATCTGTGTCCGCTGCGGGCGGATCGATGAGTTCCTCTCCGCCGACGTGGAGCGGCGGCAGGAGGAGATCGCGGCGGAGCACGGCTACCGGCTGGTGTGGCACCGCCACCAGCTCTACGGGGTGTGCGGCAACTGCGAAGAACGAGCCTGACCGCGGCTCACAGTTCGCCGGCTTCGCTGAAGCTGTGCCACTTTCCGGCTCCGATCACCACGTGATCGAGCACCGGGATCCCCATGATCGCTCCGGCCTCCTGCAGGCGCCGGGTGAGTTGGCGGTCCGCCTCCGAGGGCTCGGGATCTCCGGACGGGTGATTGTGGAAGAGGATCAGCGACACCGCCTGGTAGGCCGCCGCGAGCCGGAACAGGTCGCGGGGGTGCACCGGAGCGCCGGTCAGCGAGCCGCGCGAGACGATCTCGGCCCGGCGCAGGCAACCGCGGCTGTCGAGCATCAGGATGCCGAACTCTTCGACTTCGCGATTCCCGAAGCGGGCGATGAGGTACCGCGCCACCTCGCCCGGACCGCGAAAGCAGGGTACGTGCTCATCGCCGGGATAGCCGGCGCGGCGGCCCAGCTCGAGCGCGGCCGCCAGCCGGATGAGCCGCGCCCGGGAAAGCCCGGCCCGGTGCGCCAGGTGGCCCAGCGGCGCCTGGCTGAGCGGCGCCACGCCGCCCAGGTCGTCGAGGAGGCGGCGGGCGAGGCCGTCCCCGCCCGGCCCGAGCACGAGGCCGAGCAGTTCGCCGCTGGTCAGGGATCGCGCCCCGTGCTCGAGGAGCCGGCTGCCGGGCGTGTCCGCCGGGACGCGCCGGCGGCGCACCGGAATTCGGGCGGGGTACCGCGGGGTTCTCCGGCGGGGCGGAGTCCCGGGCCCGGCGGGCCGGCGGAGAGTCGCCCCGCGCTTCAAGCCGGCCGGCAGCGCTGGCGGAAGACGCGGGCGGTGGAACACACCCCGGTCATCCACGCGGCGTAGGGGGAAGCGTCCAGGGCCGGCGCGAACCCGGCGCGCAGGAGCACCCGCTCCGAGGCGGGGTTGCCAGGTGTCACCAGACCGAACAGATCGGCCCCCGGGAAACGGACCCCGGCGAACCGAACGGCGCTGCGGACCGCCTCGGTCGCGTAGCCGAGCCCCCACACCGGACGGGCGAAGCAGTAGCCGATCTCCACGAGGCCGGGCGCTCGCTCCAGCAGGCTGAGGCCGCCGCGCACCCGGGCGCTCTTCCGCTCGACAACCGCGAGATGGAGCTGCGAGGCGCCGGCCGTCCGGACCCCGGCGATGGCCTGCCGGAGGAAGGAGAGGGTCTCCGGCGCCGCGCTCGGCCCCCAGCGGAGGTGCCGGGTCACTTCGGGATCGCTCGCGTACTCGTGGACGTCGGCAAAGTCCGATTCCCGGAACGGACGGACGACGAGCCGCTCGGTCTCGAGCGGAAGGCCGGGGGGCCAGCCGGCGGCGGCTGCCGGAGCCGACGGGGTCGAGCGGGCGGAGTTCACGGGCGCGGATGCGCTGCCATGGCCGGGCTTTGGCAACCAGCTCAGCCGGCCGACTCCGCCACTCGTTTCAGATCTTCAAGGTCCTGTTCGAGCGCTTTTCTTACGCTCTTCAACATCAGCCCGCTGAGCACCGAGAAGAGCCGCGCGACCAGGGTCCGCGGCCGGGCCCCGAACACGAAGGTGACCCGGGTGCGGTCTCCCTCCGGAACGAAGGTGATCTCGGTCCGGTAGTGCGCCCCGTGCGATTCGGCCTCGACCACGTACGAGCGCGGTGGGTCGAAGCCGGTGACCCACATCTCCTCGGTGGCCTGCTTGCCGTAGAGCGTGCGCGTCTCGCGCCAGCGCGTCCCGTTCCCGAAGGATCCATCGCTCAGCACCTCGACCGAGTCGATGCCGGACATCGTTTCCGGCAGGCTCGAGAGATCGGTCGCGATCTCGAAGACGCGTTCGGGAGACGCCGCGATCGTGGTCTCGGCTTCTACACTCGGCATGGGCCGGGGAGTCTAAGCCCGAAGGAACGACGCGCCCCGTTCAGTCGGAAACCCGGGGGTAGCGGGTGGTCACCCCGCCGGACGTGAGGGTCAGCGCGGGCGCGGCGCCGTCCGGCCCGGACTCGCAGACGATCCGGGTAAAGGGGTCGCCGTCCGGATGGAAGACCCCGTCGCCCACGGGCACGAGCCGCTCCCCGAAGCCGAACAACGCGCCGTCCTCGAAACGCAGGGTGACCGGCCCGCGGCCCGGGTCGTAGGTCCCCGCGCACCGGCGAAGTTCCGGCTCGGGCGCCGCGGCCTCCACGACCTGCGGTTGCCCCAGCCCGAGCGCCGCGCGGGCGATCCGGTTCGCGAGCAGGCCAGGCCGGCCGGAACCGGAGTTGATGAGGACTGCAATGCCGAGGTCCGCCTCGGGGTAATACGCGAGCTGGGCGCGGAAGCCGTTGATCCCCCCGCCGTGGGACACCCGGGCGAGCCCGTGTTCCTCCCCGAGCGAGAGTCCGTAGCCGTAGTGCACGGGATCGCCGTTCACGAGACTCCCGCGCGCCGTCATCCGTTCGTAGCCGGCGGGGCTCACCGCCCGCCCCGAGGCCAGCGCCCGCTGCCAGGCGAGGAGATCCAGCACGCTCGCGCCGAGTGATCCGGCCGCGTAGGGGAGTTCCATGCTGAGCGGCTCGTCGTTCACGAAACCGCCGTCGCCGCCGACCTCATACCCTTCCGCGCGGCTGGGAACGAGGGGGCCGTTCCTGAGGTAGTGGGTCCGCTCCAGACCGAGGGGACCGAAGAGCCGCGCCTCCAGGAACTCGGTGTAGCTCATCCCCGAGAGGCGTTCGATGAGGACTCCGAGCAGGTAGTAGCCGGAGTTGTTGTACTGGTAGCGGTCGCCGGGCTCGAACTCGAAGGGCGGCTCCGAGAACAGCTCCAGCATGGCCTCGTGGCCGAGATCGAGACGGGACCGCTCCCGGAACTCCGGCATCTCGGTGTAGCCCTTGATCCCCGAGGTGTGGTTCAGCAGCCGCTCGACCGTCACCTCGAAGCCGTGGGTGTCGTAGTCCGGCAGGTACTCGCGCAGATCGGCCGACAGGTCCAGCTTTCCCTCCTCGACCAGCAGCATCGCGGCGGCGGCGGTGAACTGCTTGGTGACCGACCCGATGCGGTAGACGGTGTCCGCCGTCGCCGGGATCTCGTTCTCGAGATCCGCGTAGCCGAACCCGCCCGCGAAGACGACCTCGCCATCCTGCTGCACGCCGATCGAGATCCCGGGCGCCGGATGCTCGCGGAGCGCGTTTTGGGCCAGTTCGTAGATCTGACCGGCGAGCGGTCCGTCCGCCCGCCCGTAGTGCGCGGGGGAATCCGCCGGAGGCGACCCGCAGGCGAAGAGCGCCGCGGCGGCCAGCGGAAGCGGGATTCGGCGAGACGGGATCAGCGACATGGTTGCCATCATAGGGAACCGGCCCGGATCTTCCGCAGGTTTCCCACCCGGACGGTCACCCGTTCCCGGTCCAGCCATTCGAGCAGCGGAATCGCGTGCTTGCGGCTGAGACCGAAGCGCTCCTTGAACCAGGCCACGTCGATCTCCGGATTCACGGCGGCGCGTTCGGCGACGGCGTGCCTGAGGTCCGCGATCCGCCCGGCATCGAAGTAGAGGTGGGGGCTCACGTCCACTGCCCGGCCCTCGCTCAGGAGCAGGCGCCGCAGGTCGTCGAGAAGCTGTTCCGACGTCTCGAGCCGCTCCGCCGCCTCGCCGAGGGTGGGAGGCGTGTAGCCCCCTTCGGCCAGCAAACGGGCGAAGCCTTCGGACGCGCGCCGCTCCTCGTCCGTCAACTCGATGCGCCGGCCTGCCGTCCCCACCGTGTGCCGCGTGAGCTCCACGGCACCCGCCCCTTCGAGGCCCCGGAGAGCCCCGTCCGCGACCACGGCGGGAACGCCGGCCTGTTCCCGCAACTGCTCGAGCGGCATGCCCGCGCGCAGCCGGTTGTCCGCCTCCCAGGCGGAGAGCCGGGCGAGCACGCGGTCTCTGAGGGATCGGGCGTTCCCCGCCGACAGGAAGATCCGTCCGCCGCCACCGGAAGGCGCGCCCTCGCCGAGCGCCTCGATCTCCCCGCGCCGGGCGAGTTCGGCGACCACCCGGTCGGCATCCGGCGCCCGGATCCCCAGCCGGCGGCGCAGCACCGTCTCACCGAGGCCGCGGAAGCCGGCCTCCTTGATGAAGGCGGCGGCGGCGCGGGCGTCGGTGGCCCGGTCGAGCGCCGCCACCCGGTCGCGAGCCGCCGGGCTGCGCGGAGAGCGTTTCGGCGGCAGGGCGTCCAGGATCCGGCCACCGCCGATGGTGATCACCGGCGAGTAGCGCCGGATGATGAAAGGGTCCCCCCGGACTGCGGTGAGCGGCGACTCGAGGCGCATCTGCACCAGTCCGGAGTCCCCGGCGGCCAGCGCCGCAGCTCCCCCGAGGACCCGCACCCGGGCGAGGGAGGTGGCGGTCCCGACGTGGAGATGGACGCGGTCCTCGTCCTGGACCGGTCCCGACGCCCACCCGAGCACCTCGAGCCGGGCATCGAGCATCCGGGTCGCGCCGAGTTCTCCGGGCGAGGCGACCACGGACCCGCGATCGACCCGAAGCCGGCCGGCGCCGGCGAGGTTCAGCGCGCACCGCTGCCCGGCGTGCGCCGACTCGACGGAGGCTCCGTGGACCTGGAGTCCCCGCACCCGGGCGCGCTCGCCCGCGGGGAGGACTTCCACCTCGCTCCCGACCGCGACGCGTCCCGACACCAGCGTCCCGGTGACCACGGAGCCGAAGCCCCGCATGGTGAAGGCCCGATCCACCGGCAGCCGGAACGGCCCCGAGGCGTCGCGGGCCCCGGCGGCGCCGGCCGCCGCCGCGAGCGCGCCGCGGAGTTCGTCGAGCCCCGCCCCGGTCTTCGAGGAGACCGGGACGACGGGCGCTTCCGACAGAGCGGATCCCGCAAGCAGCTCGCGCGCCTCGAGGGCGGCGATCTCGATGAACTCCGGATCCTCCACGAGGTCGATCCGGGTGAGCGCCACCACCGCCGACCGGACTCCGAGCAGCCGGCAGATCTCGATGTGTTCGCGGGTCTGGGGCATCACGGACTCGTCCGCGGCCACCACCAGCAGCACCACGTCGAAACCGGAGGCGCCGGCCAGCATGTTGCGCACGAACCGCTCGTGCCCGGGAACGTCCACGAAGCCGTAGTTCACGCCCTCGTGCTCGAGGTGCGCGAACCCGAGGTCCACGGTGATGCCGCGGGCCTTTTCTTCCTTCAGCCGGTCGGGGTCGGTGCCGGTCAGCGCCAGCACCAGCGAACTCTTCCCGTGGTCGATGTGGCCGGCGGTGCCGACGACGACGTCTGGCATGCCGCCAGAGTGTAGGGAACCCGGCCTCCCCGGCCGTCGCCGCGCGGAGGCCGGATAATGGCCCGCCCACTCGGTCCGCAAGGAGGATCACGGCATGCGTTCCCCGATCTCGAAGTCGATTCTGTTTGGCCTCGGCCTCGCCCTGCTGGCGCCCGGCGCCGCGCCCGCCCAGCAGGGCCCCGAGGAGGGCTCGCTGGTCATCGTCGGCGGGGCGCTCCGCGACGACGCGATCCTCGAGCGCTTCATCAGCCTCGCGGGCGGGCCGGATGCTCCCATCGTGATCATTCCCACCGCCGGCGGCGAGGACGACTACGACGAGTGGTACGCGGGCGCCCGGCGTTTCCAGAACCTCGGCGTCTCGAACATCACGGTCCTCCACACCTGGGACCGGGAGGAGGCCGAGAGCGAGGAGTTCGCGGCGCCCATCACGAAGGCGCGCGGGGTGTGGTTTCCGGGCGGCCGGCAGTGGCGGCTGGTGGACGCCTACGCCGATACCCGCACCGAGCGCGAACTGCACGCGCTGCTCGCCCGGGGCGGCGTCATCGGCGGGTCCTCGGCCGGGGCCACCATCCAGGGGGAGTACCTCGCGCGCGGGGACACGAGCGGCAACACCATCATGATGGGCGACCACGAGGAGGGTTTCGCGTTCTTCCGGGGAACGGCGATCGACCAGCACCTGCTGGTCCGCAACCGCCACTTCGACCTCCTCGAGATCATCGCCGCGAAGCCCGAGCTGCTCGGGATCGGCATCGACGAGGACACCGCCATCGTGGTCCGCGGAAACGGTTTCGAAGTGATCGGCCAGGGCTACGTGGCGATCTACGACAACACGAGGGAGCTGCCGAACGGCGGGACCTTCTACTTCCTGATGCCGGGCGACCGCTACAACATCCAGACCCGGGAGCCGCTGCGGCTCCAGTACGGCGAAAACGCCTTCTCCACCACCGTCAAGAAGAAGCGCTGATCGAGAGCCGGCGGACCGAGTCTCCTGCTCATTCCACCGGGCATGAAGGTGCGGGCCGGGACGCTGAGGTTCAGGGCGGCGGGGACCGCTTGGAACGCCGGCTTCAGCCGGCACAGCCCGCCGCAGGCGGGCGGCGGGACGGACCTCGCTCGCCGGGATGGCTTGGCAGCGCGCCCATCCACCCGGGGTGGCAGCGAACCACCTCGCGGCCCCGCGGGCCGCTGTGCCGGCTGAAGCCGGCGTTCCAAGCCGGCGGCGTCACCTTCGCGTTTTGAGGTCCGCGCCGAGACGGAGGCCGAGGACGGCTCGTGAGCCAGTTCACCTTCTACGACGCCCAGGCCGGCGCGAACCCGGAATGGGAGCGGTTGACCGTGGCGGGCTGGGTGGAAGGCACGCGGGGCAAAGACGGCGCCCCCGAACGGTTCCGCGCCGGCATCGTCATCACGCCGGCGAGCATCTACATCGGCCGGAAGCGACTCGATCTGGAACTCGAAGAGCGCCTGCAGGGGTTCCGCTGGCGAACCGACATGCGGCTCCCCGAACGGACCCTGCGCCTCCGGCCGGGCGAAGAATGTGACCGAGACGTTACAGAGACCGGCCGTCGCCCTCCGCCGCCGGCTGGATCCTGAGCTCGCCGTCTTCGAGGCGAAGCGCGGTCAGCGAACCGTTCCAGACGCAGCCCGAGTCGAGGCAGACCGCCCGCCCGGCCACCAGGAGGCCGAGAGCCGCCCAGTGGCCGAACAGCACGGTCAGTTCCGCGGGGAGGGACAGCCCTTCGAACCACGGACGGTGACCCGGCGGAATGGCTTCCGGAACTCCGTCGAAGTCGAAGGACGGCGTTCCCTCGCCGTCCACGATGCGGATCCGGGTGAACACGGAAGCCGCCGTGACGGCCCTGGCGAGTTCGTCTCCGCCTGACCTTTCGCCGCCCTCCGGAGGGCGATCCCCACGAAGCGAATAGAGCGCCTTCAGAAAGCCGGGGCGGTCCCGCGACAAGCCTTCGCTCGCGGCGGCCCCCGCCTCTTCTGCCTCAGCGAGATCCCACGCGGGGAGCAGACCCGCGTGCACGAGAAGGAACCCGTTCTCCCGATGAACGAAGGGGAGCGCGGCGACCCAGTCGCACAGTTCCCCGGCGTCCGGGGCGGCGAGCAAGGGCGCCAGCGTGTCACGCGGCCGGGCCGGAATCACCCCCTCGCGCTGCGCCAGCAGATGCAGGTCGTGGTTTCCGAGCACGCACACGAGCGAGTCCCGGTGCCGGTACGCCCAGCGGAGCATGCCGAGCGAGTCGGGTCCCCGGTTGACCAGGTCCCCGACGAGCCAC
>CAYUVU010000363.1:0-14648 GCA_964448205.1 uncultured Acidobacteriota bacterium
CCGGATCGGGCACGAAAGCGAGCACGTAACGGGCCCGCATCTCCTCCAGGATCTCGCTGTAGGCGGCGAGCAACCGCTCTTCGTCCCGGCTCTGGACCAGCCGGCCGCCGCTGAGTTCGGTGACGTGGCGCAGCAACTGGAGTTCCGAGGGGGCCCGCATCCCGGCGCGCGGCCGGATGGTGCGGCGGGGGCCCTCGAGGAGGACCACCAGGTCGTCCGGCGCGATGCCCCCGTTCATCCGCCGGATCCCGATCCGCCGCCGGCGCGCCACCGAAGGGGGGACGGTGTCGTTGTTCCGGTAGCGGTATCGCCGCCGGGTGGTGCCGCGGGCGTCCGGAGGAATCACCGTGTAGAGCACCGCCTCGCTGCCCTGGAGCGCCGGCTCCACGAAACCCTCGGGCGTCCAGCTCATGGTGTCGTCGCCGTCGGTGAAGACGATGACGACCGACCGGCCGGGCTCCTCCTGCACGAGCGCCGTGGAGAGCAGGAGCGAGTCCCACAGCGCCGTGCCGCCGATGACGCCCTCCGCGGGGAACGGGTTCGGCGGGAGTTCCGAGCAGCCGGCGAAGTCGTGCGCCAGCACCGGTTGCGAGGAGAAGATCATCACTGCGCAGCGGTCGTTTTCCGACAGTTGGCCGGAGAACTGCCGCGCCGCCGCCGCGAGGCGCTGCCGCCGGTCCCGGGTCACGCTCTCGCTCAGGTCCATGACGAAGAGCACCGAGACCGGCAGGTCCTCGAGCGGGATCAGCCGGATGTCCCGCCGGACGCCCCCGTCGAGCAACGCGAAGTCCGCGGCGGTGAGGCCCGCGAGGGGGCGGTTCCGCTGGGTGACCACCACGTCCACCAGCACCTCCTCCACGGTGACCCGGAACCGGACCTGACCGGGCTCGCCGGAGGCGGTTGCCGGGAGGAGGAACAGGCTGCCGGCCAGCGCCAGGCGCCGCGCGGTTCGGTGCGTTTTCATCTATGCGGCAGCAGGACCAGACCGCGGAGCTGGTCGAGCCGTCCGGTCTCGTTGGCGAGCGCCTGGACCAGGAAGTGCCACCAGGTGTCCTGGCCGCGGGTCCCGGAGAGGAAGCTGCGGACCGCGTCGGCGGCGCGCCGGCCGTCTCCCCGGGTCTGGCGGGCGGCGGCGAGTCCCGCCGCGGCGGACAGGGAGCCGACGTGGATCGCCTGGGCCGCTTCGAAGGCGGCCTCCGCCTCCGCCACCTGATCGAGCCAGAGCAGCGTCTCGCCGCGCAGCAGCAGCGAAACGAAGCGATGCCGGGCGCTCAGGCCGTCTCCGGCGCCGTCGAGACGCCGGAGCGCCTCTTCGGGGTTGCCCTCCCGCAGCGTCAGATGGGCCAGCCGCAGCCGGAGTTCCGCGAGGTCGCCCGTGCCTTCGTTCACCAGGTTCCGGTAGCTCTCCTGGGCCTGGTCCAGGAACCGCTCGTCGTGGATGCCCCAGCCGATGAACTCGGCGAGCCGCGCCAGGTTGATGCGGACGGCCGTCGCGTCGGGATACTCGTCCCGGAGGAACCGCGCGACCCGCACCGAGTCGTCGAGCCGGCCCTGGTCCACGTAGATCCCGAGGAGCCCCAGGTGCGCGTCCCGCATCCAGACGTCGCGCCGCGCGCCACCGACCCGGCTCAGGAACCGGCGCGCGAGGTCCTCGTTCCTTTCCGGCTCCATTTCGGCCGCCCAGGCGAGGTCGAAGTGGATCATCGCGGCCGCGAGGAGGTCGAGATTGGCTTCCCTGGTGCCGCCCGAGAGACCCTGGACGAACGCCTCGGCCTGGTCCCGCAGCCGGTCGAACGGGAGCGCCATGCTGGCGCGCAGCGCCGTCGCGAAGTCGCCGCTCCGGTAGACCGCGAGCCGCGACGCGTAGGCGTCGAGGTTGACCTGCTGGGGACGGGCCCCGCCGGGGATCAGGCAGGTGACTGCCGCCGCGACTGCCACGGGCGCAAGCGCCCTGCGGGCGCCAATGTTCCGCATCCGGTCTCCGCTCCCTCGCAAGCAAGACCGAAGCCATTCGCCCGTCCGTACCCGGCCCGGCGCCTCCGCTCCCCTGCCGATCCAGCCCCCCCCCGGAGACGTAGACTGACCTCCTCCGTCCGGGCTGACGGGCCCGGGAACGGACCGGCTCGGCGACCCAACCGGCGGTGGCCGAAGGGGAGGCACGATGAGCGAAGACACCGGGACTGCCGCACGCGGCTTCGTCCTGCGCTGGACCGTTCTCTCCGGGCTCGGCCTGGCGGGCGGGCTGGCCCTCGGCCTGGGCCTCGCCGCGCCGGTCGAGGCGGTCGTGGGCATGATGCTGGTGACGCCGGTCATCCTGGGGTTGGCCGGTTCGCTGTTCGGCGGCGCCCAGTGGCTGGCCCTGGGAAGGAGCCCGCGGTTCGGCGCGTCCTGGGTCGGGACCTCGGGCCTCGGCCTCGGCGCCGGCATGACCGTCGGCATCGTGCTGGTCGAGACGCTCGGCCAGGTATTGACCGGCGAGCCGGCGCGCCTGGCGGCGCTCGGCATGCTCGGCCGGCTCGCCGGGTTGGCGTTCGTCGGGGCGTTCGCCGGCCTGGGACTCGGCGCGGCGCAGTGGCTGGCGCTCCGCGCCGCCGCGCCGGCGGCCCGGCGGTGGGTGGTCTGGTGCGTCGCCGGATTCGGCGCCGGACTGCCCGCCGGCAGCCTGGCCGCGGAGCTCGTGGGGGGGCTCCAGAGCCCGGTCGGCTTCGCCGCCTTCCTGGGAGTCGCCGGATTGACGCTGGGAGCGTTCACGGCCCGGGGCGGGGCGGCGATTGCCGCCGGACCCGCGCCTCGACCCGCGGACTGAACCGGCGGCGCGGCGCCCGACCCGGTCGCGGTACCATCGCGGGCCGTCCCGGTTGCCGCTCCGACGCCCTTGGCCCGGGACCCAGGAGGCCACATGTCCCTCGAACATCGTCCCTTTCGCCTGGCCGGCGGAGTGCTGGCCGTGCTGGTTGCCGCCCTTGCCGCCGGCTGCGGCGGTGGCGCCGAAGAGCCCGCCCCGATGACCGAAGAAGAGCGGGTCAAGGCCGAGGCGCGGCGCATCCACGACGCGGTCATGACCCTCGACACGCACATCGACATCCCCTTCAACTACGCCACCGAGGAAGTGGACCCCGGGAACCTCAACGAGGACTACCAGGTGGACTACCCCCGGATGCAGGAGGGCGGCCTCAACGTCGGATTCTTCGTCGTCTACTTCGGCCAGCGGGAGCGGACCCCCGAGAACTACGAGGCGGCGAAGGAGGGGGCGATGACCAAGTTCGACGCCATCCACCGCGCCGTCTCGAACCATTCGGACGTCATCGAGATCGCCCACAGCGCCGACGACGCCGAGCGCATCCACGCCGCGGGGAAGCTGGTCGCCATGATCGGCACCGAGAACGGCTTCGTGATCGGCAAGGACCTGTCGCTGCTCGAGACGTACCACGAGCGCGGCGCCCGCTACTTCGGCCTGGTCCACAACGGACACAACGACATCTCCGATTCCTGCAACCCGCGGGAGGACCTCGGGGACGCCGAGACGGAGCACGGCGGGCTCAGCGAGTTCGGCCGGGAAGTGATCGCGGAGGCGAACCGGCTGGGCATCCTGGTGGACGTCTCGCACGCCTCGAAGGACGCCATCCTGCAGGCGGCGGAAGTCTCGGCCGCGCCGATCATCGCTTCGCACTCGAGCACCAAGGCGCTCGCCGACGTCTCGCGGAACATGGACGACGAGCAGCTCCGCGCGCTCGCCGCGAACGGCGGCGTGATGCAGACGGTGGCGCTCCGCAGTTTCGTGAAGACCGACCCGCCCGAGAAGACCGCGGCCATCGACGACGCCATGGCGGAGCACGGGGTCGCCTCCTTCGGCGAGATCCGCAACCTGAGCGAGGAGGACCAGGCGGCGCTCCGGACCCGGCTGACGGACATCGGCGCCGAGTTCCCGGTCACCGTGGGCGACTTCGTGGACCACATCGACCACGCGGTCGAGGTCATGGGCCTCGACCACGTCGCCATCTCGTCGGACTTCGACGGCGGCGGCGGCGTGGACGGCTGGGACGACGCCTCCGAGACCTTCAACGTGACCCTGGAACTGGTGAAGCGCGGCTACACCGAGGACCAGATCGCCCAGCTCTGGAGCGGGAACACCCTGCGGATCCTCCGGGAGGCCGAGCGGGTCGCGGCGGAGATGCAGGCCGAGGGTTCGTGAGTTTCCGCTCCGAAGCGCCGTCGGAGTTCAACCAGGAGCTCCGCGCCTACGAGCAGGTCGCGAAGCTGCAGCGCTACCGGCTCGCGGAGGACGCCGAGGAGGAGTTCGACGAGGACTTCGTCTTCAGGCCCTGCGATCTCTCGCTCCTGGACTCGGCAGACGCCGCCGATCGCGGACGCTTCATCGCGGACCTCGGCGCATCGCTCGAGGACACCGGGTTCGCGATCCTCACCGGCCACGGGGTGGACCCGGCGCTCTACGCCGAGGCCCATCGCCGCACCCGGGAGTTCTTCGAGTGCCACCCGCTGGAGGTGAAGCAGCGCTACCGGGCCCGCCGGCAGGGGTCGGTGAACCAGGGCTACTTCCCGATGCGCGAGACCACGGTGATCCACCCGGACCTCGTGGAGGGCTGGGTCTTCTGCCGCCGGGCGTTCGACCTCGGACAGGACGCGGCGTGGGACGAGGCCGACTACTGGCCCTCACCGGGCTGGGAGGCTTTCTTCCGGCAGATCGTGCTCGCCCACGAGCGGCTGATCCACCCGATCATGCGGTCGGTCCTCGCCTACCTGGGCGAGGATCCCGCGTTCTTCGACGAGCGGCTCACCGCCACCAACTTCGGCTTCCGGCTGAACTACTACCCGCCGATGACCGGCGTCCCCGAAGCGACGACCGGAAGGATGCTCGGCCACGAGGACGTGGACCTCTTCACCATCCTCCCGGCCGCCGAGACCGAGGGGCTCCAGCTCCTCCACCGCGAGACCATGAAGTGGGTGCGGGTCGCGGCGCCGCCGGGCGCGATCGTCCTGAACACCGGCGACTACATGCAGCGGATCACGAACGACCGGCTGCCGTCCACGACGCACCGCGTGAGCGCTCCCCGCGACCCGGCCGCCCGGGCCCGGCCCCGGACCTCCTTCCCGATGGCGGTCTACGTCTGGGAGGACGAGGTCCTGGAGGTGCTGCCCAACCAGGGCGAGCCGCTCTATCCCCCGGTCCGCGCCGAGGACTTCCACACCCGCATCACGAGCAAGTACTACGGCGACAGCTACCACGCGACCGGCGAGGAGGGCGCCGTCGAGCGCCGGGTGCGCTGAGGCGCAGGGGGCGCCGGATGGGTTCGAGACCGGGCCGGAAGCGGTGCACGATCCCGCCCGCCCTGGCGCTCGCCATCGCCGTTCCCGCGGCCGCGGCGGCTCAGGAGGCTCCGCCCGCACAGGGTCCCCGGATCCACCGATCGATCCCTCCTCCCGGCGCGAAGACGCACCTGGTGGTGCCCGGAGAACGGTTCCGGGCCAGCGCCTCCAAACGGTGGTTCTACGGCAACAACTACCGGGACCTCTGGACCACGCCCATCGAGGTTGCAGTCCTCGACCTCGGCGCCGTCGGAGGCGGCCTGACGCCGCTCCGGACCGGAGGGTTCGGACAGTCGGTCTCCCTCCACTTCACCGGGGAAGACGGCCGCCGCTACACGGTTCGGTCCCTCGACAAGGACCCGACCAAGCGGCTTGACGACGACATCAAGAACTCGATCGTGGGCGAGGTGCTCCAGGACCTGATCAGTACTCTCATGCCCGCCGCGGCGCTGGTGGTCGATCCGCTGATGGAGGCCACCGGCATCCTGCATTCGAAGCACACTCTGGTGGTGATTCCGGACGATCCCCGGCTCGGGGAATACCGCGAGGAGTTCGCGGGCCTGATCGGGACGCTGCAGGAGCATCCCTCCGAAGGCCCGGACGATTCCCCCGGGTTCGCCGGCTCCCGGAAGGTCAGCGGCACGGAGACGGTGTGGGAGGACATGGAGGAGGGCCGCTGCGACCGGATCGACGCCCGCGCCTACCTCAAGGCGCGGCTGATGGACCTGCTCATCAATGACAAGGACCGCCATCCCGGCCAATGGAGATGGGCGAGGTTCCCGGAGGGCGACTGCTTCGTCTGGCTCCCGATTCCGGAGGACCGCGACCAGGCGTTCATTCACTACGGCGGCGTCGCCATGATGCTGGTACGCATGTCGCTTCCTCGGGCGATCCGGTTCGACGAGACCTATCCAAGCGTTCTCGGCCTGACGATGACCGGCTGGGACCTGGACCGCCAGTTCCTGGCCGGACTCGACCGGCCGGCGTGGCGCGAGGTCGTCGAGGAGTTCCGGGCGGAGCTTCCGGACCCGGTGATCGAGGATGCCGTGCGGCGGCTGCCGGAGCCGTACTACGAGCTCGTCGGCGAGAGCCTCGAAACGGCGCTCAAGGCCCGGCGCGAAGCGCTGCCGGGATTCGTGGACCGCTACTACGACCTGATCACGCCCCAGGTCGAGATCCAGGCGACCGACCAGGACGAATACGCCACCGCCGAGCACCTCGCGAACGGGGATCTCCGGGTGCGGATCGGCCGCGAGGGCGACGGGGACGAGGACCCGGAGCCGCCCTGGTTCGAGCGCACGTTCCGCCACGAGGAGACCCGGGAAGTCCGGATCTACCTCCGGGGCGGGAGCGACCGGGCGGAAGTCTCGGGGACGGACGGAGCGATTGCGGTGCGCGTCGACGGCGGCGGCGGGAGCGACACCTTCACCAACACGTCCGGCGCCGGCGCCTCCAAGACCCACTTCTACGACTATCGCGGGAGGAACCGCTTCGTGGAAGGGAAGGGCGCCAGCGTCGACGAGCGGCCCTACCAGCGCCCCTCCACCTCGCTCGTCTGGTCGAGGTACGCCTTTGACTGGGGCATGCAGTCGGGTACCCGCCCGCTCGTGTGGGCGGACCCGGATCTGGGCGTGTTCGCGCGGGTGATCCACAGCCGGAAGTACTTCGGTTTCCGCAAGGACCCGTTCGCCACCCGGCACTATTTCGACGTGGGACTGGCCAGCCGGGGCTTCAAGCCCTTCGTGTCGTACGTCGGCACCTTCCGCCACGTCCGGCCCGAGATCGACGCGCGGCTGGCGTTCGAGTACTCGGGATTCGAGGTGACCCGCTTCAAGGGGTTCGGCAACGACTTCCGGCTCAAGGAGCCATCCTCGTACTACAGGGTCGAGCAACGAAACTTCGTTTTCTCCCCGGCCCTGGAGTTCCGAAGGGGAACGGAGGACGTGGATGCGACCGGGGACGGAACCATGCCGCTGCGCTCGGAACTCACCCTCAGCCTCGGACCGGTCATCCAGTGGTCGAACACGCCCGCGGAGGCGAACCGGGACTTTTTCATCGGTTCCCTGGACCAACCCCTCTACGGCACAGGCGCCTTCGGCCAGGTCGGAGTGCGCGGCGAAATCGAGTACGACAACCGCGACAATCCGGCCTACGCCACGCAAGGGTTTCTCGCCAGGGTGTCCGCCGCCGGGTATCCGGGGGTCTGGGATGTGGAATCGCCCTTCGGAAACGTGGACGTCGAAGCCCGTACCTACCTGACGGCGAACGCGCCGCTCAGTCCCACGTTGGCCCTCAGGGCCGGCGGCAAGAAGGTGTGGGGGACCTATCCCTTTCACGAGAGCGCCTTTCTGGGGGGACCCGGACGGGCCGGCCTGGGCCAGGTTGACGGCCCGCTGCGCGGCTTCCACAAGAACCGGTTCGCCGGGGACGCCTCGCTCTATGCGAACCTCGAACTGCGGCTGGCGCTGGGGCGAATCCAGATCCTGGTGCCCGGAGAGTTCGGCCTGTTCGGCGCCGCCGATGTCGGCCGGGTCTATTTCGCCGATGATCCGGCCGACGCCGACGACTGGCACAACGGAACCGGGGGCGGATTCTGGCTGTCGTTCCTGGAGCGCCGGACGACCGTGAGCGTCGCCGTCATGAAGGGCCGCGACATGACCGGTGTGTACTTCCGCGCCGGCTACATGTTCTAGACGCCAGGAGAAAGCGCATGCTCAACAACATTCTCATCCGGCTCGCGATCTACTACCTGTCCTGGCTCGGGTTTCTCGCCGGCGCGTTCCACTTCTTCCCGCGGATGCGCTTCTACGTCTCGCAGGAGCGGGACCGCTTCTTCATCGGGACGCTGTCCGATGCCGGCGCGGACGTAACGGCCCTGCTGGGAGACATCCAGGAGGGCCTCGGCACCCTGGTGGATCAGGAGGGCGTCAACCTGCTGATCGATCCGTCACACACGGTCCCGGTGGTCGTCGCGCTGACGCTCGCTTTCGGGGTGACGCTCCCGATCACCTGGGTGTACCGGTGGACCCGGCAGCGGAAGAAATACAGCCAGTCCTTCGCCCACACGCTGCTCGTGATCCCCATCGCCATCGCGCTCGTGGTGTTCCTGGTCAAGGGCAGTCTCGCCCTCGCCTTCGGACTCGCGGGGATCGTGGCGGCCGTCCGTTTCCGGGCCTCGCTCAACGAGCCCATGGACGCCGTCTACATGTTGATGGCCATCGGGATCGGCCTCGCGGCCGGTACGCAGCTCACCACCGTGGCCTACCTCGCCTCGGTGATCTTCGTGGTGATCACCCTGGCCGTGTGGAAGAGCAACTTCGGGGCGAAGCCCGCGGTGCTGTCCGGGTGGCGGCTCGTGCATCCGGACGAACTGGAAGCGGCGCCGGGCGCTGGCGCCAAGGCCAAGACTAAGTGACCCAGGGAGAGTCCTCCGGTTGAGAGTCCCGGCGGCCGCGACGCTGTGCCTGCTGTCCCTGACCGGGGCCTCAGCGGGAATCCAGCGAGGGGTTTCCCTCGCGGACTACGACCTGCGAGCCGGCGAGGCGACGCCCCGAGAGCTCCCGCGCCCCCTCCGGGAGATCTCCGGCCTGGCGACGACCGCGGACCACCGGTTGCTCGCGCACAACGACGAAGCCGGCATCGTCTTCGAGATCGACGTCCGGGACGGGTCGGTGGTGAAGGAGTTCCGACTGGCGGACCTGGCGGACCCGGTCGCCGATGACTTCGAAGGCATCGCGGTGGCCGGCGGCTGGATCTACCTGGTCACGAGCGCCGGCCGGCTCTACGAGTGCCGCGAAGGCGCCGCGGGCGAGTCCGTGCTGTTCCGGGCCTATGCCACCGGCGCCGGACGCGACTGCGAAATCGAGGGTCTCGCGTACGACGAAGGCCGGCGGGAACTCGTTCTCATGTGCAAGAACGGCCGCAGCGATGATCTCTTCGGGAAACTGGCGATCTTTCGCTGGTCGATCGACGCGAAAGCGTTGAGCGGCGAGCGGACGGTGGTCCCGGTCGGCGATTTTGCCCGGCGCATCGGGTCCAACCGGTTCCAGCCGTCCGGAATCGAGCGGCACCCGGTCTCGGGGAACTGGTTCGTGGTCGCGGCGCGGCAGGCCGCCGTCGCGGAGGTGACTCCGGGAGGGCAGGTCCTGGGCGTCCGGCGGTTCGAAGCTCCGTGGCATCGCCAGCTCGAGGGCATCGCGTTCGCTCCGGACGGCGCGTTGATCGTCGCCGACGAAGGGGGAAGGGCCAGGGGAACCCTGACCGTTTATCCCGCGCCGGAGCCGTAGCCCGAGCCCATGCGGAAGCGCCGGACCCTCTTCGCGCTCGGCGCCGCGGCGTTCCTGCCGGCCGTCCTCACAGCGGGCGCGCGTCCCCAGGACCCGGTGGACGCGGCGCGGTTCATCCTGGTCGGCGATACCGGCACCGGCGACGAACGCGCCCGGAGCGTGGCGGCGCACATCCGCCGCACCGCCGAGGGGACCGCCGTGTCCCACGTTTTCCTGCTCGGGGACAACGTGTACGAGCGCGGCGAAGCGCGCCTCATCGGTAGCAGGTTCCTCAATGTCTACCGGGGGGTCCTGTCCCTGGGAGTCCGGATCCATGCCGCGCTCGGCAACCACGACGTGGAGCGATGCCGGGAATCGGGACTACGGCCGGTTCCCCGGGACGAAACGGCCTACGCGCTGGCAGGTGACTGCGAAGTGGACGTCCACCTGGCGACCGCGGAGTTCGGCTACCGGGACGGCTCCCGCTACTACTCGATCGAGATCCCGGGGAGCGGGCCGCCGCGGGCGCCGCTGGCGGAGGTCTTCGTGCTCGACTCGAACACGCTGGGAAAGGACGACACGAAGATCGAGGACGGAACGGATGAGCCTCAGCTCCGCTGGATCGCCGAGGCGCTGCGCGTCTCGCGAGCCCGCTGGAAGGTGGTGGCCATGCACGGGACGATGTACACCCCGACGCGGTGCCAGTGGTTCGGGTTCGTCTGCCGGGATGACGATGAGGTGCTGCGGTCCGAGCTCGAGCCGATCTTCACGGAGCACGGCGTGGACGCCGTGTTCCAGGGCCACCAGCACTTCTACGCGCGGCTCCGGCCGCAGCGCGGAATCCGTTACTTCGTCACCGGCGCCGGCGGGAAGAAGCCGGACTCCGCGCGGGATGACGAACGCGCGGTCCGCCGGGAGGACCGCGGCGCGTTCAACCACTTCGTCTACGTGCAGGCGACCGAGGACCGTTTCGGCTACTGCGCCATCGATGCGGAGGGGGAGATCCGCGAGCGCGGGAGCTTCGGGCGCGGCGATCCCGCGGACGGGGAGTTCGACGGCGAGCCGTGTTCGCCGCGTTAACCGCTCGTGTCCCCTTCCAGCCGCCGGTTCCGCCGCGCCGGGCTCTTCGTGGCCGGAGGTCTGCTCGCGTTGCTCGCCGCCCTGGCGGCCGTCGTCACCGTCGCGGTCGACGAGGACCGCCTGCTGGCCTTGGCCACCTCCCGCCTCTCCGGGGCCCTCGACCGCCCGGTCGCGGCCGGCGGCCTCCGGATCTCGCTTCCGGAGGGTGAGTTCGCCGTTCGCGGTCTGCAGGTGGGACGGGAACCGCTGGATGCCGGCCCCGCGCCCCCGGTCCTTTCGATCGGTGAGATCCGGGGGAATCTGGGCGTGTGGTCGCTGGTCCTGGCGCGTCTCCACTTCGAGAGTCTGGCGATCGAGGGGCTGAGCTTCTGGGGACTCGACGACGGGGGCCCGCCGCGCGCCGCCCCCGTCCCGTCCGGACCGGGGTTCGAAGCGCTCGCGGCGCGCCTGTCGTTTTCGTCCGATCGCATTTCGGTTGCGGGGACGACCATCGGCTACCGGAGTCTTCCGACGCCGTGGGAAGTCCGGGTGGACGACGTGGCCGTCGCCTTCCGGGTGGCGGAAGCGGGCACCGTGGACGGAGCGATCCGGTCCGGGTTGGGGGTGGTCCGCCTCGGGGAACAACCGCAGCTCCCGCTGTCGCTGAACGCGGAGTTCCGCATCCGCGAGAACCGGTTCCACCTGGACCGGCTGGGCCTTCGATCCGATCTCCTGACGGTGGACCTGGACGGGTCGCTCGATCTGGGCGAAGCCCTGGCGGGCGAGTTCCGGGTCGGCGCCGGCGGCGACGCCGGCGGGCTCGCCCGCTCCCTGTTCGGCGTCGAGGCGATCGATACCGAGGGGGACCCGTGGATGCGCTTCGACGGGACCGTGGGGTTCGGGGAGGACGGATTCGCGCTGGACGGGGAGCTCGCGCTACCGGGCAGCCGCCTCTACGGGGTGCCGCTGCGCGACTGGAAGGTGCTCGTCCACTGGGATCCGGGCCGGCTCGAAGTCTCGGCGTCGGAGGGGTTCGTCTCCGGGGGAGCCGCCACCCTGCATGTGCTTCAGGTGCAACCGTCCGGGGAAAACCCGGCGCAGGTCGCGCTGACCATCCGGGACGCGCCGCTGTCCGCCGCCCTCGAGGGAGTCTTCGGGACGCCGACCACGCTCCGTTCCCGCGTCACCCTGGACGCCGATCTGCGGGTCCCGTTCGCGGACCCGTTGCTGGCGACGGGGACCATCGAGGCGGCCGGCGAGAGGCCGGAGGCCGAACCCGCCGAGTTGCCGCTGGGTTTCGAGGCGGCGGTGGCCGTGGACCAGGAGGCCGTGGTGGTCCGGCGACTCACGGCCGACGGCGCCGCCTTCCAGGGCGAGCTCGAGGGCCGCTACCCGCGCGGTGGGACCGCCGGCTTCACGGTGAGCGGGGTTGCGGGCGACGCCGCCGAGGTGGATTCCGTGCAGCAGGAGGTCTGGCGGGTGGTCTTCGGCGAGAACCCGGAGACGACCGCTTGGGACGTGTCCGGCGCCGCCCGGTTCGAGGGAACCGTCGAGGGCCCCTGGCCCGACCTGGTGATCGCCGGCGCCGTGGAGGGACAGGGACTGCGGTTCTCCACGTTTCACACCGAGACGCTGGTGGCGGCGGCGGAGATCCGCCCCGCGGCGATCCGGCTCGAGAGCCTGAGCGCCCGCGCCGGGGAGGGAACGCTCTCCGCCTCCGGGGTCTTCGATCGCGGCGACGGCGAGTTCCCGGACCTCGAGTTCGACGCCGAGTGGGACCGCTGGGACATTCGGGAGATCGTGGACTTCCTCGAATGGGACCTCGAGGCCGAAGGCGCGGTCAGCGGCCGGAACAGGACGGTGCGGCGCGACGAGCGCTACCGCGGCGGCGGCATGGTGACCGGCTCCGCCGGGACCTTTCTGGAGCAGCCCTTCGACGAACTGTCCATCACGTGGAGCCTCGACGGCGAGTCGGTCCGCCTGGCGCCGCTGACCGCGGCCTTCCGCGGGGGGAGCGCCGAGGGCGCGCTGACCATCGATCTCGCGGACTGGACCATGGAAGGCGCGATCACCGGCCGGGACTATCCGCTGGCGCCCGGTCTGGAGCTGGACTGGATTACGCTACGCTCGGACTTCCGGGCGGAGATCGGAGGCGATCTGGAAGTTCCGGAACTCCGCCTGGAAGGGCGGATTCCCGCCGTCGCGGTGCTCGACGTACCGCTTGGCCCCGGGAGCGTCGAGGCTTCGGTTCAGGGTGAGCGCTTCGAGGCCGCCGGCGCCCTGGACGACGGGACCGCGTCCTTCAGCATCGCCGGGACGCTGGAGGCCGAAGCTGCCGGAGCGGTCACCCTGCGGGACCTGGATGTCGCGTCGTTGCTGGTCGAGCAGCCCGAGGAGCAGGGGGTCTCGATGGTGGTCAGCGGGACCGGAGACTTCCGCATCGACGATCCGCTCGACGAGTGGATGGCGGCGGAGGCGATCCTCGAGAGCCTGAGGATCGAGACGCCGGAGTTCATGGCCGAGTCCGGCGGCCCGGCCCGCATCGTGATGGAGGACGGCGTCGTCCAGCTGGAGGAGTTCCGGCTGCTCCACCCCGGCGGTGAACTCGCGGCGGCTGGTTCCGTCGACCTCGAGGAGGAGCGGCTCGACCTGACCCTGAGCGGGGAGAGTTCGCTGCGGGCGGCCGAGCCGTTCGTGTCCGGCCTGAGCGCGGACGGCGCCCTGGCTCTGGAGATCGCCGTCGTCGGGTCCACGGCCGAACCCGAAGTGTTCGGGGAGGGAACGATCCGGGACGGCACTTTCCGCCTGGCGGGTTTCCCGCACGGGCTGAGCGAGGTCAACGGCTCGGTGAACTTCGACCAGCGGTCGCTGCGGATCGATGCGCTGAGCGGCCGCCTGGCATCCGGGGACGTCGCCCTGTCGGGTGAGGTCCTCATCGACGGCGTCGAGCTCGGCGCCAGCGACCTGCGGGTCCGGGTCGCGGACGCCCGCTTCCGCTACCCCGCCGACTTCAGCGCCACGGTGAACGCGGACCTTCAACTGGTGGGCGACCAGGGGGGACGGCTGCTCTCCGGCGAGGTTCGGCTCGACGACGCGCTCTGGAGCCGCGAGTACGAACTGTCGGCGGACCTCCTGTCGGATTCGGCCAGCATCGCCGTTCCCGGCGACGCGGAGGCCGGCGGTTTCCTGGGCGACGTGGCGATGGATGTGCGGGTGGAAACCGATTCGCCCTTCGCGGTGCGCAACTCGATCGTCAGCCTCGCTGCGAATGCCGCTCTCGGCCTCCAGGGCACCGCGGCGTCCCCGGCGGTGGTGGGACGCGCGGACCTCGTGGAGGGCGCGCTGTTCGTCGGCGCCCACCGTTTCGAGATCGTCTCCGGGCGCGCCGAGTTCATCGACCCCCGGAGCATCGAACCGGTGTTCGAGGTGACGGCGGAAACGAACGTCAGGAACTACCGCGTGCGGCTTGCGGCATCGGGAACCCTCGAAGAGATCGAAGCGAGCGTGAGTTCCGAACCGCCGCTGCGGGAGACCGACATCCTCCAGCTACTTTCGGGCGTTCCGGAGGCGAACCTGCTCGGAGCCCGCCGCACCGACGATCCGGCCGTCGCAGTTTCCGCCACGAACCTGCTGAGTCAGCAGTTCACCGGCATGCTCGGCCGCCGGGCGGGCCGGGTCTTCGGCATCGACCGCGTGACCGTCGATCCCTACATGATCGGCCGTTTCAGCAATCCGACGGCGAGGGTGACCCTCAGCAAACAACTCACCCCGGAACTCAATGTCCGTTACTCGTCGAGCCTTTCAGATGCCGACGAGGCCATCGTCATCGTCGAGTACGCGCGCCGCCGGGTCACCTGGATCCTGACGCGGGACGAAGACGGCTCGCTGGGCGTGGACTTCCGCTTCCGCCGGACCTACTGACGGGTGGGACGGACGCCGCAGGTGCAGGGTGGCAGCACCGGCTTGGAACGCCGGCTTCAGTCGGCACAGCCCGCCGCA
>CAYUVU010000364.1:0-8119 GCA_964448205.1 uncultured Acidobacteriota bacterium
CTCCAGACCGGCACCGCGG
Source organism: uncultured Acidobacteriota bacterium (assembly GCA_964448205.1). GTDB lineage: Bacteria > Acidobacteriota > Vicinamibacteria > Marinacidobacterales > Marinacidobacteraceae > Marinacidobacterium. The sequence continues at coordinate 20 of CAYUVU010000364.1, forward strand.
CGCTCCGCGCCGCGCCCGTCGTGACCCCACGTGCTCTCACGACGCGTGCCGCTTGCAACGCCGGCCTCCGGCCGGAATCGCTCGCCGCAGGCGAGCGAAACGCGCTCTCCGCCAACCGGACGCGGAGACCCCACTGGTACCCTCCCCCGCCGTGACCGACCGCCTCCGCCGCTACTGGCTCATGAAGAGCGAGCCCTACGCGTACAGCCTCGACGACCTCGAGCGCGACGGCCGGACCCACTGGGACGGCGTCCGCAACTTCAAGGCGCGGAACTACATGAAGGAGATGGAGATCGGGGACGGCGTCCTCTTCTACCACTCGAACGCGAAGCCCCCCGGGATCGCCGGCGTGGCTCGCGTCTGTCGCCTTGCCTACCCTGACTTCACCCAGTTCGACCCGAAGTCCAAGTACCACGACCCGCGCGCCACCGAGGAAAAACCATGGTGGTACATGGTGGACATCGAGTTCGTGGCCCGCTTCCCCGATGAGATCGGCCTGCCGGTCCTGCGCACCCTGCCCGAACTCGCCGGCATGTCGCTGCTGAAGCGGGGACAGCGCCTCTCCGTCCAGCGGGTGACACCCGAGGAGTGGGCGTTCATCCTGGAATTCGGGGGCGTGCCGGGCGTCTTCGACTGACGGCGGACCCGGGGCCCGTCCCGGTACACTCGCTGCCCGTTTTGACGGAGGTCTCCATGTTCCACCGCATCTCCATTCTCGTCCTGCTCACCGCCCTCGCGGCGCCGGCCGCCGCCCAGGAACTCGGCGCCTGGGACGGCCGCATCCAGGAGGCGGTGTCCCGGTTCGAAGAGGAAACGGTCGCCTTCCGCGAGCACATCCACGAGTTCCCCGAACTCGGGAACCGCGAGTTCGAGACGGCGCGGATGGTGGCCGAACACCTTCGCGAACTCGGCTTCGACGAGGTGCGCGAGGGGGTCGCCCACACCGGCGTCGTCGGCGTGCTGAAGGGCGGGAAGCCCGGAGCGGTGGTGGCGGTGCGCGCCGACATGGACGCCCTGCCGGTGACCGAGGACACCGATCTCCCGTTCGCATCCAAGGTGCGCACCACTTACAACGACCAGGACGTCGGGGTGATGCACGCCTGCGGGCACGACGTCCACACCGCGGTCCAGTACGGCGTGGCCTCGGTGCTGGCCGGAATGCGCGAGGACATCCCGGGTACGGTCCTGTTCATCTTCCAGCCCGCCGAGGAGGGCCCGCCGCCGGGCGAAGAGGGCGGCGCGGAGATGATGGTCGCGGAGGGCGTCTTCGACGATCCGCGGCCCCAGGCCATCTTCGGCCTCCACACGCTCTCCGGCCTGCCGCTCGGGGTGATCGGATACACGCCAGGGCCGGCGCTCGCCGCGGTGGACCACTTCAAGGCGACCGTCACCGGCGTCCAGACGCACGGAGCGCAGCCGCAGGCGGGCGTGGACCCCGTCGTCATGGCCTCCCAGGCAATCCTCTCGCTCCAGACCATCGCTTCCCGGAACGTGCATCCGCTCCAGCCGGTGGTGGTGACCGTCGGCATGGTCCACGGCGGCCAGCGCTTCAACATCATTCCGGAGTCGGTGGACATCGAGGGCACGGTGCGCACCTACGATCCGGACGTCCGGGATCTGGTGGAAGCGCGAATGGCCGAGGTCCTCGACGGGATCACCACCTCCGGCGGCGGCTCCTATTCCCTCAACTACGACCGCGGCACCCCCGCCACCATCAACGACCGGGAACTCACCGCCGAAATGATCGGCACGGTCCGGCAGCTCGTCGGGGTGGAGAACACGCAGGAACTCGACCCCACGATGGGCGGCGAGGACTTCGCCTACTTCGCGAACGAGGTGCCCGGTTTCTTCTACCGGTTGGGCATCCACCGCGAGGGGACCCGGACGGGGCCGCACCACTCCCCGTTCTTCCGCGCCGACAACGCCTCGGTGGCGATCGGCATGCGGGTGATGTCGAACCTGCTGGTGGACTACCTCCTCCGCAACGCGCCGTAGGCGGGCGCGTGGGAGCGCCGGTCTTCAGACCGGCACCGCGGCCCGGCAGGGCCGCGAAATCACGTCCCGCTGATCAGCGTCAAACGTGGGGAGCGGAGACTCCCTATCCCGCCTCGCCCACCACCCTGACCCGCACCCGCCGCGCATCGCCCGGCAAGTAGGCGAGCGGCAGATCCTCACGCTCCACGATCTCGAGCCCGGACGGATCGGCCCCGGCGGCCACCGCCCGCGCTTCCGCCTCCTCGGCGGCCAGCCGGAAGGCCTCGTCGCGCCCCACGCCGTGGAAGACCTTGTCCACCTCGCCGCCGATGCGGGCGATGGCGGCGCCCACGGCGTTCGCGACCCCCGCGTGGGGCACGTTCACGGTCTCGGAGATCCCCTCCAGCCCGGACGGGACCAGGAAGGCGCCGCCGCCGACCGCGAGCAGCGGACACGCGCGCGCGTCCGGCTTCATCCGGTCCACCGCTTCGGCGATGCGCTCGGTGACCGCGCCGGTGAAACGGCCGACGCTCTCCCGCGAAAGCCCGGCGGTCCGCGAGGCGTCCCCGATCGCGGCCCAACCGGCGGCGACGCCGAAGTCGGTCGCCGTCGGGACGCTTCCCCCGAAGACGAGCCCCTCCTCCGGAAGCCGGAACCCGACGCTCTGCGGGCCCACCGCGCCGCCGCCCCCGGACACCAGGCTCCCTCCGCCGAGCGCGATGGAAAGCAGGTCCGGCATCCGGAAGAGGGTGCGGACCCCGCCGACCTCCACTTCACGCGGCGCCTCCCGGGGGAATCCGGCGCGCAGGTAGCCCACGTCGGTCGTGGTCCCCCCGACGTCCACGACCACGCCCTCCGACGCTCCGGACAGAAACGCCGCCCCGGTCATGCTGTTCGTGGGCCCGGAAGAGAGGCTCAGCACCGGGAACTCGGCCGCCGCCGCGGCGCTCGCGATCGTGCCGTCGTTCCGCGCGATGAAGAGCGGCGCCTCCGTCCCGGTGGCGGACGCGGCATCGGCGAACGCCTTCGTTACCCCGGCCGCGAGCGGCCGCAGGGCGGCGTTCAGCAGGCCGGCGCTCTCACGCCCGAGGAGCCCGATCCGTCCGAGCCGGCGGGACTGGGTGATCGAAGCGTCCGGATGGACGTCCCGGAGGATCTCGGCGGCGCGCGCTTCGGCGCTGCCGTCGAGCGGAGCGAACACCGCGCTGAGGGCGATCTGATCGAACCCGGCCTTCCGGATTTCCTTTCCCGCGGCGGCAACCGCCTTCTCGTCGAGCGGCACGATCGGACGCCCGTCGCACTCGTGGCCCCCCGCAACCATGAAGACCGGCCCGCGCACGATGCCGGCGAGCCGCGCGGGCCAGTCGCAGAACGGCGGCAGCGACGCGCTCGCCGGAAGCCCCACCCGGAGCGCCGCCACCCGGGCGAGTCCCTTCCCGGTCAACACGGCGTTCGTGAAGTGCGTCGTCCCGATGACCACCCGGGAGACGCCCGCGACCGCGTCACGGGCCCCCAACACACCCCGAAGCGCCGCCACCACCCCCGAGGTCACGTCCTCCGTTGTCCGGGCCTTGATCGCGGCAAGGACCTCCCCCTCGCGCATCAGCACCGCGTCGGTGTGGGTGCCGCCGACGTCCACGCCGACGCGATGAAGTGCTTCGGCGCCGTCGGGAAGGGATGGATCCTTCATTGTCTTCGCTCCAGCCTCCATTGCGCGACGAACCGTGCGGGAAGGGCAAGAAACATCGCCGGCCGGTCCGCGCTGGCGCAGCCTACCGGTCTGCCCCTGCCTTCGGAAGCGGATCGCCAGGGCAGTCGGTCAGGCCTGAAGGACTCCTTCGGCGCTGCCTGGGACGTCGAACCCGAGGTCGCGGGCAGAAGGAACGCCAACGCGGCCAATGCCTCGAGGCATCGATGCCCCGCTCCCACAACTGGTAGGCCCCACTGACCAGCGTCCCGGTTAGGATGCGGCACGCGAAACGGTGACGTTCGCGGAAGGAGACGCACAGTGGGCGAGGAGTCCGGCGGCGCAGGATCGTCTCGAAGCCGAACCAACGGGGCGGACTCCCCTCCGCCGGCGATCGCCCGCGAGGGGCGCGATGGTCTCCAGATGGCGCCCGAGTTCATGCGGGAACTCGCCGGGCAGGCCGCGGAGATGCTGGTCCAGCGCATCGAGGGGCTGAAATCCCAGGACGCCTGGGACGGAGACTTCCGCGAGGCGCTGGAGGCGTCGCTGCTGGAGGATCCTCCCGAGCACGGACAACCCGCGGGAGACGTCCTCCGGCGAGCCGAGCGGGAAGTGCTCCGGTTCGCAACCCGCCTCGACCACCCGCGCTGCTTCGCCTTCGTTCCCTCGTCGCCGACCTGGCCGGGAGTGCTCGCGGACTTTCTCGCCGCCGGATACAACATCAACGCCATCAACTGGCTGGTGGCGAGCGGCCCCAGCCAGGTGGAACTCGTCGTCCTGGAGTGGTTCCGGCGCTGGCTCGGATATCCCGAGGGCGCAAGCGGCATCTTCGCCAGCGGCGGGTCGTCCGCCACGCTGAACGCCTTCGTTGCGGCCCGAGAGGCCGCCGGGAATCCCGCCCGTCCCGTCCTCTACCTGAGCGATCAGACCCACGGCGCCATCGGCCGAGCGGCGCGCGTCGTGGGCGTGGATCCCGAGCGCATCCGCGTACTCCCGAGCCGTGGACTCCTGGGCCTGGATGTGGAAGCGCTGCGGGCGGCGATCCGGAAGGACCGTGCCGCGGGGCTGGACCCGATGGTGATCTCCGCCAATGCGGGGTCCGCGAGCGCCGGCGCCGTGGATCCGCTCGCCGAGTTGGCCGAAACCGCCGCCGCCGAGAACCTCTGGCTCCATGTGGATGCCGCCTACGGAGGCTTCGCCATGCTGACGGAGGCCGGGAAGCGCCTGCTTGGGGGCATCGAGCGGGCGGACTCGGTGGCGCTGGATCCGCACAAGTGGTTCTTCCAGGGTTATGAAGCCGGCTGTCTCCTCGTGAAGGACATCCGCACCCTCGAAAACGCCTTCGCAGTCCGGCCGGACGTCCTGCAGGACACCATCTGGGGAGCGAACCACCCGAACCTGGTGGACCGCAACCTGCAGACGAGCCGCGCTTTCCGCGCCCTGAAGGTCTGGATGTCGGTCCAGACCTTCGGGATGGCCGCCTTCCGTCGTGCGGTCCAGCAGGGGATCGATCTGGCGGCGCAGGCGGAGGACTTCGTCGGGGCGAGTCCGAACCTCGAGCTCCTCAGCCCCGCGCAGCTCGGGATCCTCTGTTTCCGGGCCCACCCTTCCGATGAGCTCGACGAGGCGGCGCTGGAGCGGGTAAACCGGAAGGTGCTGGCCCGCGTCTTCTGGGAAGAACCCGCGCTCGTTTCCTCGACCCTCGTTCGGGGAATGTTCACCCTGCGGCTGTGCATCCTCAACCACACGACCACCTGGGACGACGTCCGGGAAACGCTGGAGGCCATCGCGAGGTTCGGCAGGGAAGCCGCGGATGAGCTGGCGGCCGCTTCCGGGGACGACTAGCCGGAACCCGATTCCGCGGCGCTGCCTCCCCCGGCCCAGCGCATCGCCGCGAAACCCGCTGCCCCGAACACCGCGAAGGCGGCGATCTGGGTGAACATGGTCCCGTCGAAGCTGAGACCCACCACCGTTCCGAGCGGCACCGCAATGAACACCGAGAGCGACGACACGACCGACGATCCCACTCCCGCGAGGTGGCCGAGCGGCTCCATGGCCAGGGCATTGAGGTTGGCGAAGAGGAGTCCGAAGGCGAAGAAAACAGCAAGCAGGTAGACGCTGAACAACCAGAGCGGCGGGAGTCCCCCGAACACGAACGTGAGCATCCACATGGGGATGGAGATCAGCACCGTGGAGACGGCCGCCCCCATCGAGAGCCGGCGCATCCCGTGCTTCATCACCAGGCGGCCGTTCGCGAGCGAGGCGCCGCCGACGGCAAGCACCAGTCCTCCGAAATAGACCGGGAAGAGCGCGCCGGTCGTGTAGGCCTCCTGGAAGATCTGCTGGGCGGAGCTCAGATAGGCGATGAACGGCGCGAACACGGAGCCGCTGGCGAGCGTGAACCCGAGCGCCGAACGAATCCGGAGGACTTCGAGGACGCCTCGCCCGAGGGCGCGGGGCGCGAGGGACCGCCGGCGCGCAACGGGAAGGGTCTCCGGCTGGCGGAGCGTGAACCAAGCGAAGGCGATCACGGCGATGGCGAGGAACATCGTGAAGATCGCGCGCCAGCCCGCCACCCAGAGGATCGCCTGCCCGAGGGCCGGAGCGATTGTGGGAATGAAGATGAACACCGCCAGCACGAACGACATGAGACGGGCCATCCGGCGGCCCTCGTACTGGTCGCGCACGAGCGCCAGCGTCACGACGCGCGGTCCGGCAGCTCCCGCTCCCTGCAGGACCCGGCCCGCGATCATCACCTCGAAGGTGGGAGCGAGGATGCTCATCAGGCACCCGGTCATGAACAGGACCAGGCCGGCATGGATCGCGGGCCGCCGGCCAACCCGGTCCGAGAGCGGGCCGAAAACGAGCTGACCAACGCCGAGTCCCACGAACAGCGCGGTGATGACGAACTGGACATCGTTCCGGCGCGCCACCCCGAGGTCCTCGCCGATCGCGGGCAGCGCGGGCAGCATGGTGTCGATCGCGAGCGCCACGAGCGACATGAGAAGGGCGGCGAGCGGGACGAACTCGCGGACCGGAAGCGCGGGCCTGACGACGGCGCCGGACTCGGCGCCGCCGGGCGCCGGAGTACCGGCTGCGCCGCTCACGGGAACAGCGGCCTGAAGTCGAGATCGAAGCCGAAGGCGCGGGGTCCCACCAGTTCGAGCCCCGCCTCGGTCTGGAGAGCTTTCGGGGATTCGAGCGCGATCACCCGAACCCGCTGCCCGTAGGCGATGACTTCGGTGCCGAGCGCCTCGCCGGTCGAGGAGTCGACCACGGTCAGGATGTCCGGCGTCATTCCGGCCGGCTCGCCGTCCCGGAAGGCGACGGCGAACTCGTTCTGGAAGTGGAGCTTCATCGTGGATCCGCGATCGGCGCCCAGCCCCGCGATGGTGGCCACCCCGCGGAGGAAGCCACGGGTGGTGCGCCGTTCCATGTCGGACACCTTGCCGGTGAAGAGCAGCAAGCCCCCCTCCGAGGCGAGGACCGCGTCCACCGGATCGTCGCCCCGTTCGCGGGCGCCGCGGACGGCGGCGCCGATCCGGATGGCGCGGGTGACCGAGCCCAGGATCGCGTGGTCCTTGATCTCCCGACCGGTCCGCGGGGCCTTCGCGGTGGCGGCGATGGAGCCGACCTCGGTCACCGCCACCCGTCCGAGTCGCTCCTGCCACTGCCAGCTCGCAGCGCGCTCCACGATCACCACGTTGTCGCGGATGTCGGCGAGGCAGAAGGGGTAGTTCCGGAGCCCGGCAATCGCGAAGGTGGTCATCTGGGCCTCGGGAAACGCCCGGCCCATGCAGTCGGCGTCCACCACCGGAAGGCCGGTGCGGGCCGCGACCTGGAAGCTCTGGAGCGAGTTCGACCCGCCGATCTCGAGCGACATGACGGCGGCAAAGGGTTTCCCGAGGCGTTCGGCGAGCACCTGGACGGGGCGGGCGGCGACGTCGGGGTCGGGGAGCCGCTCCTCCCCCACCAGCGGCGCCCCCATGGTGGAGACCACCGCCACCAGATCATCGTCGGCGAGGGATTCGGCGGGGATCACGACCGGCCGGAACCCGCGCGCGGCCTCCGCCCGCAGGTTCAGGAGCGAGTGGTAGGGGTTCCCGCCGCCTCCTGCCCCGAGGATCCAGGCGCCGGCGGCGAGATCCTCGATCTCGGTGGCCGTAAGTTCGCGGGCGCCCGGGGTCATGCGGCGGGCGATGCTAGCGGATCGGGGCGGTTGGGAAGTTCGTCCGGATCCCTCCATTCGTCGTGGTGGCGCTACCGGCTTGGAACGCCGGCTTCAGCCGGCACCGCGGCCCGCAGGGCCGCGGAACCGCGCAACGTAAGCGTTCGGTGGAAGGGGTATGGACCTGGGGTTGACCGAACCGGTGGCGTTGTCGGCGTCTGGAGAAAACCGGCGCAGGCCGACTAGCGCGCCTTCCACGGCCAGCGCATTC
>CAYUVU010000365.1:0-4327 GCA_964448205.1 uncultured Acidobacteriota bacterium
TCGCTGGCCGAGCGGGCGGAACACGCCAGCGCGAAGGCGGCGGAGCCGGCCAGGAACTCGCGGCGCGAGAACCCCCTCCGCGATCGGCTCATCGGACCGGGTTACTCCCGCCAAGGGTAAGGCGGCCGCCGCCGGTGCCAGTCGGTCTCCCGCTGGAACGCCATCCCGAAGTCCAGGACCGCCTGGTCGTCCATGGGCGAGCCGACGATCTGGAGCGACAGCGGCAGCCCGTCCTCGTCGAACCCGCAGGGGATGGCCAACCCGGGGTGGCCGACCAGGTTCGCGATGTAGTTGAGCCGCGGCGTGGCCCCGCTCACGTCGTCCGGCGGTTCCCACTCGTTGCGCGCCGGAATCGGCCAGCCGTCCCGCACCACCCGGAGCGCGGCGCCGTTCGGCCAGGTCGGGGCGATCACGGCGTCGTAGCGGGAGACGATCTCGTCGGCCTCGCGCACGAGCTGGTTGCGGATCCGCTGCGCGGTCAGGTAGTCGGCGGCGGGGAGCATCCGGCCCGCCATCCAGCCGGCGCGCCGGTCCTCGTTGAACGAGAACATCTCAGCGGCGCGCCCGTCGTCGAAGAGGGACCTGAAATTGGTGCCGCTCTCCACGGTAACGATGGTGGTGAACAGCGCCCCGGTGGGGAAGCGGGGCAGTTCGATGTCCTCGATTTCCACGCCCATCGCCGCGAACACGTCCAGCGCCTCCTGAAAGACCCGCCGGGTCGTCTCCGACTGGGAGAGCAGGAACTCGGGGCGATGGACACCGAGCCGCCGGCCGCGCATCGAACCCGGGTCCGCCCGGAACTCGAAGGGGCGCTCCGCCGTCGAGGTGTCCCGGGCGTCCCGGCCGGCGATCACCTCCAGCACATGCCCGCAGTCCTCCGCGGACCGGCCCACCGGACCGATCTTGTCGAGGCTCCAGGAGAGCGCCATGCACCCGAACCGGCTCACCCGCCCGAAGGTCGGCCGAAGCCCCGAGGCGCCGACCGCGGAGGCCGGGAAAACGATGGAGCCCCCGGTCTCGGTGCCGATGCCGAAGCCGATCAGGCCCGCGACCGCCGCGGAAACCGTCCCGCTCGACGATCCGAAACTGGTGCGGTCCAGTTTCCAGGGGTTGAGCGCCGAACTGGTGTTGCCGCCGGCGAACTCGCCAAGTGAGTTCTTGGCCATCATCACCGCCCCGGCCTCCGCGAGCCGATCGATGACGGCGGCGTTCCGGTCGGGAATGCGGTCGCGGAAGATGCCCGATCCCCAGGTGGTGCGGACGCCCCGGGTGTCGAGCAGGTCCTTCACTCCGTAGGGAAGCCCGTGCAGGATGCTGCGCGGGTTGCCGGCCGCCAGTTCCTGATCGGCGCGTTCGGCGGATTCGAGCGCGTGGTCGCGCGCGATCGTGACCATGGTGGCCAGCTTCCCCTGGTGGTCTTCGCGGGGCTCGCTCGGCAGCTCGAAGGGAGGGACGTCCAGCTCCTCCGCGCGATCGAGGTACGCGCGGGTCAGTTCGACGGAGCTGAACGATCCGTCCCGGAGGCCCGCCGCCAGTTCCGAGACGGTCAGGAAGAAGGTGGATTCCTCGATTGCCATGGTCAACCGCGTCGGAAGACGGTGAGCGGCGGTTCGTCGGGATCGAGCGGGAACTCCCTGAGCGTCCGCTGGACGTTGATCATGTTCCCGACCGCGCGGCGGAGCCGCTCGAGTTCCGCCGGATCCTCGTAGATCCCCCGCGGCCCCTGGTGGTCGAGCAGGGTTCCCACCGTTTCGGCGGAGAGTTCGCCGGTGTCCTCGACCTCGGCGCACGCCTGCTGCCAGAGCGCGCCAGCGGTGGACACTGCGGCCAGCGCGGCGAAATCGCGGCGGCGCATGGTGGGGGCTACAGGCTGTTCATCGCCTCCGCGATGTTGTCGAGCGCGACCTGGATCAACTGCCGCGAGGTGCCGAGGTTCATCCGGACCCAGCCCTCGCCGCCCGGGCCGTAGTTCGATCCCGGGTTGGTGTAGACGCCAGCGTTCTCGACCAGCCAGCGGACCACGATGTCCTCCGGCGTCACCGGTTCTTCCTCGGTCTCGGTGGCCGCCGCGGCCTTCTCCGCCGCGCCGATCGCTTCGGCGACCTGCGACACGTCCAGCCAGGCAAGGTAGGTGCCCTGCGCCTTGCTGTACTTGACCTGCGGCACCTTCTCGCGGAGATACTGCTCCACGAGGTCGTGGTTGCCGTCGAGATAGGCCAGCAACTGGTCCAGCCAGTCCGCGCCGCCCCGGAGCGCCGCATGGTGCGCCACCACGCCGAGCGTGTTGGTCTGCGCCATGTGCTGATCCTGGACCTTCTCGAAGTACTCGGGATTGGTGGAATGGAACCAGGCGACCTTCATCGCGGCGAGGCTGAACGTTTTGCTCCCCGACTGGAAGGTGACGCTGTTGTCCACCACCGCCTTGTCGGGCAGGGTGGCGAAGGGGGTGTACTTCTGCCCCTTGGTCACGAAGTCGCAGTGGATCTCGTCGGCCAGCACCACCACCCGGCGCTCGAGGCACAGTTGGCCCAGCCGCATCAGGTCTTCCGGCGACCAGCAGTTTCCGGTGGGGTTCTGCGGGTTGCAGAGGATCAGGGCGTCGGTCTCCTGCGAGATCCGGGACTCGAGATCGTCGAAGTCCAGCCGGTGGACGCCGTTGTCGATGATCAGCGGGCTCTCCTCGGCGAGGGTGTGGGACTCGCGCAGGTCGGTGTAGAAGCCGCTGTACGTGGACGTCGTCAGCAGCACCCGGCTGCCGGGCCGCGCGAACGCCTTGAGGGCCGCGATCAGCGCCGGGTGGACGCCGTCGGAGAGGGCCATCAGGTCGGGGTTGATCTCCAGCCCGTGGCGCGTCCGGTTCCAGTCCATGATCGCCGGGAAGAAGTCCTCCGGCATCTTGAGGTAGCCCCAGTTCTCGTGCTTCACCCGGTCCATCAGGGCCTCGGTGATCGCCGGGGCGCACTTGAAGTCCATGTCGGCGACGCCCATCGCCACCTGGATGTTCTCCGCGCCGTGCCGCTCGATGATGGTGTCCCACTTGGCGCAGTCCGTGCCGACCCGGTCGTAGGGGGTATCGAAGTCGAACTGGCCGGACCCGTCCTGCACCGCGGCTCCCGCCGTCACCGGGTGGAGCAGCGAGGTTCCCGACGTCGCCGCGCCAGCGAGCGCGGTGGCGCCGGCGCCCTTCAGAAACGCCCTGCGGTTCAACCAGATTCCTTCTGACATGCGTCCACTCCTCGTAGGCCCCGCGCCGTCGAACCGGGCCGGGGCGGACGGGCGACTATATTCGGTTTCTCGACGGGCCTGAACTCACGGAACCGGCGAATCCCACCCCTGCGCAGGACACGACACCCCCCTAGACTTCGAACCCCGATGCGCCGTCGACTGCCCGTCCTGACCTGGAGTCTGGTTGGCCTGTGCGTCACCGTCGTCCCCGGCTTCGCCCAGGTTCCCTCCCCCGAGGACGTTCTCGGTTACCCGATGGGAGGATCGGTCACCGACTACGGTGGGCTCTATCGCTATCTCGACGCCATCGAGGATTCACCGCGGCTCCGGATCTCCACATTCGGCGAGACCTTCGAGCACCGCGAGCTGATCCTGCTGACCATCAGCGCGCCTGACAACCTCGCCCGCCTGGAGAACATCCAGCGTGATACCCGGCGGCTCGCCGACCCGCGCGGGCTCGCCGCGGACGAAGCCGAAGCCATCGTTGCGCGGACCCCCGCCGGGGTCTTCCTCAACTACGGAAACGACGGCAACGAGTCCGCCGCTTTCGAGGCGGCGCTCTGGATGGCGTGGGAACTGCTGTCCGGCCGCCACGACGCGCTGCTCGAGGATCTCGTGGTGTACGTCGTTCCCGCCTCGAACCCGGACAGCCACGAGCGCTTCGCGGCCTGGTTCAAGGCGACCGCCCGCTGGCCGGACGGCGACCCCGACCCGAACGCCGTCGAGCACCGCGCGCCGTGGGGTCTCTCCACGAACAACAACCACTACCAGATCAACCTGAACCGGGACTCGGTCTGGAGCACCCAGCCCGAAAACCGCGCCCTGGTCCGGCTCTATCTCGATACCCGCCCGATGGTGTTCGTGGACCACCACGGCGAGACCGACTCGTTCATCGGGCCCTGGATGGCCGAGCCCCTCCACACGGTGCTCACCGGGAACCAGCGCGACTGGCTCGTGGAGTACGGCCGCGCCATGGCGTCCGACTTCGCGTCGGCGGGCTTCCCCTACGCGCCGTGGGAGTTCGGTCAGTTCGACCCGGGCTACTGGGACACTCTCCCGAACTTCACGGGCTCGATCGGCTTCACGCTGGAGACCACCGGCG
>CAYUVU010000366.1:0-16902 GCA_964448205.1 uncultured Acidobacteriota bacterium
CTCATCGGCGTTCAGCGGATGTCCTTCCGACAACAGGACCCGGCAACCGAAGTCGCCGACCCATCCCGGCAACTCGTCGATCTGCGCGGGTACCAGCGTGGGAACGTCGGAGTAGCGGCGGTAGGCGGTCCGGCCCAGTGCGTCCAGATCGGAGAACCGCCAGTCCTCCAGCGTCGCGGCCGGAAAGCCGCCGGCCCGGAAGAACTCCCGGACCGCCTCCGTCCGCCGGACGGCGTACGGGTCGCCCTGGCGAACGGGGATCTCGTCGCGGTAGTGCGCCTCGACCGCGGCCGTCTCCCTCATCGCCTCAGGCCGTGAGGGCCGCCGCCTTGCCGTAGCCCTCCGCCTCGAGCCGGAGCGCGAGATCGCTGCCGCCCGACTCCACGATCCGGCCCTCCTGGAGGACGTGCACCCGGTCCGGGACGATGTGGTTCAGGAGGCGCTGGTAGTGGGTGATCACCAGGAACGACCGCTCGGGCGAGCGCATCCGGTTCACGCCCTCGGCGACGATCCGGAGGGCGTCGATGTCGAGTCCGGAGTCGGTCTCGTCGAGCACCGCGAGCGTGGGCTCGAGCACGGTCATCTGGAGGATCTCGTTGCGCTTCTTCTCGCCGCCCGAGAAGCCCTCGTTCACCGGCCGCTTGATGAGGTCCTCGTCGAAGTCGAGCAGCTTCACCCGGTCGCGCATCAGGCTCAGGAAGTCCACCGCGTCGAGTTCGGGCTGGCCGCGGTGCTTCCGGATCTCGTTCACCGCCGCCTTCAGGAAGTAGGTGTTGTTCACTCCCGGAATCTCGACCGGGTACTGGAAGGCGAGGAAGACGCCCTTCCGGGCGCGCTCTTCCGGCTCGAGTTCCGCAATGTCCTCGCCCCGGTAGCGGATGATGCCCCGGGTGATCTCGTAGCCCTCGCGGCCCGCGATCACGTGCGCCAGGGTGCTCTTCCCCGAGCCGTTCGGCCCCATCACCGCGTGGGTCTCGCCCAGCGGAATCTCGAGATTGAGGCCGCGCAGGATCTCGCGGCCCTCGACCTCGACGTGCAGGCCGCAGATTTCGAGGAGAGGAGTCATCCCACGGCTCCTTCCAGGCTCACTCCGAGCAGTTTCTGGGCCTCCACCGCGAACTCCATCGGGAGTTCGGAGAGGACGTCGCGGGCGAACCCGTTCACGATCAGCGACACGGCTTCCTCCGGGTCGATGCCGCGCTGGCGGCAGTAGAAGAGCTGGTCCTCGCCGATGCGCGAGGTGGACGCCTCGTGCTCGAGCTGGGCCTCGGGGTTCGCCACGTCGATGTAGGGGACGGTGTGCGCCCCGGAATCGGGCCCGATGAGCAGCGAGTCGCACTGCGAGAAGTTGCGGGCGTTCGAGGCCCCCGGAAGCACCTTCACCTGGCCCCGGTAGGTGTTCTGGCCGTGGCCGGCCGAGATGCCCTTCGAGATGATCGTGCTCTTCGTGTTCCGGCCGATGTGGATCATCTTGGTCCCGGTATCGGCCTGCTGGCGGTTGGCGGTGAGCGCCACCGAGTAGAACTCGCCGATCGAGTCGTCGCCCAGCAGGATGCAGCTCGGGTACTTCCAGGTGATCGCGGAGCCGGTCTCGACCTGGGTCCAGGAGATGTGCGAGCGGGCGCCGGCGCACTTCCCGCGCTTGGTCACGAAGTTGTAGATGCCGCCCACCCCGTTCTTGTCGCCGGGGTACCAGTTCTGGACCGTCGAGTACTTGATGCGGGCGTCCTCGAGCGCGACGAGTTCCACGACCGCGGCGTGGAGCTGGTTCTCGTCGCGCATGGGCGCGGTGCAGCCCTCGAGGTAGCTGACGTAGCTGCCTTCGTCGGCGATGATCAGGGTGCGTTCGAACTGCCCGGTCTCGGACGCGTTGATCCGGAAGTAGGTGGACAGTTCCATCGGGCAGCGCACGCCCTTCGGGACGTAGACGAACGAGCCGTCCGAGAAGACCGCCGAGTTGAGGCTCGCGAAGAAGTTGTCGGTGTGCGGAACCACCGTTCCCAGGTACTTCCTGACGAGCTCGGGGTGCTCCTTCACCGCCTCCGAGAAGCTGCAGAAGATGACGCCGAGCTCGGCGAGCTTCTCCTTGAAGGTGGTGGCGACCGAGACGCTGTCGAAGACCGCGTCCACCGCGACCCCGGCGAGGCGCTGCTGCTCGACCAGCGGGATGCCCAGCTTCTCGTAGGTGCGGCGGAGCTCCGGGTCGATGTCGTCGAGGCTCTTCGGCCCGTCCGCGACGGCGCTCTTGGGCGCGGCGTAGTAGCTGATCGCGTCGTAGTCGATCTTCGGGTAGGAGACCTTCGCCCAGTTCGGCTCGGTCATCCCCTGCCACATTTCGTAGGCCCTGAGCCGCCAGTCGAGGAGCCACTGCGGCTCCTCTTTCTTGTCCGAGATCAGCCGGATCACGTCCTCCGAAAGCCCTGGAGGGACGACCTCGGTCTCGATGTCGGTGACGAAACCGTAGGCGTACTCGCGCCCGACGAGCTGTTCGACCTCGGCGGCGCCGAGCGTTCGTTGGGGTTCAGGCATGAAGGGTCACTGCAGTACGGGAAGCTGGGGTCCGCTGGCGCGTCCGACGGGAAGGTCGGCGTCGGCGACGATCTGCGCCAGGGTCAGTTCGGCAAGGGTGGCGAGGACGCGCTCGTGGACCCGGGTGAGCGGGGTGCGCACGCAGCAGGTGGAGGTGAGGCTGCACGAGGCGTCGTCGAGCATGCACTCCACGAGGGCGAGCGGCCCCTCCACCGACTCGATGACGTCGGTGATCGGAATCTCCTCCGGCGGACGGGCGAGGCGGTAGCCGCCCCGGATCCCCTGCCGGGTCTCCACGATCCCGCTCTTCTTGAGGCCCTGGAGCACCTTCGCGGCGAGTTCGGGAGGCAGGTTGTGGCTTTCCGCGACCCGCCTCGCGCTCACGGTCTGGCCTTCCGGCAGGAGGGCGAGATCGGCCAGCGCCATGAGGGCGTAGTCGGTGCTCTTGGAGAGTCGGATCATGCTGAGGGTTCGTCGGACCGGCTCCGGGGGGTTCGCTCCGCTCGCGGCGGCGCGAAGAACAGGACCATGCGGTCCGCCAGGCAACCTAAATCCGACTAATTAGGTCGCATATTTTAGCACGGGGCGACCGGACTGAGAAGGGGGGAAATGTGGGGGGATGTGACGTTGCTTAGGGACCGCCGGTCCCCCGCCGCCCTCATGGCGCGCCGGCGTTCCAAGCGGTCCCGGCCACCCCGCCCCTACCGCGTCCGGCAGCGGCCGCGGTCGTCGCAGCGGAGCGTGACCGGGGTGCAGCCCGGGACGCTGGCGCGGAGCGTCAGTTCGTCGAACCAGGCGAGCGAGAGGGTCTGCTCGATTCCGCTGTCCGTCTCCTCGAGATCGAGACCGTGCGCAAACAGCACCGGGACCAGGTTGTAGGCCTCGCCGAGGTTCCTGTAGGGCAGTTGCTGATACGCGTCCACCAGGCGGAGCTCCGCATCCGTTCCCGGAGAGCGCAGCACGAGATCCGCGGACCGGAAGTCGCTGCCGAGGTCGCCGAACCAGTTCTCGCCCAGCGCGCCCCCGTCGCCGCGGCGGACCCCTGCCCCCGGCCGAAGCGAGAAGCGGCTGCAGTCCGCGGGCTCCGCCGGGCCGGGATCCACCAGCCGGAGCCGGACTGGTTCCGACTCCAGCCGAAACGACAGCCCGGAGAGCTCCGGCAGGCCGTCCGGGGGCGCCTCCAGGTGGAGGCTATAGACCTCCGGCGCCGCCTCCGCGGCTTCGAGCGCCCGGATTCTGAGCAGGTCGGGTTCCCGTCGGCCTGCCACCGTCAGTTCGGCCGGAACCGACAGCACGGCGGCCGGGGCATCGGTGACGACCCGGACCGGGATCCCGGTCCAGGCGGGGTTCTCGACCGCCTCGCTCAGGTCTCCGTCCACCATCACGGGAATCACGAACTCCGCTCCGGGGTGGAGGGTCAGGGCGCTCCCGGGAGCGGGCAGGACACCCCCAAATCCCACCGGGATCGCGTCCGGATCGGGTGCCGGTGCCGGCGGGGGCGGAGGAGGAGGCGGAGCCGGCGTGACCGGGGCGTCGTCCCCGCACCCGGCGAGGGCCAGGAGGGCGAGGAGCAGCCCTCCCCGGAGGCGCTTCACGATCCGGCCTCCCGGCGGCGGTCGCGGGCGGGATGCACCGTGATGTCCGGCGCCCGGGTGATTTCGCCGCGGCGGATCTCGAACCAGCGCTGCTCGTGCTGGAGTTCCAGCGAGCCGGCGGCAGCCGCGTCGGCGATGAACGAGTGGGCGAGGATCTGGTGCAGCGGACGGACCCAGAAGTGGCGGAACCCGGGTTCAAGGCCCTCCAGGAGGAACTGGCCCCACGAGTCGGTGAACGCCCCCGCTCCGAAGACCGCGCCGTCCGCCGCGTAGGTAACGGTCTGGACGTAGACGAAGGGCGCCGGCTGGCCGTTCGCGAGCAGCACCCGGCCGGTGAGCGCGCCGCGGGACTCGACGAACCCCGGAGCCGGGTAGAGAAGCGACGCGCCGACGGCGTCGTCCGGCTCCAGAACGACGGTCCGGATGGTTCCGTAGGACATCCGGGGGTGGGGCTGGAGGCTGGTGACGCCGTCCGGGAAGTGCCCCGGAGGCCGTTCCACCGCGCCGGGCCGGGCGAGCCATGTCGGGTTCATGGCGCTGTGGGCAAGCCCGAGGCAGTGCCCGACCTCGTGCATCACCGTCCGGGCGAGGTAGTCCAGGAGCTCCTCGAACGCGGTCGGGGCGTCGAGGGACCGGCCTTCGAGGTAGTCCGGGCTCAGGTGGATGTCGCAGCCGGTCACCCGGCCGCGGGTGTACTGGACGTCGGCGGTGGCGAACGGCCCGCCGGCGACGAGGTCGAGCGAAGAGAAACCGATGGTGTTGATCCCGTCGCCCATCCGGCCCGCGTCGGCGGCTCCGGTCTCCTCCTCCAGCAGGATTTCGAGGTTCGCGGTCTCGATCTCGGTCCACGCGCGGATTCCGCGTTCCGCGCTCTCACGCCAGAGCGCGGCGTCGAATCCCGGAATGTCGGGCAGGTTCGGGTTCTCGAGGAGCCGGAAACGCAGCGGAAAGGACGAGGCGTCCCAGCGAATTGCTCCCGCCACCGAAGCGATCCGGTGCAGCCCGCCGTGGCGGTCAAAGAACCGGTAGCCGTTCGCCGGGGTGGCCGTCCAGGAGGCCGCGAAGAGCGTGAGGAGGATCGCTGTCCAGCGGCGACGCATGGTTCCGCAGTATTGCACCGCCCCACGCTTAGACTCCGCCGCCCATGACGACCGAGGAGGGACCGTGGGCCTCCGGACGCGAAGGGAAGCCCGACTGGTCCGAGGCGACGCGCCATCTCTCCGGCCGTGATCCGGTACTCCTCGCCCTGATCCGGCGGATCGGCCCCTGCACCCTCGCCCCCCGTCCCAACGTCTTCGGGACGCTGGTGGGCGCCATCGTGGCCCAGCAGATCTCGGCGGCGGCGGCCCGCTCGATCCACAAGCGGCTCTGGGCGCTGACCCGGGGGCAGCCCCCGGGGCCCCGGGACATCCTGAAGCGACGGGAGGCGACCCTCCGGCGGGTCGGGCTTTCGCGGCAGAAGATCGCCTATCTGCGGGATCTGGCCTTGCGCGTCGACCGCGGAGAACTGGATCTCCGGGCGCTCGAGACCATGGAGGACGAGGCGGTGCGCGCCACGCTGACGGCGGTCAGGGGCATCGGCAACTGGACCGCCGACATGCACCTCATCTTCACGCAGAACCGGCCGGACGTCTTCGCGCCGGGGGACGCCGCGGTGCTCTTCGCGATGCGGGACCTCTACGGGCTGGCGGAGGATGCGCCGGCCGCCGAATACGTGCGGATCAGCGACGGCTGGCGGCCGTTCCGGAGCATCGGCGTCTGGTACATGTACGAGCACATCCACGCGCTGCGGGCGGCGCGGCGGGCGGAATAGAGTTCGGGAAATGAAGAGTCAGGTGCGCCACTACCGGGGCAGTCAGGCCTCGGTGACATTCGATACCCACCGCTGCATCCATTCGGAGGTCTGTGTGCGCGGGTTGCCGCAGGTATTCGACGTCGCGCGCCGTCCCTGGATCCTCCCGGATGAAGCCGATCCGAAACGCCTCGAACGAGTCGTGCTCGGCTGCCCCACCGGGGCGCTCCGTATGGCGCCGCCCACCGACCAGAAGATCGAGAAGGGCGCCGCCGCGGCCGCGACCGTCCTGCCCGAGGAACCGCGGAAGAAGAACTCCGCCTCCATCACGCCGGATGGGCCGTACTACGCCCGCGGCAACCTGGAGATCGAGGAGACGCCGGGCGCGGAGGTCGTGAAGGACACGCGGGTCGCGTTCTGCCGGTGCGGGCATTCGGAGAACAAGCCCCTCTGCGACGAGTCGCACGCGCGCGTCGGATTCCGCTGCGATGCCGCGGTCGCGCCGGGCTCCGAACCGGCCCCGCCGGTTGCCGACGAGGCGGCCCCCGTGCGTTTCACGCCCTTTCCGAACGGCCCGTTGGCCTTTCGCGGCCCCCTCACCATCTCGGGCCGCGGGGGCGCGCGGGTCACCCTCGACCAGGGAAAGCTCTGCCGGTGCGGGTGTTCGAAGAACCGGCCGCTGTGCGACGGGTCGCACCGGGAGGCGGGGTTCAGGGCGCCGTAGTACGCGCCTTGGGGGTGAGTGGGGTTACGAAGTGCGCGGCGCTCCGCGCCCCGCGTGCCGGTCTGGAGCCCGGCGTTCCCAGCCCTGGGTGCCACCAGGCGCGGTCGGCGTTCCAAGCCGACGGCGCCACGGCGTCGACCTGGAGGCTGCGGTTCCTACTGTCCCGGGGTCAGGGTGCGGGCGTCGAAGAGGCGATAGGCGCGTTCCACCGCGATCAGCGGCGCTCCCGGCGCGGTGACGGACGGGAAGTGGTCTCCGTGGGCGGTGAGGTCGATGCTGTTCGCCGCTTCCTCGGCGGAGACGCCCTCGCCGTGGGCGGCCTCGGCCTGGGCCCAGAAGTCGTCGAGGTAGGCGGCGAGGTACCCGAGCTTCGCCTTGTCCTCGAAGGGTTGGCCGTGCCCCGGGAGCACCAGGTCGAAGTCCAGCTCGGCGAAGCGGCGGATCGTCTCGCCCCATTCCGGGTACCCGTCGCCCATGAAGGGCAGCCCGAAGGGGACCAGGTCGCCGGTGATGAGCACCTTCGCCTCGGGCAGGAACGTCACCACGTCCCCGCCGGTGTGCCCGAGCCCGAGGAAGAGCAACTGGATCTCGTGCCCGCCGCGATGCAGGGTCATCCGGCGCTCGAGGGTGATGGTCGGCGGCACCGGCGTGATGCTCGCCGTCGCTTCCTGGTACGCCCGGGTCCTCGCCAGGGCGTCCGCGATCTCGGCGCGGTCGGCCTCCGCCGCCGCCTCCAGCCGGCTCTGGAGCGTCGCGATCTGTTCCGGGAGCGTTCCCACGAACGCGTCCCAGGCGGTCCCCGAGTTCGAACCGCCGGCGGCGACCACGTCGTAGGTGGTCTCGTGCCCGAGGATCTCCACGTCGTCCCCGAAGACCTGGTTCCCGTGGATGTGGTCGAAGTGGAAGTGGGTGTTCACCACGTAACGGACCGGCTTGGGGGTCAGCGGTGAAAGCTCCTGGAGCAGCACCCACGCCGCCGCCGGGGTGATGTGGGAGTCCACCAGCAGCAGCGACTCGCCGAGGTCCACGATCGCCGCGTTCGCGCCCACGTTCATGGCGCCGGTACCGAGCGCGTGCCAGATGCCGGGACGCACCTCGGTGATCTCGAAGGCCGCCCCTTCGTGGGCGGCGGCGCCCGGAGGCGGCGGGTCCTCCGGGGGAGGCGGGGCGCCACAGGCGGCCAGCAGGGCGAAGAGGGCGAGGGGAGCGAACCGCTCGGGATTCCGATACGTCATGGGTCCTTCCTCCGTCGCGCGATCTTGCCAGAACCCGGCAACTCCTGCTCCAGGGCGTGAGCGAGCTGGAGCACCCCGAAATCGTCCCGCGGACGGCCGACGATCTGGAGGCCCACCGGGAGGCCTTCGGGGGTCTGGCCGGCGGGGACGGACACCGCCGGAGCGCCGAGCAGCGAGACCCAGGCGCAGGAGGCCATCCAGTCCGTGTATGTCTGCATGGGGACCCCGGCGATCTCCGTCGGGTACTCGATGCCGAGGTCGAAGGGCGGCGTCTGGGAGACCGGCAGCGCGAGGAACTCGTGTCGCTCGAAGAACGCCCGCGCGCGGCGGAGCAGCGCCGTCCAGCGGCGGGAAGCGTCGGCGAGGTCCGGCGCTCCGAGCGCCCTGCCTTCTTCGATGTTCCAGATGACCGTTTCCTTCATGGATTCCCGGTGGCGGTCCAGTAGCGGACCCCAGTTGAGCTCGAAGTACCACGCCCGCCAGCGGTCGAAGGCCTCGGCGGCGCCGTCCATGTCCGGCTCGGCGTCCTCGACCTCGCACCCGATCCGCTCCAGTGCGCCGCGCGCCGGGGCGAGCGCCGCCCGGACCTGCGGATCGAACGGGACGCCCCCGAAATCGGTGCTCCACGCCACCCGGGCGCCCCGGAAGTCCCGGTCGAGCGGCTCCCGGAAGGTTGCTCCCGGCTCCGCCAGCGAGAGCGGCGCCCGCGGGTCCGGCCCCGCGATGGCGCTCAGCATCAACGCCGCGTCCGCCGCGCTCCGCGCCATCGCCCCCTGCACCGGGACCGGGAACCAGGGGGTCTCGTCCGGCCAGACCGGCACCCGTCCGGGCGTGGGCCGGAACCCGACCACTCCGCAGAAGCTGGCGGGATTGCGGAGCGAACCGCCGTAGTCGCTGCCGTCCGCGATCGGGACCATCCCGCTGGCGAGCGCCACCGCGGCGCCCCCGCTGCTCCCGCCGCAGGTCTTCGTCTCGTCGTGAGGGTTCCGGGTGGGCCCGAAGACCGCGTTGAACGTCTGGGAACCGGCGCCGAACTCGGGCGTGTTCGTCTTCCCGACGGTGATGGCCCCCGCCGCCCGCAACCGCTCGACGATCAGCGCATCCTCCCTGGGAACGAAGCCGGCGAAGATCGGCGATCCGAAGGTTGTCCGCACGCCCCGGGTGAGGGTCAGGTCCTTGTGGGCGACCGGCAACCCGTGGAGCGGCCCGAGCGGGTCGCCCGCGGCCACCGCCGCGTCCGCCTTCTCCGCCTCGCCGAGCAGTGTCGCTTCCGGCAGCAGGGTGACGATCGCGTTCAAACGCGGGTTCGCCTCTCCGATCCGGATGAGATGGGCCCGCATCACCTCCACCGCCGACGCCTCGCGGCGGGCGATGCGCCGGACCAGCTCACCTGCCGGGGCGGAGCAGAGATCGGACATCAGGACGACAGCGTGATCAGCCGCGTCGTGAGTTCCGCGAGGCCGCCGAGGCCCGGGAGGGCGGCGTCGAGCCAGAGGACCCGGCGCCCGCGCCGCTTCAGTTCCTCGTAGTCGGCGGCGGCCTGCAGGCGGGCAAGGGCGCCGACGCCGAGCCCGCCGAGCGCGGCCGGCAGCTCGGGACTCGGCGGAATCAGGATGTCCGGTCCGGGGTCCCAGGTGAGCATCAGGACCGCGAGGTCCGGGGGGCCGCCCTTCTCGATCTGGCCGAGCGAGTGCAGGAGCCCCGACCCGAACCCGATCGCGGGCGTCACCCGGAACCGCGCCGCGAGCTGCCGCTGGAGCGCGTGGACCAGTCCTTCGGACATCCGGCTCCGGTGGCCGAAGGCGTTGACCGCAAGGCCGCCTGCCGCCGCCTCGGTGAGGAAGTCCCGGATGTCCTGATCGGAGACCTCGGGCGGCCGCGGAGCCGACTCGGGACTGGCCGACAGGCGGCGGGTGGCGGTCTTCGCGTCCTCGACGTCCGGCTGGTCGTAGGGGTCCATTCCCATCCGGAACGCCGCGACCGCTACCGCGATCTGCCAGCGGAAGAGGAAAGCCAGGCGCCCGGACGGATCCGGGGGGCAGTGGATTGCCGGGACTCCGGCGGCCGCACCCGCCTCGAGCCGCTCCCGGTCCCCGCCTTCCGCGGGACCCAGGTGGATCACCAGGCTCGTGTCCGCCAGGCGCTCCGGGTGCGGCCACTCGCAGACCACCGGCAGGATCCCGGTCCCCTGCTTCCCGGTGCTCTCGGCGAAGAGCTGTTCCAGCCAGGGGAGCACCCCTTCCCAGCCGGGCGCCGCGGTGAGGTGCGCCTGCCAGCGTCCTTCCGCCCGCAGCCGGGCGAGCAGCGCGCCGAGCCGAAAGGCCGGCTCCGCCAGCCCGCCCGCGTCCAGCTCCTCGCGGACGCGGCGGACCCCCGCCAGTTCCTCTCCGAGCGCGCCCCCGGCGAGGACCGCCGGGAGCAGCCCGAAAGCGCTGAGGGCCGAGAACCGGCCGCCCACGTCCGCCTTCCCGGCGAACCGCGCCCGGTACCCGGCCCGGTCGGCCCACCGGTGGAGCGGGGTACCGGGATCGGTGACGGCGAGGAACTGCCTGCCGGGGACCGCCCCGGCGCCCTGGAGCGTGCCGTAGATCACGGCCTCGAGGGCACGCGTCTCCACCGTGGTCCCCGATTTCGACGCCACCAGGAAGACGCTCCGGCGCAGGCGGTCCGGCCGCAGGGTCTCCAGCACCGCTTCCGGCGCGAGGCCGTCGAGGAAATCCACCGCGAGCCCGCGCCCCTCGGGAAGTCCCGAGACGAGCGCCCGGGGGGCGAGCGCGGAGCCGCCCATCGCCACCACCACGAGCCGCTCGAACCCTTCAGCGAGCAGCTCGTCACGCAGGCGCACGTACTCGGGCAGCTCCCGGCTGGCGGTGAGCGGCAGATCCACCCAGCCCAGCCGGTCCTCCCCGCCCAGCGAACCCGTGACCCCGAGCCCGCCCGGCGGTGAGCGGTCGGTCCAGGAAGCCGCCGCATCCTCCGGGAGCGCCGCCAGCGGGCGGACCGACAGCTTCCCGTCCCGGGCATTGAAGAAGCTCCAGGTCATGTCGGCTGCGGTGAGCGAAGGAGGCGGGTTCAAGCGGTTCGGAGGACCCGGAGCACCGGGGAACGCGGCGGCCGGCAAGGGCGCCCGGCGGCGGGCTACCATTGGGGAACCGGCTCCCGCACGTCGGCCGGGAGCCCGCGGAGCGTACCAATGAGCCATCTCGTCAAGACTTCCAAGCGGACTCGCTACGAAAAGAGCCCTGTCGGGGGTTCGGTCACCGATCCCGGGATCTTCTTCAACCGCCGGGCGCTCGTGAAGGCGCTCGGGAGCGCCGCGCTGGTCGGGCCCTACACGCTCGCCTGCGGCGCGAACGCCGAGGGCGCCGAGATGCTCGAGATCCCGTATTCCCGGCCCGACGTGTTCCCCGCGAAGAAGAACGAGGCCTACCGGATCCCCGAGATGATCGAGCGGAAGGAGCTGACGGCGCGCGAGGTCGCGGGTTCGCACAACAACTTCTACGAGTTCCTGGCCGGCCGCGGCGGCGCGGTCTGGAAGCTCGCGGGCGACTACAAGCCCATCCCGTGGGCCGTCGAGGTGACCGGCGAGTGCAACAAGCCGCGCACCTTCGATCTCGACGACCTGCTCAACTTCGAGCACGAGGAGCGGATCTACCACTTCCGCTGCGTGGAGCGCTGGGCGATGAACGTGCCGTGGACGGGCTTCCCGCTGTCGGCGCTGCTGGACGCGGTGGAGCCGAACGGCAACGCGCGGTTCGTGGCGTTCACCTCCCTGAACCGGCCGGAGGAGATGCCGGGCCTCGCGTCCAGCAACTGGTACCCGTGGCCCTACCACGAGGCGCTCCGCATGGACGAGGCCATGAACCCGCTGGCGTTCGTGGTCACCGGGATCTACGGCGACCCGCTGGTCCGCCAGCACGGCGCACCCATCCGGATGGCGATCCCCTGGAAGTACGGCTACAAGGGCGCCAAGGCGGTGGTGAAGATCGAGCTGACCCGCCGGCAGCCGCCCTTCTTCTGGGAGATGCAGCAGCACGAGTACGGGTTCCTGTCGAACATCAACCCGAACATCCCGCATCCGCGCTGGAGCCAGGCCGAGTCCTACTGGCTGGACAACCGGGCTCCCTTCCCGACCCCGCTCTTCAACGGCTACGCCGACCAGGTCGCGTCGCTCTACCCGGATGAGCCGATGACCCCGCAGCGGGCGCTCCAGATGGGGCAGACCGCGCGCTGATCGCAGTCTCCGATGGTATGGGTTGCGGTGGGCGCCGCCGCCTTGATGTTGGGCGTCGTCGCCGGCGCCTTCGGCGCGCACGGCCTGGCGCCCCGGCTTGACGCCCGGTCGCTCCAGACTTTCGAGACCGCCGTCCGCTACCACCTGATCCACGGGCTGGGCCTGCTGGCGGTCGGGGCGCTGGTGGCCCGGGACCTGGGCTCCCCCGCCTCGCTGGCGGGGGTCCTGATGACCGCCGGGATCGTCCTGTTTTCCGGAAGCCTCTACTGGCTGGCGCTCGGCGGGCCGTCGTGGCTCGGTCCCGTGACCCCGCTCGGGGGGCTCTGCCTCATCGGCGCCTGGGGCTGCCTCCTGGCCGCCGCGCTCCGCCAGACATGAGCGCGAGCGGCGAACGGAAGGCGTTTCAGGACTACTACCCGGACCCGACGAAGCACTGCTACGGGTGCGGCGCCCGCAACCCGGACGGCTACCGCATCCGGAGCTTCGCCGAGGGAGACGAGGCCGTCTGCCGTTTCACGCCAGAGCCCTTCCACACCGCGGTGCCGGGGGCGGTGTACGGCGGGCTGATCGCGTCGCTCATCGACTGCCACGGCACCGGAACGGCCGCGTGGGAGGCGTATCGGGCCGCGGGCCGGCCGATGGACAGCGACCCGCCGCTCCGCTTCGTGACCGGCTCGCTCCGGGTGAGCTACCGGAAGCCGACGCCGCTCGGGGTGGAGCTGGTGCTGCGGGCGCGGGCGACCGAGGTCGGCGAGCGCAAGGTGCGGGTGAGCGTTCAGGTGGAGGCGGGCGGGGTGGTCACCGCGGAGGGCGAGGTGGTCGCGGTGCGGATCCCGCAGGCGTGGCTCGAGAGCCTGGGGGCGGGCGCGGAAGCCTGAGGCAGGCCCCGGCCGCCCGCAGGCCTCGACGCTCAGGCCCAGCGTGGCGGGGACGGTTTGGAACGCCGGCTTCAGCCGGCACAGCCCGCCGCAGGCGGGCGGCGGGACGGACGTCGCGCGCCGCGATGGCTCGGCTGCCCGCGCCAATCCACCCCAGTAGCGACGAACCGCCCGCGGCCCTGCGGGCCGCTGTGCCGGCTGAAGCCGGCGTTCCATGCCGGCGGAGCCGCGATCGTGTTAGACTGGTCTGACTAGTCCAACCTTGACAATGAACCTGACCCTTTCCACCTACGAGGCGAAAGCCCGCTTTTCCGAAGTCATGCGAATGGTCCGCGAGGGACGCACCGTGCACATCTCCTACCACGGGAAACCCGTGGCCGAGATCCGCCCCATCGAGGGGAAGAAGAGGACGCTCGAAGAGCATCTCGACGAACTGGAACGCCGGGGCATTGTCTCGCCGGCCAGGAATCGCAACGCCCCTCTCGGACCGATTGCCCACCGGCCGGGAGCGCTGAAGCGATTTCTTGACGAGCGGGAATGAACGCCGCCTACGTGGACTCGTCCGCGCTCGTCGCGGTCGCGTTCAACGAGGTCCGAGCCGCGGAAGTGGCGGATCGTCTGCGCTCCCACGATCGGTTGTATTCGTCGAATCTGCTGGAAGCCGAGGTTCGGTCGGCATGTGCACGGGAGGAACTCGTCCTGGATCCCACCTATCTGGACAGGATTGAATGGTTGTTCCCGGATCGAACCCTGGAATCGGAGATGAATGCGGTCCTGGCGACGGGGTATCTGCGCGGCGCCGATCTATGGCATGTCGCGAATGCGCTGTACGCATTCCCACGGACGGCCGAGGTCGGGTTCTTCACGCTGGACGAGCGGCAGCGGGCCGTCGCGGCCGAACTCGGCTTCCGGGTCTGATGCTGCGCGACGAGGCCGCCCGCTAGGCGGACTCGGCTGGTTCACCCGTGTAGAACGCGGTCACGCGCTTCGCCGCCATCCGCGCGGCGCCGGGATCGGCGCCGGCGGCGACCGCCGCCCGTTCCCATCCCCGGCTGCTCCCGGCGCCGAACGCCCGGCCGTCCGCCGTCGCGGCGAACGCGGCCTCGTCCGGCTTCGGCGCCGCAGGGTCGGCGAGGTAGAGCGCCAATCCCAGGAAACCGAACTCCCACCCCACGCCGGTCGCTCCGGCGCCGTACGTGTCCCAGTGCTCGGACGGCCGCATGGTGTGGGTGAGCGTCAGCCGCGCGCGGCCCGACCCCTCGTCCGAGACCGAGACCTCGACCCAACTGACGTCCTCCCCGAACTCCCAGGTCAGGGCGAAGCGCGCCGGCCGTTCGCACTCGGTGATGACGCCGCCAGCGTTGCCCTCGACCTGGTAGCGGCCGCCGGCTTCGAGGTCGCCGCTCACCGGCGCAAACCACCGCGGCAGCCGCTCGGGGTTCGTCACCGCGTCCCAGAGGGTCTCGGGAGCCGTCGCGAAAGCGCGCGACAGCGTGACTGCGCGGGTCGGCTGCCCCTCGCGCTCGCCTGCGGAGACGGCGCGTTCGACGGCGGAGAGGTGGGTGGAAGGATCGAAGTTCATTGGCTGCATTCTCCTTGGGCGGCGGTGTGCGTTTCGCCTCCCTGCGGTCGGCGATGCCGGCCGGAGGCCGGCGCTCCGAAGCGCGCCGGCGCCTAGTCAGCGAGCACGCCGAGCGGCTTCCGCCGCAGGATGTCCACGGCCGCGAGGGCCCCCACGCCGGCGGCGCCCAGCGCCGGGAGCGCGATCGCGAAGAGGATGAGCGAGGGGTCCGCCTCGAAGGGGAGCTGCATGATCTCGCGCACCACGAAGAACGCGGTGGCCGAGGCCCCGAGCGCCGCGGCCGCGCCGGCCACCGCGCCGATGACGCTGTGCTCGAGCAGGGTGATCGCCACCACCCGGTTGCGGCCCGCGCCGAACACGCGGAGCACCGCGGTCTCGCGGCGCCGGGCCCCGATGTGGACGGCCACGGTGCCGATCAGGATCAGCAGGCCGCCGACCAGCGCGATCAGCCCCACGATGCGGATCGCGAGCGCGACGCTGTCCGCCACCTGCTGCATGGTGTCCAGCACGTCGCGGAGGTCCACCACCGAGACGTTCGGGAACTCGCCCACCACCGCTCCCTGAAAGCGGGCCCGCTCCACCACGTCGTCCGGCCCCCGGACGAAACCGGCGTACGACATGGGGAAGTGCGCCACGCTGTCCGGATGGAAGAGGAAGGTGAACCCGCCGTTCCGGGCGTTCCGCCACTCCACGTCGCGGATCGAGGTGACCCGGGCGTCGAGCGTCTCGCCCATGATCTCGAAGCGCATCGTGTCCCCGAGCTGGACGCCGCGGTCCTCCTGCACCCAGTTCTCGATGGACACCTCGGCCCCCTCGGCCGGCCGCCCGCCCCAGAACTCGCCCTCGGTGACGACCTCGTTGTCTTCGAGCCAGTCGCGCGAGCTGACCGTGTACTCCCGCGACAGCCCCCCGGCGCGCCGCACCGCGGCCCGGTCCTCGAGGTGCACGTCCCGGCCGAAGATCCCGTGGATCCGGGTCTGGAGCACCGGGATCAGGTTGATGTCCGGGAACCCCCGGGCCGCCGCGTTCGCGCGGACCCCGTCCACCTGGTCGGCCTGGATGTCCAGGAAGAAGAGGTCGGGATCGTCGCTGCTCTCCTGGAAGCTGAACTCGCGCTGGACGTTCCGCTCGATCCCCACCGTGGCGAGCACCAGGAACACCCCCACCCCGAGCGCGACCAGCACCACCCGGATCTGGCGGGCGCCGCGGAGCACGGTGCGGACCGCATGACGCACCGCGAAGGCGCGCGCCGAGGCAAGCGGCGTCAGGCCGCGGAGGATCAGGCCGCCCAGGATCCAGAGCAGCACCGCCACCAGCACGAACCCGCCGGTGACCGCAAGGGTGATCCGGAGCGATCCCGACTGCCAGCCCGCGAACCCGAAGAACACGAGCACCGCCCCGGCCGCCACCGCCCCCTCGAGCCGCCGCGTGGCCGGGGAACCCCGCTCGTCCAGCATGTCGCCGCTCCGCAGGAGCCCCAGCGGACGCACCCGGCGGAGCGGCAGCAGCGGGAAGACCGCGGAGAGCAGCGAGACGAGGCCGCCGGTGAGCGCGCCCTGGAGCGCCGCCGCCGGGGTGAGCCGCGCCGCGACCTGGAGGCCCCCCACCTCCACCTCGGGGATGAAGAGCTGGAGCGCCACGGCTCCGGCGGCGATGCCGAAGGCGCTCGCGAGCCCGGCGAGCACCGCCATCTGCAGAAGCGCGATCCCGAGGATCGTGCGCGAGGGCACCCCGAGACAGCGCTCGATGGCCGCGGACGGCAGGCTCTGGCGGGTGAAGGCCCGCGCCACGCTGAAGACCCCGATGCCGCCGAGCAGCAGGATCACGAAGCCCGCGAGGCTCAGGTAGTCCTCGCCGCGCCGGATACGCCGGGCGAGGCGGTCTCCCGTCTGCCGGAACGTCCGCACCCGGACGGGCTGGTCCTCGAGCGCTCCCCGGAGACCGGCCGCGAGGCCGCCGACCGCCTCCTCGCTCGCCACCGCGAACAGGACCTCCCAGCGGGCGCGCTCCGGGACGTCGAGCAGCCCGGTCGCCTCCAGGTCGGAGAGCGCCACCAGCACCCGCGGCCCGCGCCGGAAGAAGTCGATCCCCGCCCCCGGTTCCGCGAGCAGGTCGCCGCGGACCTCGAAGGGTTCGCCGCCGAGGATGATCGGGTCCCCGACCTCGAGGCCCAGCCGGACCCGGACTTCCGGCCGCACCAGCGCCCCCCGCCCGGCGAGCAGTTCCGGCCCGAAGGGCGCTTCGGTCGCCTCCAGGTCGCCGTAGAGGGGGAAGGCGCCGTCCACCCCCTTGAGTTCGACCATCGCGCCGCGGAGCGGGTCGTCGGCCGAGCG
>CAYUVU010000367.1:0-3278 GCA_964448205.1 uncultured Acidobacteriota bacterium
CGCGGCCCGCAGGGCCGCAGTGTGCGCGGCGCTGATCGCGACGAGGGCACGTACGGCTTGGAACGCCGGTCTCCAGACCGGCACGCGCGGTGCTCCGCACCGCGCACGTCGCAACCCCACCCGCACAAGGCGGCTCCCGCCTCGGCGTGGAACTCAGGAGCGGAGTCGTCGCGCCCCATTTAACCCGGAAAATCCGACATGACATATCGAGATTTCCGGGTAGAAGGACGTCGCGATGCCTTCTCCGGACCAGTCCGACGTTACGCGTTTCGAGTCCGTGGACGATGGCTTCGCGGACCTTGAGGCCGGCAGCGATGCCCGGCGGCTCCAGGACACACGCGGCCCGCGCCCGTCATCGGAGGGCTTGAGGCAGCCTAGTTTCGCCAGTCGCCGCCGGGCATGAACCGGGTCATGAACTCCTCGAAGAGCGGGACGGTGAAGGCCGTGTCGCCGTGACCGGGGCTCCAGACCATTCCTTTCGCGATCAGGTTGTTCCGCACGGGTCCGAGAGCCGTGACCTGCTTGCCGAGGGCCTTCGCGATGTCGCCTGACCGATGCGGCCCTGCGCCCAAAGAGGCCATAGCCCTCAAGTACCTCCGCTCGGATGGCGTGAGCCGGTCCACCCTTACCCGGAAGAAACCCTCGTCCAGCGCGGTCTTAGCCCCCGAGGAAGCTCGTTCAACGTCGCCGAGAGTAATGGGCGATTCGTCGGCGACGTCCCAGGCGTGCTTGCCCCATTCCTGGAGAAAGTACGGGTGTCCGCGGGTCTCTTCGAAGATCGTGCGGATGGCTTCGTCCGTGACGCCAACTCCCTGATCCAGAGCGGGCTTCGCGATGGCGGTTCGCGCCGCCTCCTCTCCCAGCGGTCCAATGAAGGGAAAATCGAACAGACGTTCCGCGTAGGACTTCGCCCGTCCGGTGCGGGCCCGCAGTTGAGGTAATCCGGCGCCAACCAGGGTGACGGGCATTTCTTCTTGTGCGGCGCGGTGAAGCGCGGTGATGAGGGCCGCCAGTTCGTCTTCCTGGACGTACTGCAACTCGTCCACGAACAGGACGAGCGCCGTTTCGGCTTTCTTCGCGGCTGCACCGGCAGCGAGCAACAGTGCGGTCAGGTCCTGCTCGAGGTCGCCGTTATCCGCAAGCCCCGGTTCGGGATCGAAGTCGAGACCTACCTGAATGTCCTGGTATTGCACCTTCAGCGCACTCGTGAAACCGGCCAGACCCCGGAGCGCTCGATCAGCGAGATCCCTTGCCTTGTCGTTCCAGGAGAGCTTCAGCAACGTCGCACGGAGTTGGGGCGCCAGCATGGCCGGCAAGGACCGGCCCTCCGGCGCTTCGATGTACACGGTGTGGTGTCCGAACTCGTCGGCTTCTTTCCGCATCCGCACGAGGAGCACGGTCTTGCCGACCCCGCGGAGTCCGACCATGAGCACGCTCTTGGCCGGACGCGCGATTCGGATCCTTCCAAGGGCGATTCGTACGCCGTTCCGGAGTTCGTCGCGTCCGGCCAGCTCGGGGGGCGGGGTCCCAGCGCCCGGCGCGAAGGGGTTCGTAAGGGGATCCATGGAGTTCGGCCGGTTACCTGCGATGAGTTATAGCGATATTAGGGAGTTTATCGGATTTCGATAAACTGGCTAAGATCGTTATAAACACAATCTCCGGCGATCCCGCGGGGCGTGAGGGAGCTCTGCGGCCGCGTCGCCCGCCGACGGCGGACGGTGCCGGCTGAAGCCGGTGCTCCAAGCCGGGTGCGCGATTCTTCCGGGTTCGGGTCGGTCCCGGACGGTCAGGAAGCCCGGACTGGTTCCGCAGGTGGGACCGAAACCACCACCGCCGGAGCGCTCGCGCGCCACACCCGCCGCGCCTTCATCGCCAGGTCGTCCAGCAGCGTGTAGAAGAACGGCAGGATGACCAGCGTCAGCACGGTCGAGGCCGCGAGTCCGCCGATCACCGTCCGGGCCAGCGGGAAGTAGTAGAGCCCGTCGAGTCCGGTCCGCCCGATCGCCATCGGCAGGAGCGCCAGCATCGTGGCGCCGGCGGTCATCAGGATGGGCCTAAGCCGGTCCCGGCCGCCTTCCAGCAGCGCCTCGGTGCGTTCCATGCCCGCCCGGCGCAGCTTGTTCACGTGGTCGATCAGCACGATCCCGTTCTTCACCACGATGCCCATCAGGATGAGCATCCCGATCTGGGCCATGAGGTTGAAGGGGCTGTCGGTGAGCAGCAGGGTCCAGCTCGCGCCCCAGAGCGCGTAGGGGATCGAAATGAGGATGGCGAGCGGGTGGATGAGCGACTCGAACTGGGCGGCCATCACGATGTAGATCAGCAGCAGCGCCAGCAGGTAGTTGATCGCCATGTTCTGGAGGTCGGTGTCCTGCCGGCTGATCCGGTCCCCGAAGGACCACGAGTACCCGGCGGGCATTGCCATCGCGTCCAGCTCCTCCTCGATCGCGCCGCGGGTCTCGTCCCAGGTTTCGCCCTCGTAGGCGGCGCGGAGCGTCGCGACCGCCTTCCGGTCCGACCGCTGGATCGTCCGGCTCCGCTCGACGATCTCGAAATCGGCGAGGTCGCCGAGCGCAACCGGGACGCCGCCGTCCGCGATCAGCGTGAAGTTCCGCAGGTCCTCGACCCGCGAGATGTCCTGCTGGGACATCATGAGCAGCACCTCGGCTTCCCGGTCCTCGGTCTGGAAGCGGCGGAGCGGCCGCCCGCCGAGCGAGAAGCCGAAGATCTCCGCGAGGTCCCGCGGCGTGATTCCGAGCCGCGCGGCCTCCTCGGTTCGCGGCCGCACCAGCACTTCCCGGCGCGGGTTGTCCCCGGCGCTGCGGAGTTCGGCAACCCCCTCGACCTGCGCGAGACGGCTTTCGGCCTCCCGGGCAAACGCGGCAAGCCGTTCGGAGTCCTCGCCGTAGAGCCGGACCCGGAAGAACATGCTGTCGCCGCCGGTGTCCTGGTCGTCGTCCCCGAAGACGATGCGGGCGCCGGGGAGCACCGGCAGCACCTCCCGGATCCGCTCGCGCATCTCCCTGCCTTCGGCGTCGGAGATGTGCTGCTCGCCGAACGAGATCACCGTCTGCGCCTCGTTCTCGGCGAAGTAGCTGTACACCGACTCGAACCCGAGGTCCTCGCGGAGGTCGGCGAGCCGGCGCTCGACCGCCAGCACCGCGACCCGTGCGTCCTCCTTGTAGTGGAAGTCCGAGAACGAGGCGCAGACGGTGATCTCGTTCGGCGAGCAGCACATCTCCGACGCCGAAGGCAGGGAGATGCGCGAGCGGATCCGG
>CAYUVU010000368.1:0-3059 GCA_964448205.1 uncultured Acidobacteriota bacterium
GCCCCGTACCCCCCGGGAACCGGCACGCCATCCCCACGATCGCTACCCGCTCCTCCTCGCCGGCCCGCAACCGCAGCTGCGGCACCGGCGCCGCTGCCGCCGCACCGCCGAGCTGCTCCGCCAGATACCGCGCCAGCCGCGCCACGTCCGGGTGGTCGAACACCACCGTGCTGGGAATCTTCAGCTCCCGCCCGAACACCTGTTTCAGCCGGTTGCGGAGTTCCACCGCGACCAGCGAGTCCATCCCCAGATCGAAGAACCCGGTGTCCGCCGCCGGCGCGGCGCGGAGACGGAGCACCGAAACGAGTTCGCGGCGCAGGAAGCGGATCAGTTCGGCTTCCCGCTCCGGCAGCGGCAGCGCGCGGAGCCCCCGGCGCAGCGACTCCGATTGGGCCGGCTCGAGCGCCACCAGGCCAGGGCGGCCGGGACCCCGCTCCGCCGCCGGCGGCCAGCGGTCGCGGTCGGAAGCGGGATCGAGCTCCTCGACCAGCGGCTCGGCCGGCCGCGCCGAGCCCAGGAAGCGGGTCCAATCCATCGGGGCCACCATCGCCGCCACCGCCCCTTCGCCCACGAGCCTCTCCAGCGCGGCCAGGCCCTGGTAGGGCTCCATCCAGCCGATCCCGGTCTCCTCCAGGTACCGCGCCAGGTCGCGCCGCATCCGCTTCCCCATCCCGATCGCGGACCAGGCGCCCCATCCCACCGAGAGCCCCGCCAGCCCGAGCGCCCGGCGCCGGAGCGCCAACTGGTCGAGGAAGGCGTTCGCCGCCACGTACCCTGCCTGTCCCGCGTTACCAATCGTCGCCGGCGCCGTCGAGAACAGCACGAACAGGTCGAGGTCCATCTCCAGCGTGGCCCGGTGCAGGTTCCAGGCGCCGAGCGCCTTGGGTCGGATCAGCGTTTCGCAGCGGCCCCAATCGTGGTTGGTCAACGCTCCCGCCCAGTAAACGCCCGCCGAGTGGATCACCCCCCCGAGCGGCGGCAACGTCCGCTCGCCACCACCCGTCGCGGCCACGAGGCGCGCCGCAACCTCCTCGTCGGCGACATCGCCGAGCTCGACGCGGACCTCCACCCCCCGCGCCACGAGCCGCGCGATCACCTCCTCGGCGGCCGCATCCGGCGCGCGGCGCGCGTTCAACAAGAGCGCCGCCGCGCCCCGCTCCGCGAGCCATTCGGCGACCGCCAGCCCCAGGCCGCCGAGACCCCCGGTCACCAACCAGGTACGGCCCTCGCGCAGACGGCCGCCCCGAAGGGGGGGGCGCGCATCCCGCTCCACGGAAGACGCGGGCGCGCGGCCTTCCCCACCGGCGCCCGCCCGCGCCCGCCACTTCCGGAACGGAATCAGACGCGCCGCG
Organism: uncultured Acidobacteriota bacterium; assembly: GCA_964448205.1. Lineage (GTDB taxonomy): Bacteria > Acidobacteriota > Vicinamibacteria > Marinacidobacterales > Marinacidobacteraceae > Marinacidobacterium. The sequence goes on from CAYUVU010000368.1 coordinate 1,353, forward strand.
AGCCGCCGGCCGTCGCGCCAGGCGAGGTGGTTCTCCCGGTCCGGGCGTAGCAGTTCCTGAACGAGGGCGTCGGTCCCGCCGGCACCCCCGGGGTCGAGGTCCACCATCCGCGTCGGAAGCGCCGGGAACTCCCGGCGCAGCACCTTCCCGAGCCCCCAGAGCAGCGAACCCGCGAGCGTCCCCGCCGGGGCGCCCCCGACCGTCTGGCCGCCGCGCGTCACGAACCACAGCCCATCGGTGGGCGTCACCTCCGCGTCGAGGAGTCCCTGGACGAGCGCCAGCCCGCTCCCTGCGATCCGTTCGTTGTCTGCTGCGAGCGCCCGGGTCGTCGTCTCCATCCCGCCGCCGGAGAGCGCCCCGAGGTGCGCCACCCCCCGGAGTTCGGCCCCGGGCGGCAGCGCTTCGAAGCACGCCGCCCAGGACTCGCGCCGAAGCGGGTCGAAGGCCGCGCCGTTCGCCGCCGCCTCCGGCGTCAGCACCGTCTGGCCTCGGCCTTCCAGTTCCCGGGCCAATGCCTCCGCCGTCGCACCGCCACCGCCTCCCCAGAGCACGAAGAGCCCAGGGGACGACGCCGGCTCGCCACCCTCGCCGGAAACGGCGGGGAGCGGCGTCCGTCGCCGGTTCCCGGCCTCGCGCCACTCCACCTGGTACAGCAGCTCCTCCACCCCTTCTCCGGCGGCGAGCAGCGAGTCGCGGGTCGCGCGCACCAGCACCAACCCCGTCGCGCCACCGACGGCTTCCCCGTCCGGCCCGTAAATCGCAACATCCACCCGCCGGGTCGCGGAACCCGTCGCCGGGCCTTTGCCGTCCTGCCGGAGGAGGGCATGGCAGACCGTGCGCGGCGGCAGGGGTCCCGAGAGCCACAAACGCTCCCATGCCATCGGGAGCCAAGCGCCGTCCCCGGCTACCGCCGGCTCCGCGAACCAGGCCGCGAACAGGACCTGAAGGCAGGCGTCGAGCCGTGCCGGATGCATCCCGATCCCGGACGCCGCCGCCACCGCCGCCGGGGGCTCGACCTCGGCGAGAGCTTCCGAAGGCCCGCACCAGACCGCCCGCACCCCCCGGAAGGACGGCCCGTACTGGAGGCCCCCGTTTCCCAGCCATTCGTAGAACGCGTCCGCCCCGACGGGCGCCAGGCCGCTTCGCAGCGCGTCAAGGTCGGTCCATCCCTCCTCGACGGGCCCGGTAGTCGGCCGCACCCGGCCCGCCGCCCGCCGCATCCAGTCGGCGTCGTCGGGACCCCGGCTGAACCCCTCCCAACTCCGGCCGCCGTCTTCCTCCACCCGCCGCAGCACGAACTGCAGCCGCCGGCCCGAAGCGTCTCCCGCCACCGGTTCCGGAACGAGCAGCGGACGTTCGATGCGCACGTCCTCCACCGAGACGCCGCCCACCGGTCCCTCCGCCGCCTGCGCCACGATGGCAAGCGCCGCATACTGCATTCCCGGAAGCAGCGGCTCCCCAAAGACCCGGTGGTCCGGCAGCCACTCGGGATCCTCAACCGACAGTTCCCGCTCGAACGCGACCTCTTTGCTCCCCAAATCGTGCCGCACCCCGAGCAGTGGGTGACCCGCTTCCGGGTCCCGGCGCGCGTGACGCCGGACCCAGAAGCGCTCCCGCTGGAACGGATACGTCGGCACCGCAACCCGCCGCCGACGCTCCCCCGCGAACAGCCCCTCGAACGAAAGCGACAGCCCCGCCTCGTACGCC
>CAYUVU010000369.1:0-8439 GCA_964448205.1 uncultured Acidobacteriota bacterium
TTCTGCGGCCAGAGGGTGTACTCGCGGTGCGGGACCGCGCCCCACGAGTCGTCGCCGCCCACCCCGGTCTGGCGGAAGTCCACCGCGACGGTGATCTCGTCGCGGGGGACGAGGTCCGCCCAGTGGGTGCGGCTCTTGGTCTCCCCCCCGTCGAGGTCGGCGATCCGGTAGGGCATTGCGGAGAACGAGAGGTGCGGAAGGCCGATGACCAACAGCCCCGCGCCGGACCCGTCCGTGAACGTCGCCCAGCGCACGTCGGTCCGGGTGCCCGTCTCCTGTGGGCGGACGTAGGGGTGCGCGAGCTCGGCCACCGGCGACCGGTAGCGGCCCACCGCGGCGCCGGTCCGGCGGTCCCAGTAGTTCTCGTGGGGGCCGCGCCCGTACCACTCCACCTCGGACAGCGAGTCGGGCAGCGTGAGGAGCGTCCCGAAACGCGGCATCTCGGGCAGGTCTTCGTTCACGCCCGAGAGGCGAGCGGAGACGGCCACCGTGCCGTTGCCGAAGACCTCGTGCCGCAGGGTGTAGAAGGCATTCACGGAGCGGAGCGAGAAGCGGCTCTCCACGACCGCCCGCAGCCGGTCGTCGTCCACGCGCACCAGGACGTCCTCGAGGACGCGGGCCGGCGGGCTCCCCGCCGTCTTCCAGACTCCCGAACGCGCGGGGAAGCCGTTCCCGTAGTCGTTGTCGGTCGGCGCTCGCCAGAAGTTGGGGACCGGCCCGGCGCTCACGAGGTCCCGCCGTCCCGCCCGGAAGGAACGGAGGATGCCGAGTTCCCGGCTGAACTCGAGCGTGAAGCCCCGGCCGTTGACCGTGACCGCGTCCTCCGACTCCCGGACGGTCAGGGGCTCCATCGGCGGCGGCTCCGGCGCCGGCTCTTCCTCCTCCTGCTCCTCCTCCGGGACTTCCGCCTCGCCCTCGGCGGGCTCCTCTCCCTCTTCCTGTTCTTCCTCCTCTTCCGTTTCTTCCTCCTCCTCGATGTCGTCGGGGTGCACCACGTCCACGAAGAACTGCTCCCACGCCACCTCGTGGCCCGCCGGGACCAGCGGCGCGTCCTCGCGGGTGCGGAACCGGACAGTCAGCAGGCGCTCCATCAGGGGCTCGATCCCGGTCTCCGGAATGTCGAAGGAGACGATCTCGGTCCCTCCCGGCGGGGTGGAGATCGGCGGCACCTCCCCCTCGGCGACCACCACCCCGTCCGCGGTCAGTTGCCAGCTTCCCGCGAGGTCGGAGAGGTCGGTGAAGGCGCGCCGGTTCTCGACCTCGATCAGCCCCGAGCGGGCGTGGAGCGCCCGGATCCGGACCGGCTGGTACACCTTCTTGACCTCGAAGGCGTGCGGGTGGGGCTTCCGGTCGGCCGACACCAGCCCGTTCACCAGGAAGTTGCCGTCGGTGGGGATTCCGGGCGGCCCGATGTCCCCCCCGTAGGCCCAGAAGGGCCGGCCGGACTCGTCCTCGCGGAGGAGCGCCTGGTCCACCCAGTCCCAGATGAACCCGCCGACCAGTTTCGGATCGGAGTCGATCACCTGCCAGTAGTCGGCGAGGTTCCCCACGCTGTTCCCCATGGCGTGCGCGTACTCGACGAGGAGGAAGGGCTTTTCCGACCGGGAGGCGGCGTAGTGCTCGAGCCAGTAGGGCCGGACGTACATGGGGGCCACGATGTCCACGACGTCCCGTTCGCCGGCCGGCTCGTAGAGGATGGGCCGCCAGGGGTCGTTCTCCCGGATCCACTCCGAGGTGGCGTCGAAGTTCTCGCCGTCGCCGGCCTCGTTGCCGAGCGACCAGATGACGATCGACGGGTGGTTCCGGTCCCGGATGACCATCCGCTCGGTCCGGTCGAGGTGCGCGTCCCGCCACTCGGGACGCGCCGCGAGGGTCACCTCGGGCAGGAAGCCCATCCCGTGCGACTCGATGTTCGGCTCGTCCACCACGTAGAGCCCGTACTCGTCGGTCAACTCGTAAAAGCGCGGCAGGTTCGGGTAGTGCGCCGTCCGGACCGCGTTGATGTTGAGGCGCTTCATGAGGCGGATGTCCTCGAGCATCCCCGCCTCATCCACCACGTGGCCCCGCTCGGGGTCGTGTTCGTGCCGGTTCACGCCCCGGAGGACGATGGGCCGGCCGTTCAGGAGCAGCTCGCCGTCCGCGGTCTCGATCCGCCGGAAGCCGACCCGGATCGCGGTCGCTTCGGTGACCGCCCCGCCGCTGGCGAGCGACAGGACCAGGCGGTAGAGGTTCGGGGTCTCGGCGGACCAGGCGCGGACGTCGGGGATCGTCGCGGTGGCCCCCATGGAAGCCTCGTCACCCGGCGGCACGTCGAGCTCCAGGCGTTCGGGGGCGCCCCAGACGGAGTTGCCGTCGGGGTCGAACAGCTCGTAGCGCACTTCGTGGGCGCCCGCCGCTCCGAGTCCCCGGTTGGCGACGTTCACGCTGAAGTCCAGGATGCCGTCGCGATAGCCGGTGACGAGGTCGGCGCTCGCCGAGAAGTCGCGCACGAAGGTGGCCGGCCGGGCGAGGAGGGAGACCTCGCGGTCGATCCCGCTGATCCGCCAGAAGTCCTGGCTCTCGAGGTAGCTGCCGTCGCTCCAGCGGATGACCTGCACCGCGAGGGTGTTGGGCCCGGTCGTGACGTGTTCGGTGATCCGGAACTCGGCGGGCGTCCGGCTTCCCTCGCTGTAGCCGACGAAGGCGCCGTTCACCCAGGCGTAAAAGGCTGAATACACCCCGTCGAACCGGAGGAAGACCTCGTTCCCCGCCCAGCGCGCCGGAATCTCGAAGCTCCGCCGGTAGGAACCCACCGCGTTGTCGTCCTCGGGCACGAACGGGGGGGCCGCGGGGAAGGAATAGAACTCGTCCCGGTAGACCGGATAGCCGTAGCCGAGCAGTTCCCAGTTCGAGGGCACCGCGATCTCCTCCCAGGCGGAGTCGTCGAAGCCGGGCTCGAAGAAGTTCCCGGGCCGGTCGGCGGGGCGGGGGACGAAGTGGAACTTCCAGTCGCCGTTCAGCGAGATGCGGCGCGGGGAGTCGGCCGGGCGCCCGGTGACGGCGGCGTCGGGGTTCGGGTAGGGAGTGAAGGAGGCGCGCGGCGGCTCCCGGCCGATCTGGAAGACCGTGGGGTCCTGCCAGGGCGGGGGACCTTCGGGTTGCGCGGCGGCGGCCGCGGAGATTCCGAGAGCGAGGGCGGCGAGCGGGAACGCGTGGCGGCCGCGGATCATTGCGGGAGAGGGTCCTCCGGCGGCGCCAGATCGCCCGACTCGATGAACGCCATGATCCCGAACAGCGCGCCCCAGGAGTGGAACGGGTCGCTCGAGAGGCGCTCGTCGTCCCCGGTCCCGGTGATCGAGGAGATGTTCTCGCTCACGTAGCCCCTGCGCCGCCACTCGCGGAGAAACATATCGAGAGAACGCGACGAAAGCTCGGCCGCGGTGGCGCGGTCGCCCGCGTGTCGCAGCCCGAGGTAGGTGAGGAAGTTGAGCGGCGGCCAGATGGCGCCCTTCCAGTAGCGCTGGCGGGGAAACGAGGGGTCGTCGCGGGTGGTGGACGGCAAGACGAACTCGCCCCAGAACTCCTCCGGGTTGAGCAGGTGCTCCTCGATGAGCCGGCCGGCGCGCGCTTCGGAGGCCACGCCGGCGAGGAGGGGGTAGAAGAGGGTGGGGGAACGGCGTCCGGAGGGCTGGTCCAGGTCGGTGCGGTAGTTCAGGTAGTAGCCCCGCGCTTCATCCCAGAGGGCGTCCAGTGCATTGCCGAAGGTGACGGCGCGCTCCTCGAGCTCCCCGGCTTCCGCATCGCGCCCGAGGAGCCGCGCCAGTCCGGCAAGCGCCCGACAGTCGGCGATGTAGAGGCTGGTGAGCCCCACGTCCTGGAGCTCCAGCACGTTCTTCTCCCGGTTGAAGGGCACGTCCTCGTACATCGGGGAGTCGTCCATGCCGGATTCGTAGCCGGCCGCCGTCTTCGTGCGCACCACCGGCTCGTCGAAGGGGTTCTTCGCCTCGTGGGAGCCGTAGGAGAGCAGGCCGCCGTTGTTGCGGGCCTCCGGCCACCAGCGGTTCCAGGCGAGCAGCGGATCGAACGCGGCTTCGAGGAACCAGCGCTCGGGGAAGCGGCGGTACACCTCGCGGACCATGATCGCGCCCACCGGGGGCTGGGAGCGGTCCCACGACTTGCTGCCGTTCCCCCGGTTGTCGTTCGGCAGGAATCCCTCGGGGGTGTGGCCCCGCAGGTGTTCGACGATCCCGGCGAGCGCGAGGTCGCGGCTCTCGAGCGTCGCGAGGTAGCCGAGGAAGAAGTTGTCCCAGCCGAAGAGCGCGACGCCGCCGTACTCGTCGTTCCAGAGCCGGCCCACGGTGGGGACGACCCGGTCGTGGCGGGGCTCGTAGACGGTGTTCCAGGCGAAGCCGGAGGTCACCGCGAGCCACGCCTCGGCGAGTCCCCCGAACCCGGCCGCGCGGGCTTCGAGCTCGGCGCGGCGGGCATCGAGGATGCGCCGGAGATCGTCGGCCGACTTCGGTTCCGCACCGGGGCGTCCGGTGTAGGCGCCGACGGGCCCGGTCAGCCGTACGACCCGGTGGGGGGTGAGACCGGCCGCGTAGGGATCGGCCTCGATCGTCCCGGCAACCCGGATGAGCCGCTCGCCTCCCGGCGTCCGGGCCAAGAGGCCGTCTCGCGCCGATTCCACCGCGCCCGGCCGGTTCCAGGCCATCCCCGCGCTCACCACCAGTTCGAAGGAGGCGCCGGGAGCCGGTTCCGGGGTCACGAGGACCGCGAGTTCGCCGTCGTCGCCGTGCCCCGCCTCCACCGTCGCCGTGAGGCCGCGCCACGCGATCTCGAGCCGCTGGTAGGACCCGTCCACGGCGCGAATGCCGGGACGGACCAGCTCCGCGCCCTCCTCGCGCTTTCCGATGAGCGCTTCCGTCAGGTGGCTCTCCTCGAGGTAGCGGTGCCGTTTGAGGCCGAGGTTCACCGCGAGCCCGTCGGGCAGCAGGACGTAACGCAGCACGCTGCGGCTGTCCCAGGTGTTCCAGCCGGTCTGCAGGCGCTCCTGGATCGCGTGGTAGTCGGGGACGTCACCGATCGCGGTGTCGTACTCGGCGCGCCGATCCGGCCAGTCGGGGCTGGGGTCACCGGAGGACTCGGCCGGTTCGGGCTCGGAAGGGGCGCACCCGGCGCCGAGCGCGAGAGTGAGCAGGAGGACCGGAAGCTTTGCCGGCACTCCGGGCGCTGCGTCTATTCCGTCTTCCAAAAGGCGATGCCCGAGGCCTGTTTCCCGACTTCGACGACCGCTTCGCGCTCCAGGGATTCCAGGTTGTAGAACTCGACCCGCCCGGGTTCGCCGCCGATCTCCTCGACGGTCACGATGGCGAAGCGGCTGTCCGGAGTGATTACCACCCCGTGGGTGATGCGCGCCGAGGCCGCGACCGAGGCCCGCTCGGTTCCGCTCTCGAGATCCCAGAAGCCGACCGAGTCGTTCGTCTTCTCGGTGACCACGAGGTGCCTGCCGTCCGCCGAGACGTCGACGTTGTACGGCCCCCGCTGCGTGTGGAACCGGCGCCGGGGCTCCCAGGCCTCGAGGTCCACTTCGAGGACCTGGTTCAGCCCCTGGAGCGCGACGTAGGCGTGTTTGCCGTCGGGAGCCGGCTGGACCCAGGTGGGGCTCGCCGCCGGCCCCCCGCCCATCATGTGGCCGGCGTGCGGGTCCGCGCCGGTGACCGCCACCGTGGTCTCGTTGTCGCCGGTGAGCCGCAGGCGCCGGCTGGCCTGGAAGGTCATGGTGTCGATCTCGAACAACTCGGCGCTCATCATGGCGACCGAGTAGGCGAGCATGCCGTCAGTGCTCAGCCTCGACCCGTGCGGCATGACGCCCTGCTCGATCTGGGCGATCTCGGTCATCGAGACGGTGTCGATCACCGAGACGTTCGAGGGGACGTGGTCCCCGTGCAGGTTGAAGTTCACGACGAACAGGAAGCCGGTCGCCGGGCTGATGTCCATGGTGGCGGGGAAGAGGCCGGCGGTGGTGTCCGCGACTTCGAGGTCGGTCCCGGTCTCGTACTTGTGGACGGTGCCGTAGGGCATGCCGTGGGCGATGGACACGTACCAGTGGCGGCCGTCGGGGGCCACCCGCACGCCGTGCGGGCCCTCGATCTCGTTCGGGAGGATCCCCACCGGGATCCGCCGCAGCAACTCGCCGCCGTCCGGCCCGAAGCGGACGAGGTCCACGGTGTCGTCCGACTCGGCGGCGACGTAGGCGAAATAGCTCTTGTCGGCGCTCGTCTGACCCGTCACGGGGCTCGCGAGGACGAAGACGAAGGCGGACAGCATCCCGGCGAGGCCGCGGGGCAGGGAGGCAGTTCTCATGACAGACGGTCGCTCCGGTGATTGGAGCCCAATGGTACCGGCCCCGTGACGCACACGGCTTGGAACGCCGGTCTCCAGACCGGCACCGCGGCGCTCCGCGCCGCGCAATGGCACAGCGCCATGGAGCCACGTCGCGCGTACGGCTTGGAACGCCGGCTTCAGCGGCACGCGGCCCGCAGGGCCGCAGAGCGCGCAAAGCCGCTCAGCCGGATGGCGCCACCGCCTCGGACGCCGACGGACGGCAGGGGTGGCACGATACGTGATCGTGCCGCATCCCACCTGGTTTCCCACCCGCGCTTCATTCCGAGTGAGCCGGTTCGTCCGGTCGCGGACCCTTCTCCGGGCGCTCGGATTCGGCGCCCTCGCTCTCACCGCCTGTGGCGGTCCGTCAGGCGGTGGAACTCCGGGCAATGCACGGGTCCCCCTCAACCTCGAGAACATCTACCGGGACGCCCGGGGCGGCGTCTTCTCCGCCGCCATCTCGCCCGACGGCCGCTGGGTGGCCGCTGTCGCCGAGAGCGAGGACGGACGGGGCATCCATCTGCTCGACCTCACCGAGGACCCTCCCGTCCCGCGCTTCTGGCTCACGGGAAGCTCACCGGCCTGGTCGCCCGACAGCCGCCACATCGCGTTCCTCCGTGACGGGAATCTCTTCCGCGCCCCGGTCGGCGATCCGGACGCCGTCCAGCTCACCGATGGCCTAACGGGCGTCCGCGCTCCCGCCTGGTCGCCCGGCGGCGAGACCGTCGCGGTGATGGCGAGCGCGAGCGGCAGCCAGGACGTTTGGCTCGTACCGGCGGCGGCCGGCGACCCGCGCCAGCTCACTGCGGGCGCCATGACCGCCGACGAGGTGCGGTTCGGCGTCTCCTGGTCGCCCGATGGCGGGACGGTCGCCTACGTCGGGAACAAGGCGGACTACCGCGCCGACGACGTCTGGCTCGCCGACGCCGCGACCGGCGACGAACGCCGGCTCACCACCTCGATCCGCGCCATCTCCACGGTCCCGGCGTGGTCTCCTGACGGCGGGCGGCTCGCGGTCCTCGGCGTGAAGAACGAGGAGTACTGGTATCTCGACATCGCCGATCTCTATCTCCTCGACCCGGCGGGCGGCCCGGAAGAGCCGCTCCCGATGTCGTCGTTCGCCACCGCCTACCGGTTCCGCCCCTTCTGGTCCGGGGACGGCGCGCGCCTGTTCTTCACCCACCAGGAGCGGGGCGAACACCACCTGTGGTCGGTTCCCGCTACAGGTGGCGCAGCCACCCGGGTGACGAACCTCGGCGGGGTTTTCGGAAGCGTCACCGCGACCGCGGGCGCGGAGCGCTTCGCCTTCGTCCGCTCCTCCGCCACCGAGGGTTCGGACCTCTACACGGTCCCGGCGTCCGGCGGCCCGGCGAAGCGGCTGACCCGGCTGTCGCCGGCCTGGGACGGGGTCCAGTCGCCGCGCGAGATCTCCTACCGCAGCTTCGACGGCCACTACATCCAGGGGTTCCTCTATCTCCCGCCCGAGGTCGAGACCGGCGGCGTCTGCCCGGCGCTCGTCCAGGTCCACGGCGGCGGCACGAACTCCTACCTGGCGGGTCCCAACCTGGCCGACCAGTACCTCGCTTCCCGGGGCTTCGCGGTGCTCGCCGTGAACTACCGGGGCGGCTCCGGGTTCGGGCGGGAGTTCCAGGACCTGGGGGATGAGGACTGGCTGAACGAGCAGGCCCTCGATCCCGGAGCGGCCGCCGACTGGTTGCGGGCGCAGCCGTACGTGAGCGGCCGGGTCGGGATCTACGGCTACAGCTACGGCGGCATGCAGAGCATGGCGGCGATCACCCGCACTCCGGACAAGTTCGACGCCGCCGCCCCGATGGCCGGCATCTACTCCGAGCGGCAGACCTTCGAGCACCAGGACCGGCTCGGCCGGATCTTCACGATCGACGGCCACGGAGGGCTTCCCGACGAACGCCCCGAGATCTACGACAAGACCGAGACCATCGCCCGCATCGGCAACGTCACCGCGCCGGTGCTCATCCAGCACGGGGAGCAGGATGTCCGGGCGCCCTTCCTGAACTTCGAACTCGCGGTCGCCGCGTTCGAGGAACACGGGAT
>CAYUVU010000370.1:0-5684 GCA_964448205.1 uncultured Acidobacteriota bacterium
GCACCAAACCCCATGCGGACCAGCGAAAAAACCCCCCAACCAGAGAACCGCCGAATCCCCTGGTACCTCGCCACCGTGCTCTTCGCGTCCACGAGCGTGATCGTGGGCGTCATCTGGGACATCTCGTGGCACCGGACGATCGGACGGGACTCGTTCTGGACCCCGGCCCATCTGGCGATCTACGCGGGCGGACTGGCGGCGGGGCTGTCCTGTGGATGGCTGGCCCTGAAGACGACCTTCTCGGGCACCGGCCCCGAAACCGGGCGTTCGGTGCGGATGTGGGGCTTTCGCGCGCCGCTCGGCGCGTGGGTGGCGATCTGGGGCGCGATCGCCATGCTCACATCCGCGCCCTTCGACGACTGGTGGCACAACGCCTACGGTCTCGATGTCGAGATTCTGAGTCCGCCCCACGTGGTTCTGGCCCTCGGCATCTGTGCGATCCAGTTCGGTGCCCTGCTCATGGCGCTGTCATGGCAGAATCGCGCGTCCCGGCGCGCGCAGCGCGGACTGGCCCTCGCCTACGCCTACAGCGCCGGCCTGCTCCTGCTGACCCTCGCGGTGCTCATCACGGAGTACTCGATGCCCAACGACTGGCGCGGGCCCGCGTTCCACCTCATCTCGGCCGGCGTGTTTCCCGTGGTTCTGTTCTCCGTGGGGCGGGCTGCACGCCTCCGGTGGCCCGCCACCTGGACGACGCTGGTCTACATGGGGGTTACGCTGGTCATGATGTGGGTTCTGCCGCTCTTTCCCGCGGAGCCGCTGCTGGCGCCGATCCTGCGCCCCGTGGCCTCGATGGTGCCGCCGGAGTTCCCGCTGTTGCTGGTCGCCCCCGCGGTCGCGCTCGACCTGCTCCTGCGAAGGGCCGCGGAACCCGGCCGGGCGCCGGCCCGGGCCTCGGTGGACTGGGGGGTCGCCGCGCTCGGCGCCGTGCTCTTCGTCGGCATCTTCGGCGTCGTCCACTGGCAATTCGGCGAGTTCATGCTCTCCGAGGCGGCGCGGAACCACCTGTTCCAGGGTGACACGTGGGGATACTTCAACGCCCCCGGCCCCTGGCAGTACGAGTTCTGGCAGGAGGACCGGTTCGCGCGAGGGGGCCTTCCGACGGCCGATTTCCTGTCGCGGGCGTGGTGGGCGCTGCCGATCGCGTTCCTGTCGGTGCGCGTCGGCCTGTGGGTGGGCAACTGGATGCTGGCGGTCCGCAGATGAGACGCGCGGCGATGGTGGTCGCGGGCCTCTATCTGGCGACCGCGGGACACGTCGGCAGCAAGAACGTCTTCTTCGCGGGCGACGCCGGCCCCTACCCGGTGTCCGTCGTGGTTCGTCCTCCCGACGTGGTTCCCGGCCTGGCGGAGATCTCGGTGCGGGTTCCGGGCGGTGCGGGTGACGTGGAGCGGGTCACCGTGCGCCCCGTGCGTTGGGATGCCGCGCCCGACGGAGGGGCGCCCCCGCCCGACATTGCGCTGCCCGTCCCGGGCGATCCCGAGCTCCACGCGGCCGAAGTCTGGCTGATGACCGTGGGCGCGTACCGGATCGAGGTGACGGTCTCGGGTTCCCGAGGGACCGGGACCGCCTCCGTTCCCGTGACCTCGGTCATGCTGGCCGTGCGCGACCTGCCGCCCGCGCTGGGCGCGGCGCTCCTACTGCTCGCGTCGCTCCTCGTCGCCGGGGCGGTGTCCATCGCGGGCGCGGCAGTCCGCGAGAGCCGGCTGGGGCCCGAGCAGGCCGTCCGGGGGACGCATCGCCGCCGGGGCTGGATCGCGATGGCGAGCGCCGCGGTCCTGCTGATGGCGGCGGCCTGGTTCGGGAACGCCTGGTGGGACGCGGTCGACCGCGACGTGCGCGGCGGCATCTTCAGGCCGCTTGCCGTGGACGCCGCGGTGACCCACGACGCGGACGGGTCCGTGCTCGCGATCCGGATCACGGACCCGTCGTGGCTCGGCCGGAACTGGAGTCCCCTGGTCCCGGACCACGGCAAGCTCATGCACATGTTCGTGATCGGCGCGCCCGGCATGGAGCATTCGCGCACCTCCACCCGGTACCGGTGGACGCAGCCACGTTCCGGGCGCGGTGGCCGGATCTCCCGCCGGGCGAGTACCGCATTTACGGCGACATCGTGCACGAGTCCGGTTTCGCCCAGACGCTGGTGGACACGGTGTGGGTGGATGCGGCGGCGCGCGGCGATGCGGGACCGGGCCCGGCCCCGGAGCCCGACGCCGACGACTCCCGGTGGCGGGGGACGCCCGCGCCGGTCTCCGGCCCGGGCACGTCGACGAACCTCTCGGACGGATCGGTCATGGAGTGGCTCGGAGCGCCGGAGCTGCGCGTCGACGAGGAGGTCGTGCTCTCGTTCTCGGTGCGCGACCCTGCGGGGGACCCCGCCGTGCTCGAACCCTACATGGGGATGACCGGCCACGCCGCCCTCACCCGGGACGACGGCTCGGTGTTCGTCCACCTCCACCCTGCCGGCACGATCTCGATGGGCTCGCTGGCGGTCCTTGTGCCCCGGACGCGGCCGGCGACCGACGGCGGGGCCGCGGACGCTGCCGAGAGTGCCGGCGGGGTCCGCGACGTCGCCGCGGAGCCCCACGGTCGCCCGCACGACTCCACCGGCGTCGCGGAGGTCGGGTTCCCGTTCGCGTTCCCTCAACCGGGCGTCTACACCATCTGGGTGCAGGTGAAGCGAGCCGGAAACGTGCTTACGGGCGCGTTTCGGGCTAGGGTGGCGGAGTAGGGTCCCTGCGGAACTTTCGTGGAGATCGAAGGGGACGACCGGAAAGCGATGTTCATAAGCGTTCATCGAGGAGGGAACTGACATGAAGATCTTGCGGGAGGGAGATCGCGGGTACGCGCTGGCGCCGGAACGTGGGCGGGTCGAGATCGTCTACGAGTACCGAACGGTCACGCTCGAGAAGTCGAAGGCCACGGTCAGGAACGTCCTCGTAGGCGTGGATGCCGAAACCGGAGAGGTTCTGACGGTGCCGGCCCAATCGACGCCGAAGCTGAAAGCAGCGAGGGAAGGGCGGGGCTGGCGAATGGGTGGGGAATAAGCCCGAATTGGCCCGAATTGGCCCGGCATTTGGCCTGATGGGAGCCACTAATAGGCCGAGAATGGGGCCGCCATGGGCCCGATAGAGCCCGGATGGGCCGCCAAACAGGCCGGGCCGGGAGATCCAGGCACTCCCACTCCACTTCGACAACCCCGCGCCATCAGCGCTCGATCGGGTAGACCTCGATCAGAGTCTCGTCGTGGGCACCCTTTGCCTGGACGAGTACCCGGTCCTCCGAAATATCCAGAACGTGCAGGCGAACGGGCATCGTGATCCGCTTCTTCCGTTCCAACGCTTCGCTGAAACCGACCCAGACCACCTGGTCCTGAAGCGGGTTGGGGTACTCCCGGATCCACAGAAGGCCGTCGGCGCCGCCCATCATGGCGGAAAACGCGGGAAGTGTGGGGCGGGCCGGCAGGTCCTCCAGCAGGCGGAGGCCACACTCCGATATGAACTCGTTCGCCCGCAGGGTATCGATGACGAACCGCACCCAGTCTGCCTCAGCGCTCTCTCGGGGCTGCTCGAATGAGACTTCCACGGCGGTCCCGGCCTCGTCGTAGCGCGTGATAGTGCTCGAGTCGGTATCCGCCAGGTAGGCGTAGCGATCGGTGACGGCAGACACGGCAGTCCGTCCGAAGACCACGGATTGACCGCAGGAAGCCATATTGCCGGCATCGTTGACCTCCCTCAACGCCCATTGCTCTTGACCGGGACGGGTTCCCTCGAAGACGATCTCCCCGTCAGAAAGACGAACGATCCTATATGTCACCGGCTGCCGGATCTCCATCGGCCCGGCGGGCGAGCGACCCCGCCATCCCATCTCCCACATTTCGAGCAGCACGCTGTTTCCGAAAGCGCCAACGATCCTGCTCATTTGATAGCCGACCGGCCCGAGTTTCGTGTCCCCGATGTACCTTCCGGACGCGTCGCGCCGGGTTGCTCGCATGAGGAATGATGCGTCCGAGGTGACCAGTCCGTCCGCGTGGCGAGCGATCGCGGCCAGGTTCATGTAGTCGCCGGGACCTTCTCCCTTCCTGCCGTGCCGAGAAAGCAGCCGGCCCGCAGCATCAAGGATCAGGACTTCGTACGACATCCTATCGGCGATAGCGATGCCGTCGCCGAAGAAGACCGCTCCGGAGACCCAGCCCAGCGGGAGAGACTTGTCCGATCCCACCACCAGACTTGGTTCCGCGGCGATCCGCAACGACTCCTCACCTGGCCACTCGGAGAACAGGTCCACGGCCTCTGCGCGACCCGTGGCCCCCAGGTCCGACTGCTCGTCCCGACAGGCGACGCAGAGCACCAGACAGGAAACGGCGAGCATCGCTTTCCCCAGCGGTCTGCGTAGGGCGTCCGTCATGGCCATCTCTAGCGCGAACGTTCGATCAGTTCGAGGAGCTGTTCCTCGTTCGCGTACCCGACATGCCCCCCGAACTGGTAAAAGAACGTTGGGGTTGCGGTGACCCCCAGCGCGTCTCCGAGTCTCATGTCTTCCTCCAGCCTTCGTCCCGCTGCTTCGCCCCCGAGACAGTCTTCGTACGAAACCAGATCGCCCACGCCGACCAGCTCGGCGAGGGTCTTCCAATCCCCGGTTTCCCGCCACTCCGACGACTCGAAGAGCAGTGAATGGAACTGTGGGAAGCGTCCCTGCGCCTCGGCGCAGATCGCCGCGCGCGCGGCGTCCTCAGCCCTCGGGTGGATGGCCGTCAGCGGGTAATGGCGGTATCCGATCGTAACCTCCTGATCGGATTCCATGACAGCCTCCAAGTGCGCGTGGGAATCTCGGCAGAACGGACACTCGTAATCCCCGAACTCGATGATCATCGCGGTGCTCGCATCGACCGTGTCCATGCGAGCGCTCGTTGCCGCCAACGCCTGCCAGTGCTCCTCGACGAGCACTGACAGGCGGGCCTGCGCCCTCCAAGCGGAGAGGCGCGTTCGGATCGGGCTCTCGGGCAAGAACACGACGGAAAGGAGCACCGCCAAGAGCCCGAGATTCAGGAGATGGCCGGACCAACTCGTTCCCTTCTTGTGCTTGTCCCTTTTTCCCATTTCCCCTGAGATGGGGTTAGCAGGTAGCCCCGCCGACCGCTCCCCTTCCGCAGTCGACCGTGCAATCACCGGCGGGTGTTTTGCACACTTCCATGAGACCCCCGTCGTTGCAGAACAAGCCATAGTGCTGCTCCGTCCACCAGCAATCCTGAGCAGGGGTTTCGGCGGCGGCGGGCGTCGTAGCCAGCGCCACGACCACCGCCGTCATCAGCAGCTTCCTGATCGTCTTCACGTCCAACATCGCATGCCTCCTTGGAGAGTTGTAGAGCCCGCCCTATCCATGAGCGGGCCGACGAAGCTAACCCCCGTGTCAACCCCGCCCTCCAAGGAGCGTTGAGATGAGCGCGGTGGGGCATCGGCTGACTACATCCCGAGGCCGGATCGAAACCATTTGCCGATGGAATCCGTAGTATGTCGCCCTTCGGGATGCCGAAGCGTGAAGGGCAGCGCGAGCGAACGAACCGAACCACCGGAGGAGTCGCAAGTAGTCAACTTGATCCACCCCAAGGCGGAACCGGTGCCCCTGTCCATCGGCAGCGGCGCTGGCGGGATCGTTCGCCGCTCCGGCTTCCGGAGCGCATGGAC
>CAYUVU010000371.1:0-10502 GCA_964448205.1 uncultured Acidobacteriota bacterium
GTGGCGGTGGCCACCATCGCCGGCCGCGACGTGCCGCCGCTCCGCCGGGACCGGATGCCCGCGGCCACCTACTGCGTGCCGGAGGTGGGTTCGGTGGGGCTCACCGAGGAAGCGGCCGCGGCCACGTCCGCCTCCGCGGAAGCCACGTGCGCGAGCTGCGCGGTCCCGACCACGTCGCCGATGGCGAAGACCCCCGGCGCCCCGGTTCGGCACAACCCGTCCACCGGGACGAAGCCGCCTCGCTCGAGTTCGATGCCGACGGTCTCGAGGCCGATGTCCGCCGTGCGCGGCGCGCGCCCCACCGCCACCAGCAACCGGTCGTACTCGGCGGTCCGGGTTTCCTCCCCTGCCCGGTAACGGACCTGCACTCCCGTCTCCACGACCTCGGCGGCCTCCACCCGGGCCTCGGTCCGCACCCGGATCCGGCGCTTCCGGAACGCCTTGCCCACGACCTCGGAGACTTCGGCGTCTTCGAGCGGGAGGACCCGGGGCAGCACTTCGAAGAGCTCCACCTCGGAGCCGTAGCTGCGGAACATGGACGCGAACTCGGCGCCCACGGCGCCGGCGCCGATGATGCCGAGCCGGGCGGGAAGCTCGTCGAGCGAGAACATCTCCGCGTTCGTCACGATCCGGTGGCCGTCGAGCGGCAGGAAGGGCAGCGTCCGGGCCTCGGAGCCGGTGGCGATGATGACGCTCCGGGCCTCGAGACGCCGCGTCCCGGACCCGTCCGGGGCCGCGACCTCGACGCGGCCCGGGCCGGCCAGCCGCCCGAAGCCGTGAAACGCCTCCACCCCGCCCCGCTTCAGGAGCAGGGAAACGCCGCCCGCGAGCTTGGCGATCACCCGGCGGCTGCGGCGCTTCAGTCCGTCCCAGTCGAGGCTGGGGGCGGCCACCTCGATTCCCACCTTCTTCGCCGCCCGGATGTCATCGAGGAGCGATGCGGTGTGGAGGAAGACCTTGCTGGGGATGCAGCCGACGTGCAGGCACGTTCCGCCGAAGCGGGCGTCCTTCTCGACGATCGCCGTCCGGAGGCCGGCGGCCTGCGCCTTGAGGGCGGCCACGTAGCCCCCGGGACCGCTCCCGATCACGACGACGTCGAATGCGTCACTGGTGCTCTGATTCATGAATTGCTTCCGGACGGAAAACGGGAATGTTACGCATCGGGGGGAACTGCGGGTGGTAAGATGGCGGGTTAGGTGATGTACGACGCCAACCGGTGGCTTCGGCTGCCGGCTGTATTTCGTTCCCCGGTGTTTCGGGGCGTCGCCGCTGCGTGTTTCGGTACCGGAGAGATCCGGTGTTCATCGCGAGGGGAGGGAGTCTCTTGAGCGATTCCGAGTCCGCCGCGCCCACCACCCAGGCCGAGAGTCCCCCGCGGCGGACGCGGACGGCCGCCGAGACCTTTCACGCGCGGCGCCGCGGCGCGGTGGAGTCCAGGCCTCCGGCCAGCGGGCCCGACCCGGTCCCCGAGTTCGAGCCGGTGGTTCTGGGCGAGTCCGAACCGGCCGACAGCGGCTACGGACGTGAGCGGATGTCGCTCCGCCGGCGCCTGCAGAAGGAACTCGACACCGCTCCGCTCGCCGGACAGACCGGGCTCCGGCTGGACTACGCGGACAACGGGGTCTCGCGGATCCATCTACCGGGCGAGACGCGGAACACCGAGCCGGGACCGCTCGAGGGAGGCGTCATCGGCACGCTCTGCGTCGCGGCGGGTCACCTTGCCGCCGCCTCCGTCGCTCCCGGAGTCGGAATCCGCCTCGTGGAATACAAGGTCAACATTCTGGGAGTCGTGCAGGGCGACCTGCTGGCCATCGGCGAGGTCGTCCGCAAGGGCCGCACGCTCGTCTCCTGCCGCGTCGAGGTCGTGGAAGACAACGACCGCGTGGTCGCGGCGGGCCTCGCCACCTACCTGCTCCAGCAGGCGTAGAGGCGCGCCGGCTACCTCCACCAGGTGTCCTGGGGCACCACGGGGGTTCGGCGCTTGTGCTCGGTGGCGCGGTAGAGCGCGTCGATCCGGTCCGCCACCTCGGCCGGTACCGGCAGGCCCTCGAGGTAGTCGTCGATCGCCTGATAGCTGATCCCGAGCGCCTCCTCGTCCGGCAGCCCCGGACGCAGGTCCTCGAGGTCGGCGGTCGGCACCTTGGCGACGATCGCTTCCGGCGCGCCGAGATGGGCCGCCACCCGGCGCACCTGCCGCTTGCTGAGCCCGAAGAGCGGGCACACGTCCACCCCCCCGTCGCCGAACTTGGTGAAGAACCCGACGAGCGCCTCCGCGGAGTGGTCCGTCCCCACCACGAGTCCGCCCTCGAGGTTCGCGAGGTGGTACTGCACCGCCATCCGCATCCGGGCCTTCGTGTTTCCACGCGCGACGTCGCGGGCGGTCTCGGAACCCGCCTTCAGCCGGTCCCCGGGCAGTGACGCCTCGAGGGCCCGGACCGCCCCGGCGATGTTCACGCTGACCACTTCCGACGGCTCGATCCACGTCAGGACGCGTTCGGCGTCGGCGGCGTCGCGCTGCTCGCCGTAGGGAAGCCGCACCGCGACGAAGCGGTACGCCCCGCCGTCCCGATTGGCCGCGGCGACGGCCAGCGAGGCGAGCCGGCCGGTGAGCGCCGAATCCACGCCGCCGGACACCGCGAGCCAGAGACTCCGCTGGCGGCTGGCCACGAGATACGCCCGCAGGAAAGCCACCCGGTCCCGCACCTCGCTCTCCGGATCGATCCGCGGGGACACGGCGAGAGCGTTCCTGAGACCGGCGGGGGCGATGCGATCCGGCACCCCCGAATTATGAGGACTTGCGGCGCCCGAACGCCGCGAAATCCCGAACGGGAAGCCGAATCGCAATTCAGGTTATTGGAGAAAGGCCCCGACAATTCCGTGAAGGCATCGACACATGGCCTTTTTTCAACGAGTTATGGCATCGCTCCAGGAATCCGTGGCTGGTGCGGGACTTGCGGTTCGACCTCGGTTCGGTTGTCTCATACAGTCCCGAGCCAAATCGTCTCTCGTCAAGGAGGGCCTTGCCCATGAAACGACACCTGCTGCGGTCGCTGACGGTCGCCGCACTGCTCCTGATTCCGGCGTCGCTCGCGGCGCAGATCACCGCCGGGCGGCTCGACGGCGCCGCCCAGGACGAACAGGGGCTCGTTCTTCCGGGGGTCACCGTGACCCTCGAATCGGATGCCCTGCTCGGAAGCCGCGTCGCGGTCACCGACATCGACGGTTCGTTCCGATTCCAGGGGCTGCCGGCGGGCAGCTACACCATGACCTTCGAGCTGGGCGGGTTCGGCACCGTGGTCCGCGAGGACATCACCGTCATCACCGGACAGACGTTCACGGTGAACCAGACGCTCTCGGTGGCCGCGGTCGCCGAGACGGTGACCGTCACCGGCGAGTCCCCGGTGGTGGACGTGAAGTCCAGCCGCTTCGGCGGGACCTTCGACGACACCGCCATCCTGGAGGTGCCGAACTCCACCGATCCGCACGCCATGCTGGCGCTCACCCCGGGCATCCGGATGCGCGGCTTCGACGTGGCGGGCTCCCACAAGGCCCAGCAGTCCGGTTTCGACGCCTTCGGGCTCCGCAACCAGAACCGCATCGTCATCGACGGCGTGGACTCCAACTTCAGCACCGGCGGGTTCGGCTTCTACATGGACAGCCTGACCGTCAACCAGTTCAACATCTCGAACGCCGGCGCCGACGTGGAGAACGCCTGGGCCGGCAACACGATCGTGATGGACATCAAGACCGGCGGCAACGACCTTTCCGCGCTGCTCTACGCCGACTACCTCGGGGAGAGCTTCGTGGGCGACAACCTGACCTCCGAACTCGAGAACCGGGGGGCCGGAACGAACCACATGCTCACCTACTGGGAGGCCCACGCCGACGTGGGCGGCCCCCTGCTGAGGGACCGGGCCTGGTTCTTCCTCGCCTACAACAACAACCTGACCCACCGGGCGATCTCCGGCCTCGATCCGGAAATCATCAAGGAAGAGGCGATCCTGCGGAACTACTACACGAAGGTCAACATGGCGCTCTCCGAGAAGGACGAGCTGATCGGCTACAGCCAGTGGGGCCTCAAGAACCGGCCCAACCGCGGCATCAACGCCCTGAACTCCCCCGACGTCCGGCTCGCGCAGGACTCGTGGACCTGGGTCCACAAGGCCGAGTGGCAGCGGGTCTGGTCGGACCGGGCCTTCTCGAACGTGAAGGCGATGCACTACGGCGTCACCTGGCCGATGGTGCCGGCCGTGGAGCCGGACACCCACCCGCCCCGGATCGACCTCGATACCTCGCGGCGCACCGGAGCCGGGGTCTGGCCGTTCACCTACGACAAGCAGCGGCCCCAGTTCGTCGGCATCCTGAACTATTACGTCCCCGACGCGGGCGGCAGCCACGACCTCAAGTTCGGCGTGGACTACATGGAGGACTCGCGGCTCTTCTTCTCGAACAACGCCTCGGGATCCATCCAGTACCGCGACCGTCCCGCCGGCATCTCCGAAATCCTCTTCGTGAACACGCCGACGGCCGTGTCCGACACCCGGGACGCCAACCTGCACTTCTTCGCGCAGGACACCTGGCAGCTCAACCCGCGGCTGACGATCACCGCCGGGATGCGGGTCGCGCACCAGTACGGGTGGTACAACGCGGCGGACCTCGCGCCGGACTATCCCGAGTTCTTCCTGAGCGGGGTGTCCATCCAGGAGAAGGACATCTTCACCTGGACCGACTTCTATCCCCGCTTCGCGGTGACCTACGACCTGACGGGTGAGGGGCGCACGGTGGTCAAGGCCTCGGTGAGCCGCTACACCCACAACGTGGGCCCGGACGGCTTCGTGGCCGCGAACCCGGCGGCCCGCCAGCAGGTCATCTTCCAGTTCCTCGATCCCAACGGGAACGGCACCTACGACGGCCAGCACGAGCTCGGCGATCTGCTGAGCCAGTCGTCCGGAACCGGTCTTCCGGTGGGCCGCGTCGAGGGCGGCGTCCCGGTGGACTTCTCCAAGAAGCGCTACTACGACGAGGTCACCGCCTCGATCGAGAGCGAGATCATGCCGGAAACCAACCTGCGCCTCTCCTTCGTGCGCAAGATGGACCGGAACGTCTTCGACACCTACCGGGTGGATCTCCTCGACGCGCTGCTCAACAACGCCATCCTCTGCGGCGACGACATCTTCCCCTGCCCGGTCAACCCGATCAACGGACAGCTGGTCACCACGCTGTCCCGTCCGCCCGCGGGCACCGGCACCGCCAACGAGGTCAAGACCGGCCCGGCGGGACTCGACTCCAACGAGTACGACAACATCGAGGTCGGACTCGGCCGGCGGTTCCGGAGCGGGCTCTTCCTGCAGGGCAGCTTCCACTACCAGTGGCGGAACGAGCTCGTCTGCTGCGGCAGCAGCGGGAGCGCCGACACCCAGGCCGACCCGTGGACGCTCGGTATCCAGGGCAGCGGGCTGAACTGGAACTCGGCGGTGAGCACCAAGCAGCAGCACACCAACTGGAACCTGAAGGCCATCGGCCGCTACCAGATCCCGAACATCGGGGCCGCGGTGTCCTTCCAGTACCGCGCGCAGAGCGGCTGGGCCTATGCACCGATCCTTCCGGTGGTGATTCCCGGCGGCGCCGGGACCAACCAGGTGCCGCTGTCCGACATGACGGAGCGCTCCGACGACGTGTTGATCCTCGACATCCGCGCCGAGAAGGACCTGTCGTTCTGGGATCGCGACAAGCTGTCGATCTTCTTCGACGCCTACAACGTCACGAACTCCAACCCGGTCCTGAACCAGATCATTCGCGCCGGTTCCGCGTACAACCGGGTGATCGGCTTCCTGGAGCCGCGCACCTTCAAGCTGGGCGCGCGCTACCAGTTCTAGGCCGCGTCACCCCAGTGGCGGTGGGCCTGCACGGGCCCACCGCCTTCTTGGAACGCCGGGTTCCCGAGCTACGAGGAATGGGCGCCGGCTGTCGCCGGCGTCCATCCCTCGTGCTCAAGGGGTCTGCGCAGAGCTATCGCTCTGCTCCGAAACAGCCGGCACAGCCCGCCGCAGGCGGGCGGCGGGACGGATCCAGTTCCGCGGGATTGCGCAGCGGCTTGGAACGCCGGCTTCAGCCGGCATCGCGGCCCCGGAGGGCCGCGAAACCGCAGTCGCTGATCCGACCCGCGCCGGCGCTCCCCGCTACCTCCGCCGCAGCGCCAGCACCCGCTCGTTCTCCGGGTCCAGCTCGTACGCCTGGTCGAGGAAGCGGCCCGCACGCTCCTCGTCGCCCAGCACCAGGTGCGTGGTGGCGAGCAGCACCAGCAGGTCGGCGTCCGGCGCCCGCAGTTCGAGCGCCCGGGTGAGCGGGTCGAGGGCGCCCTCGAAGTCGCCGGTGCGGACGCGCGCCTCGCCGAGCCGCACCGCCGTCTCGTACCGGTCGGGAAAGGCCTCGAAGACGGGGCCCAGCAGCGTCATGGCCCCGGCGGGATCGTCGGCCTCGAGGAGGAATCCCGCGAGCAGTTCCCGCGCCGGGACGTAGTTCGGGCCCACCCGGACCGCCTCCTCGGCGAACCCCCGCGCCCTCGCCCGGTCTCCGGCGGCTTCCCATTGCCGGGCCCGCGCCAGCTCCGGCGCTCCGGCCAGTTCCGGCCGGATCTCGCCGAGTCCGCCGTCCACCAGCGGCCGCGCCAGCGTCGCCCGGGGCGAGATCTGGAACGGGACCGCCCGGCGGGCGAGTTCCCTGCCCGTCCCATCCAGCAGGCGTACCCCGGCGACGTACCGCCCTCCCGGCAGGCCGGCGAGCGGCTGGCTCACGACCAGCGGGCCGTCACGGTCCCCGTGCGCCGCGACCGCCCCGCCGACCGGCGCCGGAGGCTCGTCGCCGAAGAGCGCGGCGGGATCGGGAGCCACCGTCCATTCCACCCGGGCGTCCTCCGGAGCGTTCAACGGTTCCGAGAGCAGGTGGAGGGTCGTCCCCGCGGCGAACACCGCAGAGGGGTTGGGCCGCACGCTGCGCCGCCCGAAGCGGTAGCCGCGGTAGAGCGGATCGCCGCCCAACAGGTCGCTGCCGTAGGCGAGCACCGGATCGGTCAGCGAAGGCGCGTCGAACCGGAGCTCGGGCACCTCGATCGGCGCCTCGAGCAGGGTGTAGGCCCGGCGGCACTCCTCCTCGTTCCGGCTCGGGCAGGCCCGGTTGCGGACGACGATGCGGAGGTGGTGCGACCCCGGGATCACCGGCACCACGCCCCGGAAGAGGAACGGCTGCCCGAGCGCCGCCGCCTCTTCCTCGGCGACCGCGAAGAAGGACTCCGCGCGGTCCGCGTAGAGCACCGTCTCCGGGTCGTCGAGGTCGCTGATCTCGATGGAACCGATGAAGACCGCGCCGTAGCGGCCGATCTCGGGATCGCGCACCACGATCACCGATGCGTTCGGGACCTCGATCGCCCAGTGCAGGTAGTAGCCCCCGGGCCCGGGCAGGACGTGGTGGAAGCCGGCGCTCGCGACGTAGTTGAAGAGGTAGTCGCTCTCCACCGTCCCGAAATCGAAGCGTTCGGCGTAGCCGGTGTCGATGCCGTAGGTGGGGGAGCGGTAGATCTCGTCCATGAGCGAGACCGTCCCGAAGCCCCGCACGTCGGCGAAGTTCGTCCCCTCGTCGGTGCGGAACGAGAGCGCCGCCGAGGCGAGCTCGGGGCTGATCTCGTGGAGCTGGTTGAAGGCCCGTTCGATCTGCTGGCGGAAGTCGCCCTGGATGAACGGCTCCGGCGCGATCAGCAACGCCTGCGGCCCGTCCTCCACCGGGCTGTAGAGCCGCATCTCGCCGGCGCCGAACCGCCGGAAGAAGAGCAGGTAGAAGAACGGGGGCACGCCGTGCTCCCGGAGGGCGGGGTCGTTGTAGAACCACAGTTCCGCCGGATAGAGGAAGTTGGAGTAGGAGAAGTCCTCCTTCGTCCGCGGCGGCCCGAGCAGGATGTGGAAGCGCCCGCGGTCGGTGCGCCAGCCGGCCCGTCCGGTGTCGCGGCCGTAGAACTCGTTGGCGTAGGCGATCCGAGCGTAGTGCTGCTCCCGGTACTCGTTCTCCGCGGTGGTCGGGTTGGGATCGCGCCGCTCCCAGAAGGCCTCGATGAAGGCGTCCCGGAGGTCCTCCCCCTCGAGGCGCAGGAAAGCCTGGCGCTCGGGCTCGGCGATGATGTAGACGGCCTCTTCCTCGAGCCAGGCGCGATGGCGGGGCGCCATCCCGTCCTGCGCCGCGGCGGAACCGCAGACCAGCGCGGTCAGCGCGGCGGCCGCCGCCAGCGGCATCCCGGACCTCATCGGGCTGGCGGGGCCACCGTGACCGGGCGGCCCGCCTCGTAGAGCGCGATCCGGGCGGCGATCTCGCCGGCGAGCGCCGGATTGTCCCCGTCGATGGCCAGCGCTTCGGCGGTCCGGGCCGCGGTCAGCGCCGCCTCGAAGTCCCCGGCGGCCGCGAGCGCCGCGCCGAGCGTATCGGCCGCGGAGGGGCTGAGATGCCGCGCCAGCTCGGAAGCCCGCCGGGCGTAGCGCACCGCGCGTTCGGGATCGCGGACGTCCGGAACCACCGCGAGGATCCAGCCGGCGGTCTCGAGCGCCACGAAATCGTCGGGAACCGCGGCGAGCGAGACGTCGAGATGGGCCACCGCCGCGGCGTGTTCGCCCCGTCCCGCGAGGATCAGGCCGAGGTTCCGGTGCGCTTCGGGCACGCCCGGGTCCACGGCGAGCGCCGCCTCGAGGACCGGCGCGGCCCCCACCGCGTTGTCGGCGGCGAGCAGCATGCGGGCGAGCCCGAGCCGCGGCTCGACGAGCGCCGGGTCGAGCTCGATGGCCCGGCGGTAGTGGCGCTCCGCTTCGAGGCGCACCCCGACCCGTTCCTGGATGAAACCCAGGTTGTGGTGGGCGGCGGCGTAGTCATCGTCGAGGCGGAGCGCCCGGCGCAGCGCACCCTCCGCCTCCTCCCACTGCCCCTGCGAGAGCAGCGCGATGCCGAGGTTCGCGTGGGCCCGCGGGTACTCGGGATCGATCTCGATGGCGCGCCGGTAGCGGGCCTCGGCGGCTTCGAGGTCGCCGTTCTCGCGGTAGGCGAAACCGAGGTTGTGGTGGAACTCCGCGCTCTCCGGGACCAGGGTGGTGAGGTTCTCGTAGCGCTCCGCGAGCGGCGCGGCGGCCGCGCGGCGTTCGAGGCCGAAGAGCACCGCGAGCGGCAGGAAGAAGAGGCCCGCCCACTTGAGGGCGTGCGGGGTGAGCCAGGGACTTGCCGCCGGTCCCACCGGCGAAGGCCCGGCCGCCCGCCGGATCCCGAGCGCCGCGCCCGTCTTCGTCTCGCGGATCTTCCAGATGAAGCCGTCGAAGTAGAAGTGGAGCATGGTCGAGGCGGCCACCAGCGCGAGCACGCCGCGCTGCACCGCCGGGTTCGCGACCGCCTCGGGAATGAACCGGAAGAGGCCGTAGCCCAGGACGAGGCCGACGTACACGAAGAGCATCGCCCGTCCGCCCCCGAAGAGCGCCCGGGTGAAGAACCCGGCGTCGTCGTCCCGCGCCCGCTTGCGGTTGAACACCCAGACGATCGACAGGTACTGCACGTCGTGGAAGACCTCGAAGAGGGCGACCCCGAGCACCGCGTAGGGCACCTGGACGGAACACCACCACCAGAAGCCGAAGGACATGGCCGCGGCGAGGAGCTTGACGGGGTGCTGCCCTTTCCCGGCGAGCAGGTCGCGGCCCGCCCGGAACACGAACGCCGCGGTGAGCGCGAAGAGGCCGAGATCGAAGGCGTCGCGGAAGCCGAAGAAGACCACGGGGGACCAGAGCGGCGCGCCGAGCGCGTACCAGAGTTCGAGGAGTTCCCCGAGCCGGCCCGGGGAATGGAGCACCCCGAAGGCGAACCACCCGATGCACAGGAGCCAGTCGAGCCGCGCCGTCAGCCTTGCGGTCGCTCCGACCCGGGCGTCGTAGATCCGGAGGAAGCCGTAGACCTGGAGGGCCCCGTGCCAGACCCCCCAGAGGAGCACGATCAGCGAGACGCCGTTCAGGCCGCCCGCCGCGAAGCCGAGCGCGGCCGCCGCGAAGACGAGCGGGGACACCAGAAAGCGGGTGCGGAAGCGCCGGAAGAGGGCGCGGTCGCCGTACGCCCGCATCATCCCGGGGAGGTGGTGGCCGAGGGCGCCGAACCCCGCGACCAGGAGCCCCACGGTGTAGGCCGTGTCCCGGCCCTCGAGGGCGAAGGCCAGGGGCAGGATCAGGATCGGGGTGGCGACCAGCAGGAGCAGGTCCCGGACCGGTCCGAACACCCAGAGCTTGCCGCGTGCGCCGGCCGCCGTCTCGCTCGCCAAGGTGGGGTCCCGTCAGTGCGGGAATCTACCAAGCGGGGCCGAGGTGCAAGCGGTATGCGTCGTTCGTGCCGAGTTGGCCGACAGCCGTGATGGCGCAATGGCTTGGAACGCCGGCTTCAGCCGGCACGGCCCGCCGAAGGCGGGCGGCGAGACGGACCTCAGTCTCCGGGATGGCGCG
>CAYUVU010000372.1:0-11998 GCA_964448205.1 uncultured Acidobacteriota bacterium
CCTTCGACGTAGCCGTAGAGCAGGTCGAGCTGCTGGATCAGCTTCGGAGCGTAGTCCTGGTCCTCGCGGTCGTAGTCCTCGGGAAGCGGCACCAGCTCCCGTTCGATCCGCGTGAGCCGTTCGGCGACGGAGGCCGACGCCCCCTCGCGCAGGTCCCGGATCTCGGCCACCGCCCGGTGGAGGTCGGTGATCCGGTCCCGGATCCTGAGTAGCAGGTCGAACTGGCTTTGGAACTCCGCGGCCGTGGTGGTGACCCGCGGATCGGGCAGCACCTCGATCGGCTGCGTCCCGCTCCAGCTCTCGGTCGAGACCCGGATCTGGTACGTCCCCGGCACCACCAGCGGCCCGAGCGGGGCGCCGCCGAACGCCGAGGGATGGCGCAGGTCCCAGACGAAGCGGTTCATGCCGGCGTTGAAGAAGGTGCTCTCCTCCTTGAAGAAGGGTGCCTCTGGCCGGGCGATCACCGAGGGATCCTTCGGATCGTCCTCGCTGGAAAAGCGCCGGATGACTTCACCGGCCCCGTCGAGGATCTCGAGGGTCACCTCACCTGCGGGAGCCTCGGCGAACCAGGTGTAGATCGTCGCACCGTTCGGGGCGTCGGTGCCCTGCCGGTCCCGGGTGATGCGCGCGCCCCCGTAGAGGTCGCGAGGGTTCGCCACCGACCGCCAGCCCCCCACGTACTCGTCCATCGCCTCCTCCTCCGCGGTCCGCACCCGGTGGGCATCCCGAGGCGCGAAGAGGTGCGCCGCCGACGCCGCCACCTCACCCGTCAACTGGTGCAACGGGGACACGTCGTCGAGGATCCAGAACGAGCGGCCTTTCGTCGACAGCACCAGGTCCTTTTCGTGGACGGCCAGGTCCGTGACGGGGGCCACCGGGAAATTGAGCTGGAGCGACTGCCAGTGCGCGCCGTCGTCGAACGAGACGAAGACCCCGTACTCGGTGCCGGCGTAGAGCAGCCCTTTCCGGTCGGGATCCTCCCGCACCACGCGCACCCACTGGTCGGCGGGGATCCCGTTCGTCCCGTCGGTCAGGAGTTCCCAGCTCTCCCCGAAGTCGTCGGTGCGAAAGACATAGGGCCGGAAGTCGTCGAGGCGGAAGCGCACGACCGAGATGAAGGCCCGCCCCGCCGTGTGCGGCGAGACCTCCAGGATGTTCACCGTCCCGGAGTCCGGCATGTCCGCCGGGGTGATGTTCGTCCAGTTCTCCCCGCCGTCCCGCGAGATGTGGACGAGCCCGTCGTCGGTGCCGGCCCACAGCACGCCCGGAATGTGCTTCGACTCCGCCAGCGCGAAGATGGTGCAGTAGACCTCCTCGCTCGTCACCTCGCGGGTGATGGGACCGCCCCAGGTACCGATGCGCTCCGGATCGGCGGTGGTCAGGTCGGGGCTGATGACTTCCCAGGTCTGTCCCTCGTTCGCGGAGCGGTGGACCACGTGCGACGCGTGGTAGAGCACGTTCGGGTCGTGCGGCGAGAGCACGATGGGCGCGGTCCGCTGGAAGCGGTAGCGGAGGTGCTTCGCCGGCATCCCGCCCACCTCGGGGTAGGCCTTGATGGGGCGGATCTGACCGGTCGTGCGGTCGAAGCGGGTGATCGCCCCGCTGGTGCTGCCGGAAAAGACGATGTTCGGGTTGTCGGGCCGGATCACCGCGACCCCGCCCTCCATGCCGCCGACGCCGTCCCAGTGCTGGAGCTGGAGGCGCATCCCGTAGTGAGCGGACCGGCTCGGCACCGAGATCACCTCCCAGGTGTCCTGCGCCGAACCGTAGACCCGGTAGGGGAACTGGTTGTCCACGCTCACCCGATACATCTCGGAAGTCGGCTGGTTCAACTGGCTCGACCAGGTCTCGCCGGCGTTCCAGGAGACGTTCGCGCCGCCGTCGTTGCCCTGCACCATGATCCGGTTGTTGTCCGGGTTGATCCAGAGGTCGTGGTTGTCGCCGTGCGGGGTGGCGATGAGGTCGAAGGTCTCGCCGGCGTCGTCCGAGCGGTGGAAGTAGCGGCTCACCACGTAGACCCGGTCCACGTCCGCCGGATCCGCGTAGATGTGCATGTAGTACCAGGGCCGGTTCTGGAGTTCGCGGTCGTCGTTGATGAGCTGGAAGGACGCGCCGGCATCGTCCGAGCGGTAGACCCCGCCGTCCCGCGCCTCGACGAGCGCCCACACGCGTTGCGGATTCGCGGCGGAGACGGAGATGCCGGAGCGGCCGATCATCCCCGCGGGCAGACCGTTCGTGAGTTCCGTCCAGGTATCCCCGCCGTCCGTCGTCTTGTAGATTCCGCCTTCCTCACTCCCCGAGATGATGGTCCAGGGCTTCCGCTCCGCGGTCCACATGGTCGCATAGAGCACGCTCGGGTTGGATGGGTCCATAGCAATCTCGTTCGCGCCGGTCCGTTCGCTGACGTAGAGCACCTTCTCCCAGTTCACGCCGCCGTCGGTGGTCCGGAACACCCCGCGCATCTCGTTCGGCCCGAAGGCGTGGCCGAGGACCGCCGCGAAGGCGACGTCGGGGTTTCGCGGATGGATCACCACGCGGCCGATCTGCCCAGCGTCCCGGAGGCCGACGTTGCTCCAGCTCTCCCCTCCGTCGGTGGACTTGTAGATGCCGTCGCCGGGAGAGATGTTGCCCCGGATGCAGGCCGAGCCGCTGCCGGCGTAGACGATGCTCGGGTCGGAATCCGCCACGTCGATGGCGCCGATCGAACTCGAGCCGTAGTAGCCGTCCGAGACGTTGACCCAACTCTCGCCCGCGTCGGTGGTCTTCCAGAGGCCGCCGCCGTTCGTGCCCATGAAATAGGTCCAGGGCTGTTCGGCGATGCCGGCGACCGCGGTGACCCGGGAGCCCTTGTGGGGGCCGATCATGCGGTACTTGAGCGCCTGGTAGGTGGCGGGGTCGTAGACGTCGTTCTGCGCGGCGGCGGCCGGCGCCGCCACGAGCGTAAGGGCGAGCAGCCGGGTCGTGAGTTTCATCGTTGCTCCTTTCTTCCGAAGGGACGATCGGGGCCGAGCCTTCGCGTTACTCAAGCCGACGATAGATCACCTGGACCGCGGGGCCCGACTCCTCGGTGCGCCGGGGCAGGTCCACGAACATCCGGTCGCCCTCCACCCGGACCTTCGCGACCGACTCCAGGCCGATGATGTCCGGTCCGAGGCTGACGTCCCACTGGCGCCGGAGGGTGTCCCCCTCGATCTGGTAGGTGCCGGCGGTCCCGGAGTAGTTCAGGAGTTGCTCGTAGTGCGCCACCTGTTCCTCGGGCGAGAGCTCCGCGAGTTCCGCGGCCGAACGGGCGGTCCGGTTGTTGTCCATGCGGGCGAGGCAGTGGTAGCCGTTCGTGAAGACCCAGATGCCGCTCCAGGTGGAGTCGTCGCGCACGAGTTCCCCGGTCTCGGTGTTCGTCTCCGAGACGAATGCCCAGACCCCGGTGATGAGGGTGCCCTCGTCCTCCGCTTCCATCGGGGGCGCCGGGGTGCAAGCGGCCAGCAGGAGCGCCGCACTCGCCGCGAGCAGCAACAGATCGGTGGTCTTCATATTGGATCTCCCCTGAGTTCTTCGGATCTCACACCGCCTCCGAAGGCCGGTAGAAGTTGAAGTTCGCGACCCGGAGCGCCGGCATCAGGTTGCCGTTCAGGCCCGAGGACCCGAAGCTCGCCGCGCTGTAGGGACGTGACGCGTCCTCGATGTCGTTTGCAAACTCGTCGAGCCGCAGCGAATACCAGGCGTTTTCGAGCGGCCCGGCGAGCTGGCCGTCCTCGATCCGGAAGAGACCGTTCCGCGTCATCCCGTTGACATGCGGCGGATCGATGGTCCGGAGCATGGTGTTCCAGTTCTGGGTCATCAGGATGCCCCGGTCCACGCCCGCGATCACGTCTTCGAGCGACTTCGACGCACCGTCCCCCACCAGGTGGACCGCGGGGCCGTTCTCCCCGCCCGGCACGTTGCGGAGCACGCCGTCCTCGACCCAGACCCGTTCCCCGAGCGGCATGCCGCCGGGACCGTAGGGGCTCCCCATGATCTGCGGATGGCCGGGTTGGGTACGGAGGTTGAGGTGTTCGCTCGCCACCCGGGTGCCCGCCTCGGACGGGGTCCCCCAGGCGCCCACGGTGCGCGCCGACCCGCTCCACAGCCGCATCAGGAGCCCGATGAAAGAGGCAGCCGCCGACGGCTCGAGCACGACCGTGTGCGGCCCCATCTCGAACGGCTGCGGGTCCACCGAACCGAGCGCCTTCCGGATCGCGACGTCGGTGATCCCGGGGATGTCCAGATCGGCGAAGCGCCGCAGGTCCCCGACCGCCGCCCAGCCGGAACCGACACGGCTCGACTCGCGCCCGGTGGTGGCGTCGGAACGCACGGTGACCGCGTACCCCGTCTTGGTCGCCCGCCGGTAGAACCAGGCGCCGGCGCTGTTCGCGTGCGCCTCCAGCGTGTCGTCCACGTGGAAGTAGCCCGAGCCGTTCAAGTCTTCGGCCTGAAGGCGCTCGATGACGCCGGCCACTGCTTCGTGCCGCTCCTCGTCGGTGAGCGCCGCGGTCGCCTCGTCGAAACCCGGGATTTCCGGGTACTCCTCGGGGCCATGGAGCGGCCGGTGGGACTCGTTCGGGGACGCCGCCCGGGCGATGGCCTCCGCGCGCGCCACCGCGTCGCGGATCCCGGCCGGGTCGAGCTGGTTCGTGATCGCGGCCCCTTCCCGGTTGCCGAAGGCCACGTGCACCTGGAGCGGGTGGCACGGCATCACCACCGTGTCGTCCCGGATGTAGCTGTTCGAGAAGCGGATGACCTTGGTGGACCCGCAGACGACCTCCCGGTTCACCTCGTGGTACCAGGCCATCGTGAGTTCGACCTCGTCCGCGGTGGCCGTCTCGAACGCGGTGTCGAAAATGCCGCGGACTTGCTCTTCCGTGAGGATCAACTCGCCGGCCCTCCCACGTTCAGGTTCCGGAACCGCGCCCAGGGCGCCCCGTGGGTGTTGTGGTTCCGCTGCGTCGGTTGCCCGATGTCGTCGGAGTCGAGGGCCGCCGGCTCCCAGGACGCCGGGTTCGTGACCGTCTCCAGCCGGTGCCAGAGCTCGCTCGGGTTCTTCCCGTAGTAGTGGGCGCCCCGGAGCATCCGGGTGGTCCGGCCGTTTTCGATCTCCCAGACGGCGTTCCCGGTGTAGGTGTGGTAGCGCCGCTGATAGTCCTGGACGATCCGGCTCGAGAACCCGCGGAAGAGCAGCCCGCGCCGGGTGTCGGCGATGAGTTCCTCCGGCGAGGGAGCGTCCCGGCCGCCCGGTTCGAGGCTCAGGTTCGGCATCCGCCCCTGCGGCACCCGGTCCCAGGACTCGGTCATGCAGCAGCCGCGGCTCGCTTCTTCACCCACGTAGGTGGCGAACTCGCGGGTGGTCTGGAAGCCCACCAGCTTCCCCTCCCGCACCACATCCCACTCCTGCGTCTTGACGCCCTCGTCGTCGTACCCGCAGGTGGAACGGAGCATGGGACGGCTGCGGTCGCCCACGAAGTTCACCACCGGGGAGCCGAACTCGTAGCTCCCCATGTCCTCGGCGGCGAGGAAGGTGCTGCCCGCGAAGTTCGTCTCCACCAGCACCGTCCGGTTGAGTTCGGTCGGATGTCCGATCGTCTCGTGCTCGAAGAGGCAGATGTTCTGCGGGTCCATGACCACGTCCAGCTGCCCGGAGAAGTCGATCAGCGGCGCTTTCGCCTTCTCCACCGCCTCGGCGGCGATCCGCTCGGCGTGCGAGGGGAGGTCGAGCCCGCGGATGTACTCGTAGCCGATGTTCAGCGGGTTGACGAAGAACCGCCGCTGGGCGGTCACCCCGTCCACCCGGGCCCGCGCGAAGAAGGACCCGTCCGAGCGGACGAGGCGCTGCTGGATCTCCGCGCCCTCCGAGTTCGCGTAGAACTTGTTCTCGTCCCAGAAGTCGAGCCAGGAGAACGCGCGGTCGGTCTGGGGATTCTTCCGGACCTCTTCGTTGATCCGGAGCAGGAGGGCGACCTTCTCATCGAGGGGCACCGTGAACGGGTCCTCCTCGTGAGGCGTGACCCAGGTGTCCACGTGCGCGGGTTCCGGGACCAGCCGGATCGGCTCGGACACCGTCAGCGCGGCCTTCTCCGCCAGGTCGCACGCCAGTCCGGCCACCGCGACCGCCTCCTCCTCGCTGAGGACGGGGCTGGCGGCGAATCCCCAGGCGCCGTTCTTGAGGACCCGGACGTTGAACCCGATGTCCACCTTCTCCAGCACGTGCTCCGGCGAGGACCCGTAGTGCCACTCCCCGGGGACTCCCTTGATCGCCTGGTCGTCGGCGGCGATCGTCTGGATGAGGTTCCGGACCACCCGCACGTCCGCGAACGTCGCGCCCCGGCCGGTTGTCACGCGGAGGGCGGCGTCCGCAAGCCCCTTCTTCCACTCGACGTCCTCGATCAGTTCGTGGGCCGGACGGGGGGCGGCGCAACGGGTGAGCCCGAAGGGCAGGACGACCGCGGCCGTGCCCCCGCAAAGCCGCACGAACTGGCGACGGGTGATGTCCATCGTGCCCTCCCCGAAGGCCGGTGGCGCGGCCCTCCCGAGAGGGCCGCGCCAAATGTGAGTCGGCCTAGAAGCGAATCCGAAGCGCCAGCTCGATCTGCCGGGCCTCGGACACCTGCGTCGACTGTCCGAAGCCTCCGGAACGGAGGTTGCCGTTCGGAGGGAAGTAGTTGGCGCGGTTCAGCAGGTTGAACACCTGAAAGATGGCCTCGGCGTAGGCGTTGTCGCCGAACCGGAACTCCTTCGCCGCCAGCACGTCCACGGTGGCGTAGGCGGGACACTCGACCGAGGAAACCGTCGACAGCCCGTTCGCGGTCCGGTAGGCGTTCGCGGCATTCAGATCGAGATCGCGGCAGCCGTCGCGGAGGTTGATCCCCGGCGGCCGGTCGCCGCCGATGCCGTCTCCGTTCAGGTCGCTGCCCGCCGTGACGTTGAACGGCAGGGCGCTCTGGTAACGGACGATCCCACTCAGATTGACTCCTCCGGGCAGCATCGCGAGGCCGCTGAGGGTGAGCCGGTGACGCCGGTCCGCGGGCACGTGCCCGTAGTCGGAAGCCCGGTTGTAGTGGTCCGCGGGGAAGGTCTCGGAATCGGCCTGCACGTCAGCCAGCGTGTAGGAGCCGAGCATCTGCCAGTTGTTCGCGAGCCGCTTCGTCACTCTCGCCGACAGTGCGCGGTACTTCATCTCGCCGTCCGTCATGCCGGCCGTGACCCGGCCGATCGGGGCATAGGGGCGTTCCCCGCCCGCCGTCAGCGGGTAGTTGAAGTCGATCTGCGTGTGCTGGTTGAAGCCGTCGGCCGCGATGCCGTCCACGCTGACGCTCAGATCGTCCCCGAGCTGGATGCTGTAGCCCACGCTGTACTGGTTGGTGTAGGGCGTCCGGTTCTCGTTGCCCTGGACGGAGTAGTTCCGCTGGGAACGCGCTACCTCGAAGGGATCCTGCCCCTGATACGGATCGGGATAGCTGGGGTTCTGGATCACCACCAGCAGGTCCTCGGGATTTCGCTCGGCGCGCGGGGCGCCGTTGGCCCGGTAGCGGTTGTAGAAGACGCCCCAGGCGGCTCGCACCGACTGGCGGCCGTCGCCGGTCGGATCCCACACGAATCCAACCCGGGGGCCGAAGTTGTCGCTGTCCCCGCGGGTGCTGTTGTCATAGAACGGGAAGAGGGACGGATCGAGCCGGCCGGCCGGGCGCACCACCCGGTCCCGGACCAGGATCTCGGGCACCGTCTCGTCCAGCAGGTTCTCGTTCCAGACGCCCTGCTGGAGGTCGTACCGCAGACCGAGGTTCAGCGTGAGCCGGGGGTTCACGATCCAGGTGTCGCTGATGTAGATGGAGTGCTCCGTGTTCTCGAAATCGTCGTAGCGGGGCAGAAGCCGCTGCCGGAACCGGTCGGGATGGGTTGACGGGTCGTTCGGGTCGTACGGCGCATCGGAGGAGAACCACCACTCCTCGGCGACGCCGACGTTGTCCGGTTCCCAGTCAATGAACGTGAGGTCCACGCCGAGCTTCAGTTCGTGGCCCCCCACGTAGTGGGAGATGTCGTTCTTGACCTGGATGTGGAGTTCCGGCCCAAGGAAGGCCGACTGGCTCCCGGTGCGGAGACTGGGGCGGTTGATGAGCGGCCCGACATCCACGCGCTCGGCCGGGAACTCGCCGGAGGCGCTCCACTTCTGGTGCCCGGGAGGCCAGCCGATGTAGGTCGCGTGCGCCACCTGGACCCGGAAGTCGTTGAAAGTGTTCGGGCTCAGGAACCAGGTCTCGCCGAGCACCAGTGAGTGCCGTGGGGCCCCGAAGCTGAAGCCACTGCTCGCCGCCCGGATGCCGCCGGAGCCGCGGTGCGTCAGTTCGTTGTTGTGGTGCGCGTACCGCACGAACAGCCGGTGATCTTCGCCTATGGCCGCGTCGAGTCGCGCGAACCCCATGAAGTTCCAGTCCGGCTTCTCGAAGGTGCCCTCTTCGGAAGGAAACGCGCCTCCGGTGTTCACCGTGAAGAAGGAGGTCTCGTCGGTGTACTCGGCGGAGAGGTAGAAATGGGCCTTGTCCTCGACGATGGGGCCGCCGAGCGATCCGCCGAACTGATGACGGGAGAAGTCGGGCTTTTCGTCCTGCAGGACCGTCTTCGAGTTGAGCGCCTTGGTGCGGAAGAACTCGAAGGCGCTGCCGCTGATCCGGTTCGTGCCGCTCTTGGTCACCACGTTCAGGTAGCCGCCCTGCGCGAAGCCGAAGTCGGCGCTGGCGTTGAACGCCTGGACCTTGAACTCGGCGATGCCTTCCTGCGGGAAGTCCTGCCGCGGCTCCCCCTGCTGCTGCCAGTTGTTGCTGACCCCGTCCACGTAGAAGCCGTTCGAGTAGAAGGTGACCCCCGCGCCGATGTTGACGTTGTTGTAGAAGACCCCCCGGATGGCGTCCTGGCTGGTGGCGGGACTCAGGGTGGCGAGATCGAGCCACTTCCGGCCCTGCATCGGCAGGACCTCCACCTGTTCCTCGGTGATGACGGTCGAGAAGTCCGCCTGCCGGGACTCGATGAGCGGCGCCGATGCGGTGACGGTGACGGCCTCCTCGACTCCGGCCAGTTCCAGCGAGATATTGAGTGTCACCTGCTGCGCAACCTGGAGCCGCAGGCCCTCGTTGGTGAGGGTCTGGAACCCCTGGAGGCTCGCCTCCACCGAATACGTTCCGACCGGGAGCGAGGGCACCTGGTACTGCCCGTCCGCTCCCGAGGTGGCGATCCGCTGGAGCCCGGTCTCCGCGTTGGTGACCGTGATGGTCACTCCGGGAAGGGCGTCGCCAGTGGCATCGCTCACCGTGCCGTACACGCCGGCTTCCTGGGCGGCCGCGGTGGCGGCCATGCCCACGAGCAGCGCTGCGAACAGCACCGCCAGGGACCTCGCCCCGGTGCAGTTACCGAAATTCATACCCGTCTCCTTTTGGGGTGAACGCGCCTGTGGGGAGGCGCTACGGACAGATGCAGTCGCGCAACCGGTCAACCGGAGGAACGCGATCCGTCCATGAACGCAATGGAGAACCCGCCCGGAAGCGGCTCGCAGCGCCTGTTTGAGCCAAAGCGCGCCGTCCAGGGGACAGGTGGCTTCGGGTCATGCCGCGGTAGCTCTCCTTGGTCGCGCGGCTACAACAAGCGCAACCGAATTGGAACCCCTATTAATTCGGTTCCGGGTGCGCGCGTCAAATGCGACTCCCTCACTCCGATTTTGTGCCTCCAGCGGGACCGGCAGCGGCACAAACCGCCGTTCCCCTGCTAATCTCCCCAGTCCCATGCTAAGACGCGAGGCGCTCCGGGCGACGCTCCTCCTGATCGCCGCCCCCGCCGTCACGAGAGCCGCCCGGAACGGACGCGAAGTCATCGTTTCCGGACGCGCGGTCTGCCTCAAGGACGGGGAACCGGGACCGGTGGCGGACTGCGCCTACGGCGAGCAGCTCGGAATCGAATCGCCGGCCGGCACGATCCACCGGCTGGATCCGACGGACCTGCGGGCCGAGATCCTCACCGACGAGCGGGTGAACCGGCATCCGCTGGAGGTCGCGCTCTGGCAGGAGGACGGGCTGGGCAAGATCATCCGCCTCTACACGATCCAGGACGGCGAGACGATCGAGCCCTACTACTTCTGCTTCACCTGCAACATCACCTCGCACCTTCCGGGGCCGTGCTGGTGCTGCCAGGAGGACTTCGAGTTCAAGGAGCGACCGGCGCACCCCGCGACGGACTAGCGGCCGGCGGCCCCGAGGGGGGGGTGCGCAGCCGGTCAGGCAGCCGGATTCCGCCAGCGCAATCCGGAGCACCGGGCGAAATGTCAGTCGTTCGAATGGAGTTCCGCCTGGTGTTCGATGGCCAGCGCCGCGAGGTGCGCGTCCAGCACGAGTGAAGCACTGATCGCGGGGCCGCGCAGCAGTCCAGCGGTCGCAGCTCGCGCTAGCTTTCCGTCGTGCCGACCGTCCTGATTGCCGCCCTCCTGTTGTCAGTCCCGGCGGCTGTTCCCGCCCAGGGACGCGACCGGCCCACGGATACCGAACTGGGCTGGCTCGAGTCCTTCCTGATGACGCAGGAGGAGCGCCGCGCCTCCATCGAGGCGCTGACGCACGGCGACCGGGAGGCTTTCCGGCGTCTCTTCTGGATGCGCCGGGACCCGGACCCGTCCACTCCCCAGAACGAGACCCTCGACCTCTACCTCGCGCGGGTGCGGCTCGCCGACTCGAACTTCTCCGAGGACGGCGGCTACGGCGGGGATGACCGGTCGCGCGTCTTCGTACTGCTCGGCATGCCGGTGCAGGCCCTGCCCCAGCCCGCCACCGAAGAGACCCCGGAAGGACTCCTCTGGGCCTTCCCTCCCGATCCGGAGAACGGTCTCGCGGACACGCTGGAGGCGCTCTACTACCGGGACGAGGGGGGTCAGCTCTTCCTCGAGAACCGCGTCGCCGTTGACGAGAGCCTCGAAGAAATGCGGCGGCGCCTCATCGCCCGGCCCGAGATCGACTTCGAACGCGACGAGGAAGGGCGGCTCGTGATCCCGAACCTCCCGGCAGGAGGATCGGAACGAGCCCGGCGCGTGCTCGCCGATCTGAGCGGCGAGGGTCCGCCGGGGGACGGGTTTTCCTTCCGGGTCACCCCGGCGTACTTCCGGGTGGACGACCGCGCGACCTACGTGGCGCTGCTTTTCGAGACTCCCGCGGATGCGCTCGCCCCCGGGACGGATGGCCAGTTGGCGGCTTCTCTGTTCGCCAAGACCGCGTCGACCGAGGCGGAAGGCCCGGGAGCCGCGACCTACCGGCTCGAGACGGCGCACACCGAGATCCGGTCGGCAGAAGGCCCGGTCCGTTTCGAGGCCTCGCTGGTGCTGCCTCCGGGCCGGCACCGACTGCTGCTCGGCGTCGTGGACGAGCAGTCGGACGCCTTCGGCACCGCCCGGCTGGATATCGAGACGCCGTCCTTTCCCGAGGCCGAGCCCGGGTTCTCCTCGGTGGTCCTCTACGGCGACACCACCATGCAGGAATACAGCGGCCGCGTTCCCGGACGAGCCTTTCAATTCGGGCGCACCCACTTCGAACCCCGGTCAACGGCGGTGTTCCGGCAGGACGAGACGCTCGGCGCGTTCTATTTCTTCTACCCGGGCCAACGGGTGGACGATGGAGAGCTACCGGAGATCGTGGCCGAGTACACCCTGAGCCGGGAGGGCCGGGACACCGGTTTCGTCCGTCCGGAGGCGCTCCCCACCAGCACCCGCCAGGCCGCTGCCAATGCGGAGATCGAATTGAACGACTTCGCGCCGGGGCGCTACGAGCTCGGAATCCGCGTCCTCTACGGCGAGCAGGTCTACGAGACGCGGAAGGCGTTCACGCTGGTCCGCTGAACTCGTAGGCGAGTTTCGCCTCCCCAGAGTCGGCGATGCCGGCCGGAGGCCGGCCCAGTTGCTGTGAAAGTGCAGTCGTCCGGGGTTGGCCAACAGCCCGGCTGGCGC
>CAYUVU010000373.1:0-19619 GCA_964448205.1 uncultured Acidobacteriota bacterium
GTCATCCCGTCGTCGAGGAAGACCTCCCGCTGGTCGGCGTTCCCCACCCGGAAGGCGGCGTGGTTCAGGACGTTGAAGACCTCGAAGAGCGCCTCGACCCGCGCGGGGCCGAGTCCGAAACGTTTCGTGAGCCGCAGGTCGAGGTTCGTCCAGGGGTCGTTCCGCTCGCCGTTCAGCGGGACGAGCGCGCCTCCGACCACCGCTCGCGCGTGGGCGCCGGACGGCCCGACCGCGAAGCCGGGGTGGTGGTGGAAGCCCACCGCGGGATCGAGGGCGGTGAAGGGCGAGCCCGACTGGGCGGTGAAGATGCCGCTCGCCTGCAGGCCGAGCGGCAGGTCGAACACCCCGCTCGCCACCAGCCGGTGCGGCGTATCCCGGTTCGAGAGCCCCCAGTCGTAGTCGGGGTCCGCGGGATCGGTGAGGGTGAGCCGTCCCGATCGCTCGCTGTCGTCGTTCGAGCGGTCGCGGGACCAGGTGTAGTGGGCCTGGAACTGGACGCCGCCCGAGTACCGGCGCCGCAGCGCGGCGGTGACCGCCACGTAGTCCGAACGCCCGAGCGCGGCCCGCACGAGGACGGGCCCGTAGGCCGGGTTGATCCGCTCGCCCGAGTAGACCGGCCGCCCAAAGGCGTCCCGGCCCGGCGCCGGGACGTTCGCATCCCGGTTCGACTGGAGGAAACGGCTCCGCGCCACCAGGAGATCGAGCGAGACGGCGAGCCCCCGCCCGATCTCGCGCTCGTAGCCGAGGTTGACGCGCTCGGTCCGGGGGTCCTCGAAGGCGGGATCGAAGTAGCTGAGCGCCGGGATCATCCCGGCGGGCGGGTTCTCGTTGTCGATCGGGTCGCCGAGCGGGACGAACCCCGTGTCTCCCGGCGCCAGGATCGCGTTGCCGAAGCGGGGGAAGACGCCGGTGTCGCTGTGCGCGGTCGAGAACAGCAGGGTGGGCGTCCGGGCATGGAAGACCCCGCCCCCCGCACGCACGACGCTCCGCGAGTCGAGGGACCAGACGAGCCCGCCCCGCGGCGAGACGTTGTCGAGGTCGTCGGGGATGCGCCGGCCCTCCGGCAGCACGTGTTCGATGCCGGCGGGGTTGAACGTCCCGTCCCAGCGCGCGCCGAGGTTCAGGGTGAGCCGCGGGTTCGGGCTCCACGAGTCCTGGAGATAGATGCCGAGGATCTGCTGGGCCACCCGGAAGTTGGGCTTGGCCGTGCTCCCGAACCAGATGACGGCCCGGGCGGCGTCCCCGGCGACGAAGTCCTCGAGTGTGTCGAAGTCGTAGCCTCCGTCCGCGTTGCCGACGAAGTACTCGTTCAGGGTGTCGTGGCTGAGGGTGAAGCCGGCGCGGACCTCGTGGTTCCCGAGCAGCAGGGAGAACCGCTCGCGCACCTCGAACTTCCGCTCGTGGTTGAAGACCGGGAGCCACCAGGGCTTGCCGAACGAGCCGGCGGACGGCGAGAAGATACGGAAGTGCGCCTGGAGGGCGCTGTCGGGCAGGTGGGAACTGCGGTCGAAGTGGTCGTAGGCGTACTGGAACCGGAGTTCGTTGACCCCGGCGCTCCCGACGAGCGAGACGAGCGACCCCACCAGCGAGTGGCTCTCGACGAACCGCCGGGACTCCTCCCCGACGTAGTCGGAGACCCGGTCGTAGTCCGTGAAGTTGTAGCGGACGGTGAGCGAGTGCCGGTCGTTCACCCGGTGGTTCAGCTTGCCGAACAGGATGAGGTTGCCGGTCTCGCGCAGGAACTGGCCGCTGGCGGTACGGCCCCGCTCCGGATCGGGAGCGGCGATCCCGTCGTCGTTCGGGCGGTAGCCGGCGACGAGTTCGGGGAAGGCGGAGAGCACGGCGTCGTAGTGGCCGCGGCCCCGGATGTTCCGCAGGAAGGGCTGGTTCTGCGACGTGTGGTCGTAGGACAGGAAGAAGTGGGTGCGGTCGCGCCGGATCGGGCCGCCCAGCGAGGCGCCCCAGTTGGCGCGGCGAAAGGCGTCCGCCTGGTAGCGGTCGTCGTCGGGCGAGACGCCGCGGAACGCGTCGAGCGGCGACTGCGGGAGCCGGGCGACCATCCGGTCGTTCCGGAGGAACCAGAACGCCGACCCCGCGAACTCGTTGCCGCCGGACCTGGTCACGACGTTCATGACGCCGCCGCCGGAGCGGCCCGCCTCCGCCGAATAGCCGCTGGTGACCACCTGGAACTCCTTGACGGACTCCTGCGCCACCAGCACGCCCCCGCCTTCCCGCGCGAGGCCCCCGCGGCCGAACCCGAAGAAGGCGCTCTTCGCGTTCGCGCCGTCGATCGTGAGGCCGGAGTTCACGGCCCGCTGCCCACTGAGGGAGAGCGTCCCCCGGCTCGGGTCCACCTGGACCGTGGGCTGGAGCAGCGCGAACTGCACGAAGTCGCGGCCCGCGATCGGCAGCGCCGCGATCTCTTCCTCGTCCACGTAGCCGGCGGCGCCGGACCTGCCGACCTCCAGCACGGGCGCCTCGGCGTTCACCGTCACCGTCTCCTCGACCGA
Organism: uncultured Acidobacteriota bacterium; assembly: GCA_964448205.1. Classification (GTDB taxonomy): domain Bacteria; phylum Acidobacteriota; class Vicinamibacteria; order Marinacidobacterales; family Marinacidobacteraceae; genus Marinacidobacterium. The sequence goes on from CAYUVU010000373.1 coordinate 2,511, forward strand.
CGCGAGGCCGAGCCGGAGATCGAGGTCCACGCTCTGGCCGACGTGGAGGTGGAGGTCGTCCCGCCGCACGGTCCGGAACCCCGGCAGTGAGGCGACGAGGTCGTACTCGCCGCTCAGGACCGCCCGCAGCGCGAAGAAGCCCCGGGCGTTCGACGTCGCCGTCCGGCGGTGGCCGCGCTCGCGGTCCACGAGTTCGACCGTCACCCCGGCGAGCGCGGCGCCGGTGTCGTCGCTCACGAACCCGTGCACCGACGAGAGCGACTGCGCGGCCGCGGCCGCGCCGGCGAGCGTCAACGCCAGAACCGCGTGAACGGCCAGCCGACAAGAAAGAACCATCCCCGCGGGCATTTTCGCTCATAGAATCGGCCGGATGGGGCTGTCCTGCCGGCGAGCGAGCCGGACCCGCGCATGACGCGGCTGGCGGGACGGGTGGCGGCGGTCACCGGGGCCGCGGCCGGGATCGGCCGGGCCACCGCGGAACTGTTCGCCGAGGAGGGAGCCCGGGTGGTGCTGGCGGACGTCGCCGCGGATGCGGTGGAGGAGGTCGCGGCCGGAATCCGGGACGCCGGCGGCTCGGCGGCGGCGGTGGTGGCGGACGTTTCGTCCGAAGCGGGCGTCGAGGCCGTGGTGGGGGCCGCCGAGGATCAGTTCGGTCCGGTGGACGTGCTGGTGAACAACGCCGGGGTCGAGCTCAAGAAGCTGGTCGAGGACACAAGCCTCGCCGATTGGGAGCGGATCCTCCGGACGAATCTCACTTCGGCCTTCCTGATGTGCCGCCGGGTCGTCCCCGGGATGAAGGAACGCCGCCGCGGGGTCATCGTGATGAATTCCTCGGTCGGGAACTTCATCGCCGCGACGAAGAGCTCGGCGTACGGAGCGTCGAAGGCCGGGATGATGGCGCTGGCCCGGAGCCTGGCGCTCGAGGGGGCGCCCTACGGCATCCGGGTGAACGCGGTGTGCCCCGGGGTCATCGACACGCCGATGAACGAGCGCAACCTGGCCCGGAGCGAGGACCCCGAGGCCATGCGCCGGTCCTGGTACGAGATCACGCCGCTCGGCCGGCTGGGAACGCCGCGCGACGTAGCGCAGGCAATGCTGTTCCTGGCCTGCGACGAGTCCGGTTTCGTGACCGGACTGCCGCTTGTCATCGATGGTGGCCGACTGATTCAGTAACGTATTCGTTACCATTGTGCCGTGATTCGGCGCACCTTCCGGAAGTCAGTCCGCGCCCGCGCCGTCCGGGACCCGTTGTTCCGGATCTCGCTCCTCGAAGCGGGCATGGACGCGCTCCTCGCCGGCGACCTCCCGGGATTCCGGGAGGGGATCCGCAGCTACGTGAACGCGACGCTCGGGTTCGCCCGCCTCGCGGACCGCACCCGGATCCCCGAGAAGAGCCTGATGCGCATGCTCGGCCCGGCGGGGAACCCCCGCGCGGCCCACCTGTCCACGATCATCGGCGCCATCTCCCAGCACGAGGGGGTCGAAATCACCGCCCGCATCACCGACCCGAAGTAAGGGAACGGCTGGGACCGCCGGTCTTCAGACCGGCACGCGCGGGCCCCAGGCCCGCAGAATCACGCACCGCCGTACCGTCTCATGGTTCACTACGAACCCATGACTCCCACTCCGACCCGTCGCGCTCTCCTTCTCCTCCTTGCGACCCTGACCTGGTCCTGCTCCGCCGGCCCCACCGACCCGGCCGACCTCGTCGTGGTGGGCGGCACGGTCCTGACCGTGGACGCCGACTTCAGCGTCGCCGCGGCGATGGCGGTCCGCGACGGCCGCATCCAGGCCGTCGGGTCCGACGCGGACATCCGGGCACTCGTCGGTCCGGACACGAAAATGATTGAAATCCCGGGCAAGACGGTCGTTCCCGGACTCGCCGACAACCACCTGCACCGGGTCGGAGGCGGCGACGGCGTGGACCTCTCCCGCGTCCGCACGATGGACGAACTGCTCGGAGCCATCACGGAACGTGCCGAGACCGAGGGCCCCGGCGAGCTGGTGACAACCAACTCCGACTGGCATGAAGGCCAGCTTCGGGAACAGCGGCTCCCCCTCCGCCGGGACCTCGACCGGGCCGCGCCCGGAAACCCCGTCGTCGTGGTCCGGGGCGGTCACGAGTACATCCTCAACTCGCAGGCGCTCGAGAAGTGGGAGATCACCACCGAAACGCCGGTCCCCGAGGGAGGCCGGATCACCCGCTATCCCGACGGCGAACTGAACGGCGAGCTCGTGGATACCGCCAAACGGCTGGTCACCCTTCCGGAGCGGCCTCCCCGGAACCTCGAGGAACGCATTCAGGACCAGGTCGAGGAATACCGGACGCTCCACGCCGCCGGCCTCACGAGCATCCGGCACCCCGGCAGCAGTCTTGAGCACTTCCGCCTGCTGGAGGATATGAAGCGGCGGGGCCTCCTCACCATGCGGGTCACGTTCCTGATGCGGATGCGCGCCCGCACTGCGGCGGAAGTGGACGCGGCCATCGACGGGTGGGGTCTCGAACCCCAGGCCGGTGACGAGTGGCTACGGCTCGGCGGGGTGAAGCTGGGGGTGGACGGCGGCTTCGAGGGCGGCCTGCTGCGCGAGCCGTACGAAGAGCCGTGGGGTCAGGGGGGCACGTACCACGGCCTGCGCACGATGCCGCAGGACGTCTTCAACGAGGTCGCGACCCAACTCGGCCGCCGCGGCTGGCGGGTGGCCACCCACGCGGTCGGGGACCTCGCCATCGACCAGGTCCTCGAGGGTTACGAAGCCGCGAACGAGGTGACGCCGCTCGCCGGCAAGCGCTGGGCGATCGAACACGGCTTCATCCCCCGCGAGGACCAGTTCCCCACGATGAACCGTCTGGGACTCCTGGTGGCCGGACAGCATCACCTCTACGTCGCGGGTCCCAGCCTCGAGAAATACTGGGGCCGGGAGCGGGCGGAGTGGACGACCCCGATGCGCGCCTATCTCGACGCCGGGGTGATGGTCTCCGGAGGCACCGACGCGTCGGTGATCCCCTACCCGCCCCTCTGGGTCCTCCACCACTTCGTCACCCGCGAGACGATCAGCGGCGGGATCTTCGGCGAGGACCAGCGGGTGAGCGTGGAAGAGGGCCTCCGGCTGATCACCCACGCCGTGGCGTTCCTGAACTTCGAGGAGGACCTCAAGGGCACGCTCGAGCGCGGCAAGCTCGCCGACTTCGTGGTGCTGTCGGACGATCCGCGCGAGGTGCCGGCGGACGAGATCCAGGTGGAGATGACGGTGGTCGGCGGGGAGACAGTGTTCGAGCGCTGAGGAGTCCGCAGGGCGCTCACGCGGTCACACGAGTTCACCGGACCACAGGCGTTCCAGGAACAGGTGCCAGGGCACGACCCACACTCCGTCGGCGGTGCGCCGGGGACGCGACTCGTTGCAGACGACCACGGCGTGTCGCGGCCGGTGTTCGCCAGCGTAGGCTCGGATGCCGTTCAGATCGCGTGGCTGCACATTGCTCGTCCCCTTGACCTCGATGGCGACTTCGCCGTCCCAGCCAAGGACGAAGTCGCATTCGAGACCCGTCTTGGTGCGCCAGAACCGAATCGGATAGTTCTCTTCCCGATAACTCCGGTAGCCCAGGAGTTCCATCAGGATGAAGTGTTCCAACGCCCGGCCGAACTCGAGCCCGGCAGGCCGCTCGATGCGACGTCCGGCTTGGTATCCGGCGAGTCCGACATCGAACAGATAGAACCGCGGCGTGCGGGTGAGAACGGAGCGCGAGCGACGGCGCGCGAACGGCTCCACGAAGACGCCGAGCAACGTGTCCACGAGAATCTGGAAGTACTCCCGGACCGTCTTGGCGTCCACGCCGCAGTCTCGCGCGATGTTCGCGTAGTTCACGAGTTCGCCATGTGAGAACGACAGCGCGTCGAAGAAACGGGAGAAGGCTGGAGCGTTCCTCGTGAGTCCCTCCGCGAAGACCTCCTCCTTGAGGTAGTCATCCAGATAGCCGGCCAGCGCCCGGCGGGGGTTCGCCGCGTCGTAGTGCGAGGGGACGAGTCCGTGGTTCAGCGCCCGGAGCAGATCGAACTCGGGGATCTCCGGCCAGGTCAGTGGGTGGAGTGCGAAGCGCCAGGCGCGGCCGCCAAGCAGGTTCGCTCGACCTCGCTTCAGCTTTCGGGCGCTGGATCCGCAGAGAACGAAGCTCAGCCCGTCATCCTCAATGAGCCGGTGCACTTCATCGAGCAGCGCCGGAACCTTCTGGACCTCGTCGATCAGGATCGGGTGCGTCCGCTCGGCTTCGTCGAGCGCCTGTATCCGCTCCGCGAACCTCCACGGCGCGCGGATGAACTCCATGAGAAGTCCCGTGTCGAGAAGGTCGAAGCGCGCCGAATGGGGAAACTGCTGCCCGAGGAGGGTGGACTTCCCGGTCTTTCGAGGTCCCCAGAGAAATGCGGACTGGCGCGCCGGCAGGTCGATCCGGAGAGTACGCGAATACATGGCCAGACGGGATCATACTCCCGTTTGGACAGGTTTTTCGGGAACGAAGTCCCGTTTGGACAGTAGCCTTCTGGTCCCGACGAGGGTCAGGACGCCTGGCGGAACTCCTGGTAGCGCAGGTTCAGCCGGTCGGGATCAGGATGGTCCGCCGGGCGGAGCGGGCGGTGGATGCGCTGCTCGTGTAAGCCCTGCAGCCCGTGCTGCAGCATCGGGCCGTCCTTCTCTTCGAGGAGGTCGGGGCGGACCTCGATGACGCCCTTGGGCGTTACGCCGAGAAAGAACTGATCAAAGGCCGCGTGGTGGATCTTGCAGAGGGAAAGTCCGTTCGGCACGACGGGATCCCCCGTGGGGTCGCGGTCGGGAACGATGTGCGCGGCGTCGAGCAGCGGTTCCCGGCGGAGGCGGCAGAACGCGCACCGGCTCCGGTAGGCGCTGAGGACGCGGTGGCGGAAGACCCGCTGGTGAATCCGCGTGAGCATGCTTCGAGTCGCATAGCTGCGCTCCAACTCGCGCCCTCCGCCGGCAGCCAGCGAAACACCGGCCTGCTCGGCGGCGAGTTGTTGTGCCGCGTAGTCTGAGTGATCTGCGACGACCGTGACCGTCCGGGTCGGGGGATCATCGCCGACGATGAACGCTGGCCAGACCGGGAGATATCGCCCGGGGCCAATCCCGTGGAAGTAAAGGACCGGCCGCTGCTGTTCCATGAGTCGGCGAAGTCCCACGTTGTCGGCGTGCCTGGGGTCGCTCCCGTAGTAGCGGTAGTGGAGCCGACCCGTTTTCTTGTCGAAGCTGTCGCCGTAGGGATTCTCCCAGGATGTCCTGATCGACAGCGGCATCTCCATCTGGCGTGGCTTCCAGATGCCCCGCTGGTTGACGAGCCGGATCCGCTCGTTCCGGAACGCGAATCCGTGAACCAGCCGGCTCCATTCCAGTTCCGGGCCGTGCCGTTCCGCCTGGTCGCCAAGCCACTCTCCGGCCGCCAGTCGGATCGCGTGGTCGTCGAAACGGGCCGGGGTCACCTTCGAAAGGATACGGCCCGCAACGGGAACCGTGGCTTGGCCGTGGTGCCAGGCGCTCCCGGCGTCTCGGCGCTAGCATCGCGGCCATGCAGAATCTGATGTCCTTCTCGGGGTGGACCCGGTTCGCGGCGGCCGCACTCGCCGTCGTGCTGCTTGCCCTCCTCCCCGCCGGGTGCGACGACGAGGCGAGTCCCACGACGCCGATGCCGGCCCCGGCTCCCGCGCCCGCACCGATGCCGGAACTCGCCCCGGACCCGATCGGGGCGAGCGAGGTTGTGGACCGTGAAACCCTGAAGCTCTTCGTCGAGGCGGCAGCGGAGGCGGCCGTGTCGCGCATCGACTCGGAGGAGGAGGCCTACGCGTTCTTCGACGCCAACTTCCGGCCCGAGGGCACGTGGCGTCAGGGCGAGATCTACCTTTTCTCGCACCGGCTGGACGGGACCCAGTTCTTCCACGCGCTGACCCCGGAGACCGAGGGGATGAACCGCCTGGAACTCGAGGACGTGAACGGCGTGAAGCTGGTCCAGGAAGCCCTCGCCGCCGCGGCTCGCGGCGGCGGCTATTTCGAGTACCGGTGGCCCAACCCGGCGGTCGAGGGGGACGAGGACACCGGCTCGCCGAAAGTGAGCTACGTGGCGCCGCTGACCATCGGCGAACTCGAGCTGACGCTCGGGTCCGGGATCTACCTGCCGGTGACGGCGGCGGACGTCCTGAACCGCGGGAACCTGCAGCAGTTCGTGGAGCGCGCCGCGGAGGCGCTCTCGGAGCACACGGCCGACCGGGAGACCGCCTACGCCTTTCTTGATGCCAACTTCCGCGACGAGGGCGAGTGGCTCCACGAGGACATCTACGTGTTCGTCATCACCATGGAAGGGATCAACTTCTTCCAGGCGCCCGACCCGCCCTGGGAGGGGACCGACGTCTCCGACCTCGAGGACCTGAACGGGGTGCGGCTGGGCCAGGGGCTCCTCGAGGCGGCCCGCGCGGGCGGCGGGTTCGTGGAGTACTCGTGGGACAACCCGGCAATCGTGGGGGACGAGGAGGACGGGTCGCCCAAGCTGGCGTACGCGGTTCCGATCACGGTCGGCGAAGAGCCGATGCTGCTCGGCTCGGGGATTTACGTGGAGGCGTCGGAGCAATAGCAGCCCGGTTTCTCCCGGTCGGCGTTACCCGAGCCGCGGCCTGATCAGACGTCCATCGGGGGATGGGGCGCCGGCTGCCGGTTCGACGGACAGCCCTCGCAGGCGTCTCCCACCGGCCCATCCACGCCGCAGCGCCGCAGGATGCAGCGGCCCTTCAGGATCGAGCCGAGTCCGAGGAGGAAGATGGACAGCGCGACCACCGCGAGGGAGAGGAGGACGATCCCGAGCGCCTGCCACATCTCGGGTGGATCGTAGCGCCGCTAGGGCTGTCGTTCCGTAGCCGCGCGGAAGGCGTCGGTCGCCTGTTCTTGAACGCTCCCATCGGGGGCCGCGGTCAGGAAGAGGACGCGTATTCCTCGCTGGCTTGCGAGTTCGAGGCCCTCCTCGGGTCCCAGGACGTAGAGGGCCGTGGCCCAGGCGTCGGCATCCAGGCAGGAGTCGGCGAGGACCGTCACCGACCCGGTCCGCCGCTCGACCGGCCGGCCGGAACGCGGGTCGAAAATGTGGGTCCAATAGCGATCCTCGCCGTCACCCGCCTCCCGGAAGTCTCGATAACCGCCGGAAGTCGCCATCCCGAGGTCCCGCACCGGGAACGAACGGTGGACCGTGGTGGCCAGGCCGCCAGTGGGATCCTGAATGCCGACCGTCCATGCGCCGGCCGCCTGGATCTCGCCGCCCACCTCGACCAGGTGCTCGGGGAAACCGAGTTCCGTGAGGACGGTCGAAACCCGGTCCACCGCGTAGCCCTTGGCGATCCCGGAGAGGTCCAGCTCGACGCCCGGGACCTGCCGCCAAAGAGCGGCCGGTCCGTCCGGCCGCTCGAGCGCCAGCAGGCCGCTCCCCACCCGGGCGCGGGCGGCTTCCACCGCTGCAGGATCGGGCGCCGCGGACCGGGGATCGCCGCCGGGCCCGAAACCGTAGAGGCGGAGCAGCGGGCCGACGGTGACGTCGAACGCCCCGCCGGATTCCTCATGGACCCGGAATGCCGCCTCCAGGACCAGCGCCAGCGGCTCCGAAACCGGAAGCGGATCGGCCGCTTCCGACGCGTTCAGACGGGAGAGCTCGGAGTCGTCGCGCCAGTTGGACATGCTGCGGTCCACGGCGTCGAGTTCGGCTTCGATGGCCGCCCGGACGGATTGGGCGGCCGTCTCCGGACCGCGGATGCGGACGGTCCAGCGGGTCCCGAAGGCCTCGCCGTCGAGGGTCCAGGTGGGGTCGGGGGGTGGGGCGCAGGTAGCGGTGAGCGCCGCGAGCGCGAGTAGCGACGCGCGTTTCGCTCGCCTGCGGCGAGCGGTGCCGGCTGAAGCCGGCGTTCCAAGCCTTCGCGCCATCACGGGAGATGAGATCCTTCCCGCCGCCCGCCTGCGGCGGGCTGTGCCGGCTGAAGCCGGCGCTCCAAGCTAGGCGCCGGGGAGGCGGTACTGGACGGACTTGGACTTCGCTACCGCGGCGTCGATGTCCTGCGCACTGAGCAGGACGGTCGTCTGGACCGTGAGCGCGCCCGCCGCGGCGATGTTCAGCGCGAGCGCCGTCGCTGCCGCTTCGTCGGGAACGTCGGCGATCAAGTAGAGGTCGTAGTCGCCCAAGGCGTAGTAGAAGCCTTCCAGGTGGCCCCCGACGCTCTCGACGGTCGCGCGCAGGGCCGCCTCCCGGCCGCTCCCGCCCTCGGCGAGCAGCCCCTGGAGGCCGGACTGCGTGTAGTTGGTACGGAACATGTACTTGGCCATGTTTTTCCCCCTGCCGAACGCGGCTAGGTGTCGCGGTGGTGCCGCCCACCGCGCCAAAACTGTATCGAACCCGCCATAAGGGTGGGTGAGGTTGCGACGTGCGCGGCGCGGAGCGCCGCGCGTGCCGGTCCGGAGACCGGCGTTCCAAGCCGTCGCGCCATCTACCCGAAGTCGTCGAAGGCGATATTTTCGGGCTCGACGCCGAGACTGTCGAGCATCTGGAGGCAGGCCTTGAGCATCAGCGGCGGACCGCAGAGGTAGTACTCGGCGTCCTCCGGGTTCGGGTGGTCCTTCAGGTAGTGGTCGTAGAGGACCTGGTGGATGAAGCCGGTGTAGCCGGTCCAGTTGTCCTCGGGCAACGGCTCCGACAGCGCCAGCTTCCAGTCGAAGTTCTCGTTCTCGGCGGCGATGGCGTCGAAATCGTCCTGGTAGAACGCCTCCCGGAGGCTTCGGGCGCCGTACCAGAAGGAGACCTTGCGGCCGGTATGCAGGCGCCGGAACTGGTCGAAGATGTGGGAGCGCATCGGCGCCATCCCGGCCCCGCCGCCGACGAAGACCATCTCGTTGTCGGTCTCCTTGGCGAAGAACTCGCCGAAGGGACCCGAGATCGTCACCTCGTCCCCGGGCTTCAGGGCGAAGAGCCACGAGGTCATCTTGCCCGGCGGGACGTCCGGCATCCGGGGCGGCGGCGAGGCGATCCGCACGTTCAGCAGGATGACCCCGCGCTCCTCGGGATAGTTCGCCATCGAGTAGGCCCGCACCACCTCCTCGTCCTCGGCGACGGTGGCCTTGTACTGCCACATGTTGAAGCGGTCCCAGTCGTCCCGGTACTCCTCCTCGACGTCGAAGTCCTCGTAGCTCAGCGAGTACGGCGGGCAGTCGATCTGGATGTAGCCGCCCGCCCGGAAGGGGACCTCCTCCCCGGCGGGGAGTTCGAGCACCAGCTCCTTGATGAAGGTCGCGACGTTGTGGTTCGACCGCACCCGGCACTTCCACTGGCGCACGCTGAACAGCTCCGGCGCCACCTCGATCGAGACGTCCTGCTTCACCTTGACCTGGCACGAGAGCCGGACCCCCTCGCGCTCCTCCCCCCGGGTCAGGTGGCTGCGCTCGGTCGGGAGGACGGCTCCGCCGCCGTCCAGCACCTTGAGCGTGCAGACCCCGCAGCTCCCCTTGCCGCCGCACGCGGAAGGTATGAAGAGACCGTTCGCGGCCAGCGTCCCGAGCAGGGTGCCTCCGGCCTGGGTGCAGATGTCGTGTTCCGGGTCGTCGTTGATGCGGATCGTGACCTCGCCGGTGGCGACGAGCCGCTTCCGGGCGTAGAGCAGCACCACCACCAGCGCCAGGATGACCCCGGTGAAGCCGGCGACGCCGAGCAGGACGGTTGTCACTTACAACTGGATGCCGCCGAAGGCCAGGAAGCCGATGGCCATCAGCCCGGTGAGCAGGAAGGTGATCCCGAGCCCGCGCAGTCCGGCCGGGATGTGGTGGTAGCGGAGCCTTTCGCGGATTCCGGCGAGGGCGGCGATGGCGAGCAGCCAGCCGACCCCGGACCCGAAGCCGAAGACCGCGGCCTCCGGCAGCGTGAGCCCGCGCTCCACCATCAGCAGCGACGCTCCCAGGATGGCGCAGTTCACCGCGATCAGCGGCAGGAACACCCCGAGCGCGGCGTGGAGCGTCGGGAAGAACCGGTCGAGCGCCATCTCCACGATCTGCACGGTGGCCGCGATCGTCCCGATGAAGGTCAGGAAGCGGAGGAAGGAGAGATCCTGGCCCGTCAGCGAAGCGTGCGCCCAGCCGAGGGCGCCCGGACGGAGCAGGTAGTCGTTGATGGCGTGGTTCAGCGGCACCGTCACGGTCAGGACGAAGACCACCGCCAGCCCCAGGCCGATCGCGGTGCTGACCCGCTTCGAGACCGCGAGGAACGAGCACATCCCGAGGAAGAAGGTCAGGGCCATGTTCTCGACGAAGATCGCCTTGACCGCGATGTTCAGGTAGTCCTCGAGCATCACTCGGCCTCGTTCTGCTCGGGCCGGAAGGTCCGCAGGATCCAGATCAGGAAGCCGATCACGAAGAACGCCCCCGGCGACAGGCTCATCAGCCCGTTCGGGGTGAACCAGCCACCCTCGGAAGCGAGCGGCAGCACCGGGATGCCCCAGAAGGTGCCGGCGCCGAACACCTCGCGCGCCGCCCCGACCACCAGCAGGATGGCCGCGTAGCCCATCCCGTTCCCGATCCCGTCGATGAGGCTCTTCAGCGGCGGGTTCTGCATCGCGAACGCCTCCGCGCGCCCCATGATGATGCAGTTCGTGATGATGAGGCCCACGAAGACGCTGAGCTGCTTCGAGATCTCGTAGACGTAAGCCTTCAGGATCTGGTCGGTGACGATGACCAGCGAGGCGATGATGGTGAGCTGGACGATGATCCGGATGTTCGTCGGGATCATGTTCCGGAGCAGGCTGACCGACAGGTTGGAGAGCGCGATCACCGCGACCACCGCGGCGCTCATCACCACCGAGGTCTGCATCCCGGTGGTGACCGCGAGGGCCGAGCAGATCCCGAGCACCTGGAGCGCGATCGGGTTGTTGTGGATGAGCGGGTCCATCAGGACCCGCCGCGTTTCGGTGGCCATGGGTTAGCCGGCCGCCTCCGAGCGCAGCCGCTCCAGGAGCGGGCCGAAGCCGTTCTCGGCGAGCCAGAAGCGCAGCAGGTTGGTGACCCCGCGGCTGGTCATGGTGGCCCCGGCGAGCCCGTCCACCCGGTGCGGGTCCTCGGCGACCGGCCCGGCGCCCGCCCGCGCCACCTCGATGATCGGCTCGCCGGCGGCTCCGAACACCCGCCGCCCCGGCCAGAGCGCCTTCCAGTTCGGGTTGTCCACCTCGCCGCCGAGCCCGGGGGTCTCCTTGTGCTCGTAGAAGGTGAGCCCGCGCACCGTGTCGAGGTCCGCCTCGAGGGCCAGGTAGCCGTAGAGGACCGACCAGAGGCCCTGCCCCCGGACCGGCAGCACCACCGCGTCGAGTTCGCCGCCCGACTCGACGAGGTAGACGACGGACCGCCGCTCCACCCGCCGCACCCGCGCCAGGTTCTCGGGCGCCGCCCGCGAGGAGTCCGCGATGCCGGCCTCCACCAGCGGGTCCACGCTCGCCGGGTCCACCTCCGGAAGCTCCGCTCCGGTCTCGAGGTCCACCGCCACCGCGCGGACCGCGGCGAACCGTTCCGCCATCTCCGCGTCGGAGAGTTCCTCTTCCGGATCGGCGAGTCCCGCGGCGAAGAGGACGTTGCGCTGGCGCTCCTGCTCGGCATTCGCCGCCTGGAGGTCCCGGAGGGCGACCGCCGAGCCGGAGACCATCACGGCGCAGACGAGGCAGACGGCCGCCGCGAACGCCAGGATGTAGCGGGCGGTAGTCATTGTCTGCTCGGGGAACGGCCGAAAATTCTAGTCCGGCGCGCCGCTCCGGGCGGGCTGATCATTCACCCGACCTGGAAGCGGCGGGCCTTCAATGGACGGCCATGGCCGCCGCGTCAGGCGTCCGGAGTTTCGAGGCGGAAGAGGAAGTCAGCGACGCTCTCCGCGATGGTGGCGGCGGAGACGACCACCTCGGCGGAGACGCTGGCGATCAGGCCTTGTTCGATCCGGGAGGGGAAGCCCGCGGGAACGGGCACACCCCGCGAAGTGAGGAGAGCACGCACGAGGGCGGCGCGAGCCTCCGCACGAGCCTCCGCGCGCTGTTCCCGGAGCAGGGGATCGTCCTCGGGACTCGTCCCCTCCCGTTCCCCGAGCGCCCGGCCCACGCGCATCAGAACCTGCGTGGTCTCCTCCGACAGGACCCTTTCGTTCAGCGCCCGGTGGATCTCCGCCGCCCGCCAACCCGGAAACGCCCGGCTCTCCTCGGCCTGCGTGTAGCGCCCCGTCTCGAGCAGATAGATCCGCAGCCCCGACCGCATCCCTCGGGGCCGGCTCGGCGCAAGCGCCGCCGGAACGTCCACCCAAACCTCCGGAAACTGCCACTCCCGGTAGAGCTTCAGGCGGTTCCTCCGAACGTCCGTCGTGCTGTCCACCTCCAGTAGCACGTCCGGCTTCGGTTCGCCGCGAGCGGCCAGATACAGAGGTCCCGCGCCTTCGCGCGCCTTCGGGTCCAGATAGACCGCCTGGTCGGGATGCGCAGAGTGGTTGCCGCCCGAATGCGGGTCGGTATACCGGATCTCGGTTTCGCCGAGACAGAGAATCGGCGAACCGCGCACATGCGCAATCGTCTGCAGGACCTGCCCGAGACGCTCCCGCGGACCCTCGTGCGGCGCGTGCGTCGGCTCGCACGCCATGAACGCGATGCCCGCCTGCCAATGGAAATACTCGACCCTGCCCTCGAGCTCCTCGTACTCCGCCGGGGTCATCGGCCGCGCGTAGCAGCCGGGGAACTCCAGCCCGGAAAGCGCCGGCCAGCGGGACTCCGGCCGGGGGCTGACGCTCGACCGGGAATCCGGGGTCGGGTCACGCCGCGGCTCGACCGGCGCCGCTCTCGCCACCGCCCGCTGCATTCGGCAAATGCTAGCAACGTGTGGTGAGACTCGCGCGCGATTCGACGGCCGCTGAATCCCCGTTGAGCGCCGCGCCGGCCTCGGCGCCCGGTCGTGTTCCGTCACGGGCCGTTGACCGCCATCCGGGGGCCGGAGCACGCCGAAATCCAGCCATTGACATACCTTGTAGTCCAATGCATACTGTCTCTATGCGTTTGGGAGCCGGCGGCGTCAGCGCCTCCGGGGAGGGCGGGCGATGAACATCGGCAAGGACCTGGTCGCGGCCTCGGCGACGCCGCTCGTGCTGGCCATCCTCGCCGAGGGCGACAGCTACGGCTACGCGATCATCCGGCGGGTGGCGGAGCTCTCCGGCGGCGAGCTCCAGTGGACCGACGGCATGCTCTACCCGGTGCTCCACCGCCTCGAGCGGTTCGGCTACGTCGAGGCGCGCTGGGCCACCGCGGAGACCGGGCGCCGGCGCCGCTACTACCGCATCACGAGCGAGGGCACGGCACACCTGGCGGCGCAGCGCCGCCAGTGGCAGGTGGTGGACTCCGCGCTCAGGGGAATCTGGACCGAGATGAGGTTCGCCTTCGCGTAGCCCGCGGACGGATCAGGTGGACCCCGGATGACCGAGCTCACGGACGCGCTCGAAGCGCAGATCGCCCGCTGGCGGACCTGGCTGCGCCGGCAGCCGGCGCTCCGTCCGGCGGACGTGGACGAGCTCGAAGGCCACCTCCGCGACCAGATCGCGGCGCTTCTCGAAGCGGGGCTCGCCGAAGACGAAGCGTTCCTGGTGGCGGTGAAGCGCATGGGACGGCTCGACGCGGTCTCCCGCGAGTTCGCCCGCGAGCACTCCGACCGGCTCTGGAAGCAGCTCGTGGCCGCCCCGGACGACGACGCGCCCGGACCCGCGGCCGGCACCGAGACCTTCGTCGTCCTCAGCCTCGCGGCGGCGGCGGCGCTCGCCGTTCAGCTCCCCCGGCTCTTCGGCCACCAGTTCGGCGAGGGCGCCTTCTACGCCCTGAACGCCAGCCTCTTCGTGCTGCCGCTGCTCACCGGATACCTCGCCTGGAAGCGCGGGATGGACCGGGCGCGCTGCGCCTGGCTGGCGGCGCCGTTCGTTGCCGCCGCGGTCGCCGTGAACGCTCTCCCGTTCACGCCGGGCGGCCACACGGAAGTGCTCGCCGCGATGCACCTGCCGATCGCGCTCTGGCTGGCGGTGGGGTTCGCCTACGTCGGCGGGAACTGGCGGGGGAACGTCGGCGGGCGTATGGACTTCGTCCGCTTCTCCGGGGAGCTGTTCATCTACTTCGTGCTGATGGCCCTCGGCGGCGGCGTGCTCACCGCGTTCACGATCATCTCTTTCGAGGCCATCGGACTCGACGTCGAGGGGTCCGCCCAACTGTGGATCCTCCCCAGCGGGGCGATGGGGGCCGTCATCGTCGGCGCCTGGCTGGTGGAGAAGAAGCAGAGCGTCGTCGAGAACATGGCGCCGGTGCTGACCCGCATCTTCACGCCGCTGTTCGCCGCCCTGCTGGTCGCCCTGCTCGCCGCGATGGCCTGGACGCGGAGCGGCGTCGGCCTCGAACGCGAGGTGCTGATCGCCTTCGACCTGCTGCTGGCCATCGTGCTGGGCCTGCTGCTCTACGCCGTCTCGGCCCGCGACCCGCTGGCGCCCCCGGACCACTTCGACCGCATCCTGCTGGTGCTGGTGGTGAGCGCGCTGATCGCGGACGGGGTGGCGCTGGCCGCGATCGTGACCCGGATCTCGGAGTTCGGGTTCAGCCCGAACCGGGTCGCGGCGCTCGGCGAGAACCTGGTCCTGCTCGGCAACCTCGCGTGGTCGGCATGGCTCTACGTCCGCTTCGTCAGCGGCCGCGGCCCGTTCGCGGCGCTCGAGCGGTGGCAGACCGCGTACCTGCCGGTGTACGCGGTCTGGGCGGCGTTCGTGGTCCTCGGCTTCCCCCTGCTCTTCCGGTTCGCCTGAGGCGGGTTCGCCCGCGGCAGCGGGCGGTCAGGCGCCGGTGCCCGCAGCGTAAGCCGCCGCGCGGCGGCGGACGTTGCTCCGGAGCGCGAAGTGGTCGATGAGCGGCGCGAAGACGTTCATCAGCAGGATCGAGAGCATCATGCCCTCCGGATAGGCGGGGTTCACCACCCGGATCAGCACCACGAGCACGCCGATGAGGAAGCCGTAGACCACCCGGCCGCCGTCGGTGGAGGGCGCGGTCACCGGTTCGGTGGCCATGAAGACGGTTCCGAACGCCCAGCCGCCCATCAGGTAGTGCCACCAGAAGGGCACCGCGAAGAAGGGGTTGGTGTCGGAGCCGATGAGGTTCAGGGCGCCGCCCATCAGCAGGGTCCCGGCCGCCACCGCGAGCATGATGCGGAGCGAGCCGATCCCGGTCGCCGCCAGCACCACCGCGCCGAAGAGGCAGGCGATCACCGAGGTCTCTCCCATCGAGCCGGGCAGGAACCCGATGAACGCGTCCCAGGCGCTGATCCCGGGTCCGCCCGCCGGATGGAAGGTCTCCGCGAACGCCTCGTTGCCGGTAAGGCTGAACCGGGCGAGCCAGGTGGCGCCGCTGACGGCGTCCGGTGCGGTGTCGGCGGCGATCCAGATGCGGTCGCCGGTCAGGTCGCTCGGATACGCGAAGAAGAGGAACGCCCGCGCGGTGAGCGCCGGGTTGAGGATGTTGAAGCCGCTGCCCCCGAAGATCTCCTTGCCGACCACCACCCCGAAGCTGATGCCGAGGGCGACCTGCCAGAGGGGCACGGTGGGGGGCAGGATGAGCGGGAAGAGCATCCCGGTCACCAGGAATCCCTCGCTCACCTCGTGGCGCCGGATGATCGCGAAGAGCATCTCCCAGAGACCGCCCACCGCGAAGGTCACGATGAGGACCGGGAGGTACCAGAGCCCGCCGTGGATGACGGCGGCGAGCAGGCTGTCGGGCGAGAACCCGATCCCCAGCGCTTCGATGACCGCGGTGCGCCAGCCGGGCAGCGGCGCGGCGCCGTGCGAGATCGCGAGGTTCGCCTGGAGGCCGGTGTTGTAGAACGCCATCGCCACCGTGCCCGCCAGCGCGATGACCACGGTGAACATGAGCCGTTTCATGTCCAGGCGGTCGCGGCCGTGGGACGGCCCGGCGGTGGTCTTTCCCGGCGTGTAGAGGAAGGTGTCCTGGGCGTCCCAGAGGGGCCAGAGGCGGTGGAGGCGTCCTCCCTTCTCGAACGGCGCGCCGAGGCGGTCGAGGAGGCCGCGGAGCATCGGGGTCAGCCTTCCTTCTCCAGGGTGTCGAGCACCCGCCGGAGCGCCGGGCCGTAGTCGTTCTTGGCGGGACAGGCGAAGGTCAGCAGGCCCACGTCCTCTTCGATCAGTTCCAGGGCGCCGAGCTCCTCCGCCCGCTCGATGTCCTCCATGAGCAGGGCGCGGCACAGCATCGCCGCCGGGATGTCGAAGGCCATCACCCGGTCGTAGGTCCCGATGGGCACGATGGCGCGGCGGGAGCCGTTCGTCCCGGTGGTGACGGGGCGGGGCCGCGCGGGCAGCAGGCTGGAGAGGTAGGCGCGGCTCACCGAGACGGCACCCGCGCCGGGCGCGAGCCACCCGAGCAGGCGGCGGCGGCGATCCTCCTCGAGCACCGTCACCTGCCGGTGGTAGCGGCCGAGATAACCCGTCACGTCGTCCGCGGCGGTGCGGCCCGCGAGGAGGGATCCGGCAATCACCCGGCGTTCGCGGGGGTCGCGTCCGGGTGTGGGTTCCGGCGCGCCCGACCCGGTGAGCAGCGCCCCGATGGGCATGCGCAGCAGGCCGGGGCTCCTTACCGGCGGCCCTCCGAGCGCCACCACCCGGAGCGCGTCGCCGGCGCCGGTCCGGAAGAGGGTGCCGATGGAGGCCAGGTCCTGGGCGTCCAGATGCCAGGCCTCCTGGCCGCGGCGGACCGGGGCCAGCCGGTGGATGTGAAGACCCGCGGTCCCGGCGGGGTGGGGCCCCCGGAACTCCTCGTGGCGGATCCGGTCGGTTTCGTCCACCGGCAGGCGCCGGCCGGCCCGGGAACAGACGAAGACCGGTCCGTCGGTGAGGCGCGCGAGGGCCGCGACCCCCCACTCGAGATCCGTCTCCCGGCCCGCGACCGCAGCCACCGGATCGGGGGCGAGTGGGGCGGAATCTATCGCCGTCACGAAGATCGCCCGGGGCGGGGACTCGGGGTTGGCCACCCGGCCGAAGGGGCGGGTCCGGAT
>CAYUVU010000374.1:0-28707 GCA_964448205.1 uncultured Acidobacteriota bacterium
CTCCTGCGCAACCTGACGGGAGAGGCCTCCCGCCACGGCGCCCTCGACAAAGCCCCCCTCCTCCCTGGCCATCCTCTCGGGATCCTTCTTCCCCATGGCCTTCCGCAGTCCGTCCGCCCGGTTCAGCGAGAAACCGGCGAGCTGCTGCGCAACCAGCATCACCTGCTCCTGGTAGACGATCAGCCCCCGCGTCTCCTGGACGAGCTCGCGCACCCGCGGGTCCAGCTTGTCGGAAAGCCGGCCCTTCTTCTTCGCCGCCACGAAGTCGTCCGCCATCCCGCTCTCGAGCGGGCCGGGCCGGTAGAGCGCATTCATCGCCGCCAGGTCGTCCAGGTTTTCGGGTTCGTAGCGGGACAGCAGATCGCGCATTCCGGGACTCTCGAACTGGAAGATCCCGTCGGTGTCCGCCCGCGCGAACAGCCGGAAGGTCTCGGGATCCGGCGGCACCTTTTCGAAGTGACCGGCGCGGATGAGGGCGAGCGCCTCCACCTCCTCGGGAGTGCAGGACGTGTTCGGGTCCTCCTGCACCCGGCGGGCGCAGTCCTCGATCTGCGTGAGGTTCCGGAGCCCGAGGAAATCCATCTTGAAGAGCCCGGCGGCCTCGCAGTCGTTCATGTCCCACTGGGTGCGGCGCCGGACGGTCACCGCCCGACCGGACTCCCGCGAGGCTCGGCCGGAACCCGGACGCCTGGTCTCCACGTCGCGGTAGAGCGGCAGGATCTCCTCGAGCGGCCCCGGGGCGATGACCACCCCGGCGGCGTGGGTCCCGATGCTGCGCGGCAATCCCTCGAGCCTCGCGGCAAGTTCGAAGAGGCGGGCGAACTCCGGGTTCCGGCGCGCTTCCCGGAGCTCCGTGACGCTCTCGAGCGCCTGCGGCAGGCTCATGCCGTCGGGGATCAGCTTGGCGAGACGATCCACCTGCGGCGGCGGCAGCTCCAGCATCCGGCCCACGTCGCGGACCACCAGCCGGGCCTGCATCGTCCCGAGCGTCATGATCTGGGCCACCCGGTCGTTGCCGTAGGTCTCCGTCACGTAGTCGAGCACTTCCTCCCGCCGGACCTCGCAGAAATCCACGTCGATGTCCGGCGGGCTGATCCGTTCCGAATTGAGGAACCGCTCGAACAGCAGTCCGTGGGCAAGCGGGTCGATGTCAGTGATTCCGAGGGCGTAGGCGACGAGGCTGCCGGCCGCCGAACCGCGTCCCGGGCCCACCGGGATGTGGCAGTCCTGGGCGAAACGCACGAAGTCCTGGACGATGAGAAAGTAGGCGGAGTAACCCGTTCGCCGGATCACGTCCAGCTCCATGGCGAGGCGGTCCTCGTAGTCGGAACGCGGGGGCCGGTCCCCGTGCACTTCGGGCGATTCCAGGCGCCGGGCGAGGCCACTTCGGGCGCTTTCCTCGAAGTGCGCGTCCAGCGTCGTCTCCGCCGGCACCTCGAAATCCGGAAGCAGGTTGCGTTTTTCGACCAGCTCGAAGTCCTCGACCTGCTCCGCGATCTCGAGCGTGTTCCGGTAGGCGTCGGGGCAGTCGTCAAAGACGGCCTTCATCTGGTCCGACGTCTTGAAGAAGAACTGGTCCGAATGGAACTTCAGCCGCCGGGGATCCCCGACCGGCCGGTTCGTGCTGATGCACAGACGCAGATCGTGCGCATCCGCGTCCTCGGCCGAGGCATAGTGCGAATCGTTCGTGCCCACCAGCGGGATCCCGGTCTTCCGGGCGACCTCGACCACTCCGGTGCGGATCCGCTGCTCCAGATCGGAAAGCCGGGCTCCCTCCGGAGTGGCCCCGCCCGGCGGGGTGTGATCCATGATCTCGAGGTAGTAGCTGTCCTTGCCGAACACCTCCCGGTAGCGGCCCGCCCACGCGACGGGATCGCCGCCGGTCGTCACTTCGCGGGGCACGATCCCCTTGGGACATGCCGAAAGCGCGATCAGTCCCTCGTGATGCTCCGCCAGAAGCTCGAAGTCCATCCGGGGCTTGAAGTAGAACCCCTCGGTGTAGGCGATCGAGCTGAGGCGCATGAGGTTGCGGAAACCCGTGCGGTTCTTCGCCAGCAGGACCAGGTGCTGGTTCTCCGAATCGGGGTTCTGCTCGCGCCGGCTTCCGGGCGCGACATAGGCCTCGCACCCCAGGATGGGCTTCACCCCAACGCCGCGGGCAGCCTCGTGGAACTTGAGGGCCCCGATGAGGTTTCCGTGGTCGGTGATCGCCACCGCCGGCATCCCCTCGCGCGCGGCCCGTCCGACGACGTCGGAGAGCCGGCTCATCCCGTCGAGCAGCGAGTACTCGGTGTGGGTGTGGAGGTGTACGAAGGGACGGTTTCCGACGGCCCCGGAACCGGCGCCGCTCACGGGAGCCTCACTCCCACTCGATGGTGCCGGGCGGCTTGGAGGTGATGTCGAGGACCACCCGGTTCACACCCCGCACTTCCCCGGTAATGCGGTTCGAGACCCGGACCAGCAGTTCGTGGGGCAAGGCGGCCCAGTCCGCGGTCATCCCGTCGCGGCTCTCCACCGCGCGGATGACCGCGACCCGCTCGTAGGTCCGGGCATCTCCCATGACGCCCACGGTGCGAAGCGGCAACAGGACCACGAACGCCTGCCAGATGCTGTCGTAGCAGCCGGCGGACCGGATTTCCTCCTCGAGGATCGCGTCCGCCTCGCGCAGGACGTCGAGGCCGGATTCCTCGACGGCCCCGAGCATCCGGACGGCCAGCCCGGGACCCGGGAAGGGATGGCGGTCCACGAGTCCGGCCGGCGCCCCCAGCTGGCGTCCCAGCACCCGGACCTCGTCCTTGAAGAGTTCGCGCAGCGGTTCGATGAGTTTCAGCCGCATGCGCTTCGGGAGGCCGCCCACGTTGTGATGGCTCTTGATCACGGCCGAGGGTCCCTTCACCGAGACGCTCTCGATGACGTCGGGATAGAGCGTGCCCTGCGCCAGGAAACGCACGTCCGGGATGTCGCGGGAGGCCTCCTCGAAGACCCGTATGAACTCGCGCCCGATGATCTTCCGCTTCCGTTCGGGGCTGCGCACGCCTTTCAGCCGGCCCAGGAAGCGCTCCGCGGCGTCCACGACCTGGAGCGGGATCCCCAGGCCTTCCTCGAAAGAGGATCGGACCCGGTCCGCCTCGTCCTTCCGCAGCACCCCGTTGTCCACGAAGATGCAGTGAAGGCGGTCTCCGATCGCCCGGTGAACCAGCATGGCGGTGACCGTCGAGTCCACCCCGCCCGAGGCTCCGCAGACCACCTGCCCGTCGCCCACCTGAGCGCGGATGGCGGCGATCGTCCGCTCCGCGTGCGAGCGGGGCGTCCAGCCGCCCCGGGCGCCGCACACCTCGAAGGCGAAGTTCCTCAGGATGTCGGCGCCGTGCTCGGTATGCACGACCTCCGGATGGAACTGCACCCCGTAGAGCCGGCGGCCGGGGTTCTCGAAGGCGGCGATCCGCGCCTGCCCGGTTCCCGCGGTACGCCGGAATCCCTCGGGCAGGGCGTGGACGAGATCCCCGTGGCTCGCCCACGCACGGAATCGCTCCGGCACCCCGGCAAAGAGCCGTCCGTTCCCGTCGTGTTCGAGTTCCGCCGGCCCATACGAGCGGCGTGGCGCCGGACGCACGTCCCCGCCGCTCTCGCGCGCCAGGAGCTGCATCCCGTAGCAGACCCCGAGCACCGGGACCGGCGGCGCGAGTACGCCGTCCGGAGCCGCGGGGGCGCCGTCCCCGTAGACGCTCTCGGGCCCCCCGGAGAGAACCACGCCGATGGGATTGCGCCCCCAGATCTCCCCGTCCGGCGTCGTGCACGGCACGATTTCGCAGTACACCCCGAGTTCCCGGAGCCGCCGGGCGATCAGCTGCGTGTACTGCGAGCCGAAATCAAGGACGAGGAGCGACTCCGCGGAACCCATCAGGGACGGCCGGCGCCATCCGGGCGCGGGGTTCTTGCCCATTCTCCGGGTCGCGGAACGGGGCTCGCCATCCGTCTGAATTGTAAGCCCGCGGGCCTTCTCCGCGAGGGGGTTTCCGGCGCGAAACGGACGATCGGGCGCCGCCCGCCCGCGACCCCCGTAGCCCGCTGCCGGCCCTGCGGGGACGCTCCTTCCCGGGCCCCCCGGCACCCGTCAGGGCGTTTCGCCCCCGATCCGGGGTCCGAAGACGGCCAGCCGTCCATCGCGGAGGCCCAGGAAGAGACGCCGGTCACGCCATCCATCCTCCCGGGCGCCGTCGCCCGACCGGCGGACCACCCCCAGCACCTCCGCATCGAGGTCGCGGGCCCGTCCGATCCGGGCGCCGGTCTCCGCGTTCACCTCCACGAGCAGTCCGTCCCGGGTGACCACCAGGATGGCGCCGGCGACTCGCAACGGGGCCGCCGCCGGCCGGCCCGGCAGCGCCGCGCGCCAGCGCTGCCCCCCCCGTTTCGCGTCAAAGCAGTAGAGGCTGTTCGCCTTGGTGGCCGCAAAGAGCCGTCCCCGGCTGAGGAGCGGCGGATGGTGGAACCCCTCCGCGAGTTCCCAGCGCCACCGCTCCCGGCCGGATTCCAGATCGACCGCCGTGAGGTCGCCGCCCTCGTCGCCGAAGAACGCCAGGCGTTCCGCCGGAAACGGGAGGACGGGGCCGGTCACCGGACCGGCTCCCGCCGCCTGCCAGCGGACCGTACCGGAAGTCGTGCCCGGAGACGCGGACACCGCCGCCACCCCGCCGCTGCCCAGCGAAACCAGGAGGAGCGGCGGGCCCTCTCCGGCGGAACCCGCCGCAACCGGCGCCGCCACGAGGCTCGCGGCTTCTCCCTCCGGAAGCGCCGTCTCCAGGACGAGGTTCCCTTCCGGAATCCGGTATCCCCGGAGCGTTCCGGAGGAGACCCAGTAGAGAACGCCGCCCGCCAGCGCGGCGGGCGCCGGGCCCGGCACCGGTCCGGCGGCCCCCCGATCGGGCGGGAAGCCGGTGGAGAACCCTCCGGTCCGGGCCCCGTCGGCGAGTTGCCGCAGGACGACGTCCCCGCTCTCGCCGAGCAGGATCACGGTACCCGACTCCTCCGCCACGAAAGCCGCGCCGGCTCCCGGCACCCCCCAGCGGGTCCGTTCCCCGTCCGGCTCGTAGGCGACCACGTCACCACCGGCCGTGTGGAGGAGGAATCCGCCGGCGCCCAGGACCATCCCGACGATCGACCCTCCGGGAACGGGAGCGGGGGCCGCGACCAGCCGGCCGGGAAGGATCCCCACCGGCGCCGTAACGACCTCCGGCGCGCGGCGCGCGGGCTCCTCTTCCTCGTCCTCCGGCTCCCCGCCTTCCGTCTCGCCGGGTTCACCTTCTTCGGAGGCGCCCGCGGCGTCTCCGGCGGGAGCGTCCTCCGCGGATGCCTCCCCGGGTGGAGGAACCTCCTCGACCGGCGCCTGCGGCGCTTCCGCCTCCTCCGCTTCGCCGGGCGGCTCCTCCGGGGGCTGCTCGGGGGGCTGCCCGGGTTGCGTGGCGGCCGCACGCCCCGCGGGAGGCCGTTCGCGGGACAGCGCCACGCCCGCGTTCAGGAGCCCCAGGGCGGCCGCGAGACACGCCGCGGCGTGCGGGAGGTGACGGGCCACGGACTTGCGACGGGGACTCACTCGCACCTTGACAGCCTGCGGAGCCGGACGGGGCCGCACGAAGCTTTACCCTAGCAGCCCGTGGAAAAAGTACCGCGGCATTCCCGAGCCAGGCGGCACCGCGGCCGGGGGAACGCATCCTCGATCCCTCTCGCTCGGAGGTCCGCACGGGGTCCACGCCCCGCGAACGGCGCGAACCGCGCCGCGCACGCTCCAGGCTGGCAGCCCGCCGAGGCATGAAGCACGATCGTCTGCCCCCGCTCCTGATCGTCGGGGGCGCCTTCGCCACCTTCGCGGCGGCGCTGGCGGACGCCGCGCACCGGTTCGCCGCCCTCCCGGGCGCCGTCCACACCACGTTGACGGCGGCCACCGCGCTGCTGCTCCTCCTGGCCCTGGTCCGGCGCGAGCTGCTGCCCCCCGGCAGCCGGCGCATCGCCCTCATCCTGACCGCCGCCGCCCTGGTGGCGCTTTCCTCCCGCCTCCCGCTCCACCGGACGATCACGGCGGGGCCCGAGTCGGCCTCCCGGGCCGCGGACCGGGTGGACGCGTTTCTCGCCGACCTCACCCGGGAGGTGGGGGATGCCGCCTACCTGGTGGCGCGGACGGCGCCGGTCGCCGCCGCGCTGGAGGGTTCGGATGCGGGCGGCACCGAGTCCCGCGCTTTCCGCGCGCTCGCGGAGTGGCCGCTTCCCGGAACCGCCATCGGCGACGGTGGCGCAACCCTCTACGACCGGCAGTTGCGTCCGGTGGCGTGGTCGGGAGGCAACCCGGACTTCGAAGAGGCCCTCTCCGGGGTCTTTCCCGACGGGGTCCGGGAGGAGCGCTGCCCCGACCCGGCGTTTCCGCTCTTCGCCTACAGCGAGGGGGGCCGGCGCGGCTACCTGGCCGCCGCCGAGTGCACCCGGAACCTGCTCGGGGTCGTCACCGTGGAAGTGCCCGTCCGGGAGGCCTCCCCTCCCTCCTCGGGCGCCGCGCCGCTCTCCGCGCTGGAGTTCGCCGCCGGGAGGGGGCTCGAGACCCAGTTTCTCGACGGCGCCGCGGACCTCGAGGCGCTGGCCCAGCTCTTCGAGCGGCGCGGCGACCGTTTCGTGGACGGCTCCGGGGATGCGCAGCGTTACTACTTCGCCCTCCGGGCCTACGACGGCCAGTTGCTCGGGGCCGCCAGCACCGCCGTCGCCCCGGCGGCAGCGCGCCGCGCGGAACGGGAGGCGGAGGCCGCGCTCTACGCGACCCTGGCGCTCCTGCTCGGGACCCTCGCCGCCCTTCCCTATCTCCGGCGCTCCGGAGACCTCGGAACGCTGGCGGCGATCTGGACGCTGAGATTCGACCTCTCGGCGCTGCTCGGGACCCTCCCGTCGGGCCCCGGCGCCGCGCTGCCGGCCTTCCTCTCGGATCCCCACCTCCTGCCGGTGTTGGGCGACTCGCCGCTCATGGGGGTCGTGACCGCGGCCGCGGTGCTGCTTTCGGCGCGGATCGTCGCCGTCCGGCTCCGCCCCGGCTCGGGCAGCAGGACGCCGGGCGGGATCCATTCCCTGCTGCGTGGTCTGGGCGCCGGCGGCGCCGCGGTGGTGGCCGCCGCGCTCGTCCGCAGCGCCGGGTTTTCGGGCGGCGCGCTGCTGACCCCGACCTGGGCCCTCCACACCCGCTGGCCGGAGGTCCTCGGCTGGGTCGCCCTGCTGCTCGCACTCGCTGGACTTCTGCTGCTCCTCCAGAGCCTCCTCCGGCCCGAAGTTCCGGTACTGGTGGCTGCCGCCGCGGTCGTTGCGGTCTCGGTCGCCTTCCTACCGGGCGGTTCCCTGCTCTTTGCCGGGTTTCCCCTGCTGGCCGGTGCGGTGGTGGCCTTCTGGCGCCGCGGACGGCTTTCCCTGCGGCATCTCCGGCAGCCGCTGCTTTCCCATGAACCCGGATTCTCCTTCCTCGTGGCTTTCCTGCTCTTCGCGCTTCCGGGGGTCCTCCTCTATCCGGCGATGGCGTGGCACGAGGACAACGTCCGCGAGCACTACGCGCGGGACGCGGCGCCGGTCCAGACCCTGAGGCACCGCTTCGCCGTCTGCCACGCACTCGAGGAGGCGACGCGGACGCTCGACGGCGAGGCCGCTTCCCTCGCCCGGCTCGGTCCGGACACCGCGTACCGGTTGTGGCTGACCACCGGGCTCCCCCGCCTGACGGTCGCGAGCGCGCTGGAAGTCCGGGGAGCGGCCGGGGAGCGCTCCCGGTTCGGGGTGGGTCTGCCCCGCCGGCCCGACCCTCCGTCGTCCGCGCCCTCTCCCCCTCGCTGGAGTCCGATCCCCGAGTGCGAAGCGGCCTCCGGCATCGAGGCGGTCCTCGAAACCGAACGCCGGTTCCCCTCGGGCGCGAGCGTGACGCTCCGGGTGGCCGACCGCACCTCCGAGATCCCTTTCCTGCCCCGCGCCGCGGGGATCGCCGATCACTTTCTGCTCCGCGGTGACGCGGCCCCCGCCGTGTTCCGCGGACGAGACCTCCGGCTCCGCCGCCGCTCCACCCTCCCCCTGGAACCGAACGAGCAGCGCATCGCACTCGGTGTCCTCGTGGACGGCGAGGCGTTCGTGATCTCCTGGCGGCGGACCGGACTCGCCGACCACGCCGGCGCCCTCCTCGGCTGGGGTTTTCTGGCGGCCCTGATCGCCCTCCTGGTGGCGGTCGCCGCCCGCGCCCGCCTCCTCTTCCCCCATCGGGAGGGCCCTCTCCGGAGGCGGAGTTTCCAGATGCAGTTGACCGAAGCGCTGGCCGCGGCGGTCCTCATTGCGATCCTGGGCGTCGCCGTCTTCGCGCAGCAGCGCCTCGGAGTGCTGCTCGAGTCCGCCAGCGACCGGGAAGCCGTCTCGCGGTCGTTCTCGGTGCAGCGGGTGGCGCAGGAGCTCGCCGCCCTCGATCCGCTGATTCCGCGGGAGGAACTCGCGCTGCGCCTCGCCCAGGCAGCGGACCAGCTCGATACGGACGCGGCGCTCTACAACGGCGGAGAACTGGTCGCGGTCAGCCGTCCCGAACTGGCGCAGACGGGCCTCCTTCCGCCACGTCCTCCGCCCGCGGCGGTCCTCCCTTCCGCGTCTCCCGGCCCTTTCCTGAGCATCCAGGAAGCCGGCTCGCTCCGCTACCGGATCGTCTGGATCCACCTGGACACGCCGGCCCGCCTGCACGGTCCCCTGCTTCTCGCCGTCCCGCTGCCCGCGGACGAGGCCGCCCGCCTCGAGAGCGTCCGGGCCATCCAGCGGACGCTCATTCTCGGGAGCGGATCCCTGGCGCTGATCTTCGCCATCGTGCTGCCCGCGCTGGTCGCGCGGCGCCTGGCCGCCCCGGTCCGGGGCCTCGCGCAGGCCACCGGCCGGATCGCCGACGGCGATCTTCGGGCCCGGGTTCCCGTGCACGGCACGCTGACCGAGCTGCGCCTGCTCGCGGCCAGCGTGGAACGGCTGGTGCGGCGGATTCCCGACGTCCGCCGGCAGATGCGCGAGGAAGCGGCGGCGGACCTCGCCCGACGCGTCGCCCACGACATCAAGAACGCCCTCGCCCCGATCGGACTGGCGGCGGACTACATCCGCCGGGTGCTCCGGGAGCCGCGCGGCCGCGACCCGAAAGCGGCGGTGGACGAAGGCGTCTCCGAGATCCTCAGTCAGGTGGAACGCCTCCGTCGCATTTCTTCGGAGTTCTCCGCCCTCGGGGCCCCCCTCCGGCTCCACGAGACGGACGTGACGAGCCTGGTCGAGGACACCGTCGGCCCGTATCGCCGGCCCCACGCGCGGCCGCGGGTCGTTTTCCAGGGATCGCCGACCCCGGCGGCGCGGGTCGATCCCGAGATCGTGGCGCGGATCGTCGAGAACCTCCTGCAGAACGCGGTCGAGGCGACCCTCGACTTTCCGGAGATCCCACCGGAGGAGGCGGAGGTTTCGGTGCGGGTGCTCCCGGTCCGCCGTGACCGCTGGATCCGCATCGAAGTCGAGGACAACGGCCCCGGGGTCCCGAAAGGCCTCCGCGACCGGATTTTCGACGCCGCGTTCTCCACCCGGACTCGCGGATCGGGGCTCGGGCTCGCGAACGCCCGCCGCTTCACCGAAGCGCACGGGGGGAGAGTCAGCGCCGGCCCGCGCGCTGACGGCCGGTCCGGACTCCTCCTGGTCGTGGAGCTTCCGGTGCACGGCCCCCGCGAGAAGGACGCGCCATGAGCACCAGGAACGGACCACGGAACGCACTCCGCATCCTCCGGCTTCTCTCCGGGGCGATCCTGGCGTCGGCCATGTGCGCTCCCGCACCACCGCCCCCGGACGATCTCGAGGCGATTCTCGGGCGGTTCCGGCGTACGTTCGAAGAGGCCGACGCCCGCCATCTGGAGGGTCTCTATCCGTCGGGTTGGGCGCTCGTGGCGCTCAGCGGGGAAACCCGCCGCAGCGCTTCCGGGAATGAGCTGCGGCGCGGGCTGGAGCGGTTCTTCCGGAACCGCACGCCGATCGGCTATCAGGAGCGGCCACCCTCGATTCGCCGCTCCGCGGACGGCGGTTATGTGCTGTTCGTTCCGGAATGGACCAGTATGGCCACCGGCACCGACCGCTACGTGGTGGAGGCCTTCCGCATCGGTCTTGAACGGGTCGCGGCCGGGCCGGCGGCCGGTTCACCCCCCCGCTGGCAGATCCGCGAGTTCACCGCCTGGACCAGGTGAACGGCGCCCGCTCCCCGGGGACCCGTGATCCTCGCGGCCCGCTACGGAGTGTTCGCCGGCCGGTCCCCGCTCCCCCGGGAGCCGGCGCGTCCCAGCGCCAGCGGGTCCGGCTTCCGGGAACCGCTTGCGGACGAAGGGACGAACCGCCCTCCCAGCCCGCGAATCCCGCGGATCAACGGCGAGGCCGCGTATCCGAAGGCCAGAACCAGGAACATCGCTACCGGTTCCGCAATGGTGGCGACGATGAAGACCGCAAGCACGACCAGCATCCGGTGGGACTGGGGTTTTCGTCCCGTCTGGTTCTTGAAGCTCGGATAGCGCACCGGACTGTTCATCAGGAGGGCCAGCCCGAGCGTCCCGAAGAGGCAGGCCGCCGCCGCCAGCGGGCTCCCGGGCGGCGCCGGATGCCAATAGGCCACGGCGCCGATCACCGCGGCCGCGGCTGGCGAGGACATCCCGGTGTAGTAGCGGGGATCGGTACTCAGCCGCCCCACGTTGAACCGGGCGAGACGGACGGCGGCGCAGATCGTGAACAGCGCGGCCACCAGCCATCCGGTCTGGGGCCAGCGATGCAGCACCCACGCGTACGCCAGGACCGCCGGCGCCACCCCGAAGGAAACCACGTCCGCCAGGGAATCCAGTTCCCGGCCGAACTCGCTGGTGGCGCCCGCGAACCGCGCCACCCGGCCGTCCACCACGTCCGCCAGGATCGCAAAACCGATGATGAGTCCGGCGCTGGCGAACTCCCCACGGAAGCTCTGCACGATGGAGAAGAATCCCAGGAAGATGTTGCCGACGGTGAAGACCGCCGGAAGCAGGAACACTCCCCGGCGCGTCCGGAGTCGCTGGCGCTTCATTCCCACTTCCCGATGACGCTCAACCCGCCGCGCACCCGATCTCCGGGACGGACCAAGAGAGTCACGCCCGCCGGCAGGAGCAGGTCGGTCCTCGACCCGAAACGGATGAGTCCGAACCGATCACCCCGGGCCAGGCGGTCGCCGGCCCCGACCCGGCAGACGATGCGCCGGGCGACGACTCCGGCGATCTGACGGATCCGGATCGTGCCCCGCTCGGTCGTCATCTCCAACTCGTTCCGCTCGTTCCGCGCGGCGGCGTCTTTCCGGAAGGCCGCCCGGAACTCGCCCTCACGATAGCGCACGGCCCGGACCTCGCCCGCGGCGGGTGCCCGGTTGATGTGGACGTCGAAGATCGACAGGAAAATGCTCACCCGCTGGGTTCCCGGCTCGCCTTCCGCCGCGGGTCCGGCTTCCGTGACCCGGCCGTCGGCGGGAGCCAGGATCGCCGCCGCATCGCCCGGCGCGCGCCGCTCCGGATCCCGGAAGAAGAACGCGGCGAATCCGGCTCCGGCAAGCAGCGTCCAGCCCACCCAGCCGAAGACCCCGGCGCCGGCCGTGGCCAGCGCGAGGAGCGCCAGGACGAGCGGAACCGCCACGAACACCCTGCCTTCCGGGGCGATCGGCAGTCTCATGCGGCTACGCGGCGGGTAGCCGCGTCGTGGGTCGGGTCAGGCGCGCCGCTCGTTCCGGGCCGTCACGACGAGGCGGCGAGCGCCGCGATCCGGTCCTTCAGGGCCAGTTTGCGCTTCTTCATCACCGCGGCTTCGTGCTGCTGGAGAGGTGAGAGGTGGCCGTACTTGGCGAGTTCCTCGAGCTTTTCGTCGAGCTCCCGGTGCCGCCGGACCAACTCCTCGAGATCGGGCGCCGCCGCGGGTGAGGCCGCCGGTTCCGGGGCGGCGGCTGCGCGGGTATCGGTCTCGATCTGATCTTCGTGTTTCATGAAGGCCTCCAGAAAGCCATCCGGACCGTGGGTCCGGAACCGCTTCGGACAAACGTCGCCGCGTCGCCCGTGGAGAAAGCGACGCGGACACCGAAAACGCCGGCTGTCCCGGCGCGGGTGGGGCTCGGGGCAGGAGCCCCGGCTGGCCGATCCGGCCGGAGTGCGCTTCCACCGAAACGCAACGATGAGGGCCGCGTGACTCTGTCCACAGGTTGTTTGTATCTATAGCGTAACGGAACGGCCGTGGATATCCGGTTCCCGGAGATAGAGCGGCTCCAGGGTGGTTTCCCCGCGGCGCGCCGCCTGAAGCCCGCGACGGAGCGCGGCCGGCGCGAGCGCCCGCCGGGCTTCCACGATCTCGAGGTCCGGGCTCCCTCGGCCGATCGCATCGCGATAGCGAAGCACCGCCGGTCCGCAGATCCGCGCGGCGCCGTGTTCCCCGGCCCAGGCCGCGGCGTCCTCCGGCAGCAGACGGCACGGGCCCCGAACGAGGGCGTCGGGACCGGCCCCGTCGTAGAGGGCGGCGAAGAGTTCACCCCGCAGCGCGTCCACGACCACCAGCCGGCGGATCGCGGAACCGCTCGCGGCCGCGTCCGCGAGGGCGGCCGCATCGAGACTCGAGACCCCGGCGGCCCGGATTCCGGCAGCCAGCGCGAACCCCTGCGCGGTGGCGAGGCCGATCCGCAGACCGGTGAACGAACCGGGCCCCCGGGTCGCCACCAGCAGGGCGAGGTCGGAGGCTTCGAACCCCGCCTGCGCCATGACGCGGCGGATCGCCGGCAGGAGGCTCCGCGAATGGCGGTTCGAGGGTTCGAACGTCTCGACGGCCTCCGCGGTCACGGCGCCGCCCGGGCCGGCCAGCGCCAGCGCGACGCTGCCCAGCGTGCCCGTCGTATCGAGCGCCAGCACCGGCCCCGCGATCGGTGCGGCCGCCACGGACTCGGGATCCCACTCTCGCAAGGCGCCCGGAATCCTATTCGGACCGCCGGCCGCCGGCCGCCATCGCGCCATCGCGGTCCCCTTCTTCTTGCCCCTTCCCGGAGGGACCGGCTCCGAGACACAATCGCGGCGTGACCACGGCCCCGCGGCTCTTCCCCGAAGTCCAGCCGCCGCCGGCCGGGACCGCTGCCCGCCCGACGCGCCCGAAGCCGCGAGGACGCGGCGTCTCACCCGCGATGCAGCAGTACCTCGACCTCAAGCGGGAGGCCGGCGACGCCATGCTGTTCTTTCGCATGGGTGATTTCTACGAGGTGTTCTTCGAGGACGCCAGGACGGCCGGCGAAGTCCTGGAGATCGCCGTCACGTCCCGGCAGAACGATGCCGAGGGGAAACCAATCCCGATGGCGGGGGTTCCGTACCACGCCGCCGAGGGGTACATCACCCGACTCGTCCGCGCCGGTTTCCGGGTCGCGGTCTGCGAACAGGTGGAGCCGCCCGGCCTCTCCAAGGGACCCGTACGGCGGGAGATCGTGCGGGTCGCCACCCCTTCGACGTATCTCGAGCCGGCCTATCTGGCGGGGTCGGAGGCCGCGTACCTGATGGTGGTGGCCGAGTCCGGAACCCGGAGCCGTCCTCGCCTCGGCGCCGCGTGGGTCGACCTCTCCACCGGGGAGTTCACCGCCGCCGAGTTCTCCGGAGACAGCCGGCAGCGCGAGTGCGCCGAAGCGATGGCCGGCTTCCGCCCCCGCGAACTGCTGATGGCGGAGAGCGCCCCGCCCCGGGACCTCCTGCCGGTTCTCGGAGATCTGCCGCTGCTCACGGTGCGCCCCGACCTGTGGTTCGAGTTCGAACACGCCCGCGACACCCTGCGCCGCCACTTCGGGACGCTCTCGCTCGAATCGTTCGGCATCGAGGAAACCCCGGCCGCCGTCGCCGCGGCGGGGGCCGCCCTCAGCTACCTGGCGGAGACCCAGCGCGGTCAGCTTCACCACCTCGGCAGCCTCAAGCGCCTCGACACCTCGGGGCGCATGCAGATCGACCACCTGACCCAGCGGAACCTGGAACTCTTCCGGTCGCTGTCGGCCGAATCGGGAGGTCCGCCCGGCGCCACCCTCGTCGACACCCTCGACCGGACGGCCACCGCCATGGGGGCCCGTCTGCTGCGGCGGCGCCTCGCCCACCCGCTGCTCGACCCGGAGCGGATCCGCGAACGTCATCTCGCGGTGGACGCGTTCACCCGTGACCGGAAGCTGCGGCAGGAAGTCGCCGGAGCCCTGGCCGGCGCTCCCGACCTTGAGCGGCTCGCCTCGCGGGTGGCGCTCCGGATCGCCGGCCCCCGCGAGTACCTCCGGGTGGCCGACGGACTGCGCGCCGCTGCCGCGGTGCGGACCGCGCTCGAGCCCGCCGAGGCGCCCACGATCGGGGAAATCCGGACGCGGATCCGGGAACTTCCCGAACTGCTCGAACGGATCCAGGAGACGGTTTCGCCGGAGGCCCCGGTGCTGGCGCGGGACGGCGGCGTGATCCGGGAGGGGTTTTCGCCGGAACTCGACGAACTGCGGCGGCTCCGGTTCCACGGCCGCGAGTGCATCCGCAACATGGAGACCAGCGAAAAGCACCGCACCGGGATCTCCGCCCTCAGGATCAAGCACAACCAGGTCTTCGGCTACACGATCGAAATCCCCAAGGCGCAGGCCGGCAGGGTTCCACCGGACTACGTGCGCCGGCAGACCCTGGTGGGCGCGGAACGCTACGTCACGGAGGAGTTGAAGGAGTTCGAGGCGCGGGTGGCGCAGGCGGACGAGAAAATCGCCGGGCTCGAGGCCTCGCTCTTCCGGGAGCTCGAGGACGAGGTTCGGGACGCCGCCCGCGAGATCCTGGACATGGCGGGCGCCCTCGCGGAAGCGGACGTCGCCGCGGGTCTCGCGCAGATCGCCGTCACCCACCGGTACGTGAAGCCCGAGGTGCACGAGGGGTTCGAGATCGAGGTGCGCGCCGGGAGACACCCGGTGGTCGAAGCCCTGTCCGCCGCAGAGTTCGTCCCCAACGACCTCGGCCTCGGGGAGGATCGGTTCCTGATGATCCTGACCGGACCCAACATGGGAGGGAAGTCCACCTTCCTGCGTCAGACGGCGCTCCACGCGGTGATGGCGCAGATGGGCTCCTTCGTCCCCGCGGAATCCGCCCGCCTCCCCGTGGTCGACCGGGTGTTCGCGCGCGTCGGAGCGTCCGACGATCTCTCGCGCGGCCGGTCCACGTTCCTCACCGAAATGGAGGAAACGGCCTACATCCTCAACCACGCGACCAGCCGCAGCCTCGTGCTGCTCGACGAAGTGGGCCGCGGCACCGCGACCTACGACGGCCTCTCGCTGGCCTGGGCCATCGTCGAGCACATCGCCAGGAACGCCGGCCTGCGGATGAAGACGCTCTTCGCGACCCACTACCACGAGTTGACCGCGCTGGCGAGCGCTGAGGACGGAGTCGTCAACTTCCACGTCGAGGCACGGGAACATCGGAACGAGATCGTTTTCCTGCACCGGGTGGCGCCGGGAGGAACGAACCGCAGCTACGGCATCGAGGTGGCGCGCCTCGCCGGGGTCCCGCGCTCGGTGGTGCACCGGGCGCACGAGGTTCTGGAGGGCCTCACCGGGGGCCTCGACGGACGGGGGGCACGGCTGCCCGCGCCCGAACCGGGCGGGCCTTACTCACTGCTCGAACCTGCCGAGAGCCAGGTGGCCGACGCCGTGCGGTCCTGCGATCCGGACCAGCTCAGTCCCCGGGAGGCGCTCGATCTCCTGTACCGGCTCCGGCGCCGGCTGGATCCCGCGGCGAGCGCTCGCGAGGACGAGCCGGGCGAGGCCTCCGGGGAGTCCTGAGCGCAGGCTGCGCCCCGGACTCCGCGCCCCGACCATAGACTTCGTTCACCGTGTTTCCCAGCCGGCGCCGTTCGCTGCGCCTCGCCGCCAGCGCGGCGGGAATGGCCCTGCTCTTCGGGTGCGCCGAGGAGCGGCCGCGGCCCCTGGCGCTCGCGACGGGGACCACGGCGGGCGTCTACTACCCGCTCGGCGGCGCGCTGGCGAGCCGCTGGACGCGCGACCTTCCCGGTCTGGTCGTCAAGGCGGAGGTCAGCGCCGGTTCGGTGACGAACCTGATTCAGGTCGCCAAGGGCGAAAGCGACATCGGCTTCGGCCAGGCGGACGCGGTCGCCGACGCGTTCCGGGGCGCCGGGCGCTTCCCGGAGCCCCTCCCGCTCGCGGTTCTCGGCCGCATCTACCCGAACATCGTCCACCTGTTGAGCGTCGCCGGCCGGGACGTGCAATCGGTGCCCGACCTGCGCGGGAAACGGGTGTCGCTCGGGCCCCCGGGGTCCGGGAACGAGGTGACCGCCCGCAACGTGCTGCGCGCGGTGGGCATCGCCGAAGACGAGTTCCGGGTTCGCCAGATGAACTACAGCCAGAGCATCAACGGCCTCAAGGACGGAACCGTGGACGCAGTGTTCCTGGCCGCGGGCCTGGGAGTGTCGTCGGTGGTGGAACTGGGACTCACCCGCGACCTGGTGCTGGTGCCGTTCACCCGGGAGGAGATCGCCGCGGTCGAGACGGCCAACAGCGCGTACCGGGGAATCGAGGTCCCGCCCGGGGTCTACCGCGGGGTGGACGCGCCGACGCTGGCGCCCTCGCTCTGGAACATCCTCTTCGTGCACCGCGACCTGCCGGCGGATCTCGCGAAACGGCTGACCGCATCGGTCCTGGCGGGCCGCGACGAGTTCCGGTCGGTCACCCGGAACGCGGACTTCATCCAGGTCGACAGTCTCGGGGACGTCGGGAGTCTCCCGCTCCATCCGGGAGCGAGAGCCTTCTACGAGGAAGCGCGGGCCCGCGGTGGCGGAGCGCCGGGGAGCATCCCCTGAAGAGCCCTCCCGGTTCCGCCGGGACCGCCGCGCTTCCGGAAGAGCCGCGGCCCGCCCTGTCGCTCCCGGTCCTGTTGACCGGCGCCGCCCTCTCCCTCTTTCAACTCTGGCAGGCCGTCTTCGGCACCCTTGGGGCCACCTGGATGCGGCCGATCCACCTGACCTGGATTCTCGCCCTCGGTTTTCTGGCCAGCGCCGCCGGTGGTCCCCGGCGGGCGCGCATTGCCGATCTCCTGCTGGCCTCGCTTTCCGTGGCCGCGGGGATCATGGTCATCCGTTTCGACCGGCAGGGGATCGACCACATCCTCTACGGGCTGGACGCCGCCGACCTGGCCGCCGGGGTCGCCCTGATCGCGCTGCTGCTGGAAGCCACCCGCCGCCGGGTGGGCGCGGTGATGACCTCGGTGGTCGCCGTCTTCCTCGCCTACAACGCGTTCGGGGCCTCGCTTCCCGGCATCCTCGCGCACCGCGGCTTCGAACTCGAGCGGATCATCCGTTTCGAGGTCTTCACCGGCGCGGGGCTCTTCGGCCTTCCGATCGGCGTGGCGAGCAGCACGGTGTTCGTCTTCGTCCTCTTCGGCGCCCTGCTCGAATGCACCGGCGGCGGCCGTTTTTTCATCAACCTCGCCTTCGCCGCCGCCGGCCGGGCGCGGGGCGGGCCGGCGAAGGCGGCGGTGGTGGCCTCGGCGGCGCTCGGTTCGGTTTCCGGTTCCGCCATCGCCAACACCGTGACCACCGGGGCGCTCACCATCCCGATGATGAAGCGCCTCGGTTTCTCGCGCGAGGAGGCCGGCGGCATCGAAGCCGCCGCCTCGACGGGAGGCCAACTGATGCCGCCGATCATGGGGGCGGGCGCGTTCCTGATGGCGGAACTCACGAACACTCCCTATCCGCGGATCGTCCTCGTGTCGCTTCTCCCGGCGGTGCTGTTCTTCGCCGGAACCCTCTTCTTCGTCCACGGACTCGCGGTCCGGCGCGGAATCGAGGCCATGCCCTCGCGGCCCGGAATTCTCGCCACGCTGGCCGAGGGGGCCCACTTCCTCGCCGCCGTCGCCGTCGTCGTGGCGCTGCTCCTCATGAACTACTCGCCCCCGCTGGTGGGCGCCGCGGGGTGCTTCGCCGTGGTGGTGGCCGGCGCGCTGCGGCGCCGCACGCGGGTGGGACCGAGGCAACTGCTCGAGGGGTTGGCGCAGGGCGCCGTCACCGCGGTTCCGGTGTCCCTCGCCTGCGCGGCGGCGGGGATCGTCGTCGGGGTGATCGGACAGACCGGCGTGGGCCTGCAGTTCGCCGAACTCCTGCTCAGCGCCTCCCAGGGCGCCCTCCTCCCTGCCCTGGGGCTGTCCGCGCTGGTCGCGCTGGTGCTCGGGATGGGTCTGCCGGTGACCGCCGCCTACATCGTCGTCGCGGTGGTCGCCGCGCCCGCGCTCACCGGGCTCGGGGTGCCGCTGCTGACGGCGCACCTCATTCTCTTCTGGCTCTCACAGACGTCCAACGTGACCCCTCCCATTGCGCTGGCCGCCTTCGCCGGAGCGGGGGTGGCGGGCGGCCGTCCCATGCCGACCGCCTTCCAGGCGGTGCGGCTGGCCGCCGGACTCTTCATGGTTCCGCTGCTCATGGCCTACACCCCGCTGCTTCCCGGTGCGGGAGAGCCCCTGGGCCCGGCGCAGGGGGTGGCGTTCGCCGGCGGCCTCGTCGCCATGGCCGCGGTCGCGCTCGCGCTCTACGGACACGGCGTTCGCGCGGTCTCCTGGCCCATCCGGCTTCTGCTGGCCGCGGCGGCGCTCCTCCTGCTCCTCCCGGACCCCCTGCTCCGCCTGGCCGGCGCCGGGCTGGCGGCGCTCGGTTTCCTGCCGCAGCTCCGGCGCCGCGGGTCGTGAAGCCGAGCCTCCGCGCCCCCTGCCTGGCGCAGGCCGTTACAACAGGCGAACCCGCCAGAGGTACTGGAGCGAGGTGATCACCGTGAGGGTCACCATCGCCGCCAGCAGCAGCGGGGTGACGAGGCTGTCCAGTTCCAGCAGGTTCGCGACCAGGAACCAGAGGATTCCCACCACGTTGATCACGGTCGCGGCCTTCCCGAGCCGACTGGGGGTGAAATAGCGCCGTTTGACCGCCAGGTTGTAGGCCCCGGCCACGAACAGGATCGTGGCGTCCCGGGACAGCACCAGGATCGCGACCCAGGCCGGGATGCGTACCGAGACGGCCTCGAGGGGCGCGGCCAGGGTCACCACCGCCGACACGATCAGCACCTTGTCCGCGAGCGGGTCGAGGAGCGCCCCGAGGTCGCTGTTCTCCCCACGGCGGCGCGCGAGGGGCCCGTCCATCATGTCGGTCAGGCCGGCCAGCACGAGCGCTCCGAGCGCGAGGCCGAAGCGCCCGTAGAGGATGCAGATGACCACCACCGGGGCCAGCAAGAGCCGGAGAACGGTGAGCTGATTGGCGATCGTCATCGGAAGGGGAGGCGCCGGGGGCGCAGCCGGGTCAGGGGAAGATCCCGAGTTCCTCGTAGGAGCGGCGGATCTTCTCGAGCGCCACCACGTAGGCCGCGGTCCGCAGCGTGCCGCTTTCCGGGAACCGGGCGCGCGCGTCCCGGATCTCGTCGTAGGCCTGTGTCATCTTCTCTTCGAGCCCGCTCACCACGAGTTCCTTCTCGTCGGACTGGGTGACCAGGTTCTGCCGCATCTCCACGCTCAGCCGCTTGCCGGCGAGCGTCTCCGCGGCGTTCAGCAACGCGTTCGTGTTCGCGATTTCGAGCCGCTTCTCGAGCAGCCCGAAGCGCATATGGGAGAGGTTTCGCGCCCACTCGAAGTAGGAGACCACCACCCCGCCGGCGTTCAGGTACACATCCGGGATCACCGGGATGCCCCGCTCCCGGAGGATGCGGTCGCCTTCCGGGGTCGTGGGTCCGTTCGCCGCCTCGGCGACCAGCTTCGCGTTCACGAGCGGCGCGGTCTCCCCGTGGATCACGTTCTCCACCGCCGCCGGGATCAGGACGTCGCACTCCACGCTCAGGATCGCTTCGGGCGGCAGTTCCTCCTCGGCGCCGGGAAATCCCTTGATCGTGCCGTGTTCCCGCCGCCATTCCAGGAGGTCCGCCACCGAAAGTCCCGACCCGGAGCGCGCCACGATGGTGACGTCCCACTCACCGATGGCGATCACCTTCGCGCCGCGCCGGACGAGGATGTCGGCCGTGTGGAAACCGACGTTGCCGAACCCCTGGATCGCGACGCGCTTGCCCGGCAGCCCGCGGCTGAGCCCGGCGCCCGGGAAGTCCTCCACGAACTCGAGTCCGCGGGCGAGCCCCAGCACGACCCCGCGCCCGGTGGCGTCCTCGCGCCCGCGAATGCCGCCCTGGGTGACGGGCTTGCCGGTCACGCAGGCGAAATTGTCGATCCCGCCCGGATGCATCGCGTCGTAGGTGTCCGCGATCCAGGCCATCTCGCGCGCTCCCGTCCCGAGGTCGGGCGCCGGCACGTTGACCCCGGGGCCGATGAAGTTCTTGCGGATCAGCTCCGCGGTGTAGCGGCGGGTGATGCGTTCCACCTGCTCGGCGCTGTAGCGGCGCGGATCGAAGGCGATGCCGCCCTTCGAACCGCCGAAGGGCACGTTCACGATCGCGCACTTGTAGGTCATCAGCGCCGAGAGCGCGCTGATCTCCTGCTGGTTCACCAGCGGGCTGTAGCGGATCCCCCCCTTGAGGGGAT
This sequence comes from uncultured Acidobacteriota bacterium, assembly GCA_964448205.1. Taxonomy (GTDB): domain Bacteria; phylum Acidobacteriota; class Vicinamibacteria; order Marinacidobacterales; family Marinacidobacteraceae; genus Marinacidobacterium. The sequence continues at coordinate 20,589 of CAYUVU010000374.1, forward strand.
GACGATGGTGGCTGTGCTCCGCCCGCCAACCGGAAAAGACTTCCACCCGGTCCCCGAACTTGACCGGAAACCGCGTGTAGTAGATCGAGTCGGTGACGCAGATCTGCTGGAGGAGCCCCTCCGGAAGCTGGAGGGCGCGCGCCGCCTCGTGGACGAGACCGTGAACGCTCCGCTCGAGGTTCAGGTCGGAGGCGCCGTTTCCCCTCATGCACCGGGATCGTAGAGCAGTTTCGCCGCCGTGCCGGCCTCCTCCGGGGGAAGGTCCAGGAATTCCGCGAGCGCCGCCTCGCACGCGGCGGGCTTCCGAAGGCACGGCCGTCCGTGGGTCGCGCCCTCGACGACGACCATCCGGCTCCCGGGATGGCCGTTCGCCCGGAAGACGGCGGTCTGCGCCTCGAGCGGCGCTCTCCGGTCCTCGTCGCCGGCAATCACCAGGACCGGGACCCCCGCCTCCCCGAGGCGCGCGGAGAATCGCTCCACGTCCATCTCCCGCGGGTCGAAACCGGCGGTGAGCTCGAGCCCGAGCAGGGTCAGGTCCCCGGCCGGAAACGGGGGCAGCCCCACCAGCAGGGCCGCGTAGCGGTCGACCACCTCGGGGACGTTCCTGAAGGTGCTGTCGAGGACGACCCCGGCGACGTCCGCCGCCATCGCGGCGCCCGCGCGCGCCGCCGCCGCCCCGCCCATCGAGACCCCGAGGAGATAGAGGCGGGTCTCCGGAAACTCCCGCCGGAGGAAACGGGCCCCCGCCATCACGTCGAGCCCCTCCAGAAAACCGAGGCTGGTGCGGGTTCCGCCGCTGTCGCCATGGCGTCTGAGGTCAAGGGTCAAGGCATGGCACCCGCGCGCCGCCAGGTACGCCGCGCGGTCCAGCACCTCGCGGCGCGACCGGAAGAGGCCGTGGGCGAGCACCACGGAACACCCGGCGGGATGCGGCGCCCTCAGGAGCCAGGAAGCGAGCCGCACTCCGTCTTCGCTCCTGAGCAGGACGGTCCGGTAGGACAGTCCGTAGTCCCCGGGCGTCGCCCGGTCCTCCAGGTCCTGGGGACGCGTCCCCGAGAAACTGGCGAGCAACACTCCCACGGCGGTGGGGAGGGACAACGCGATCAGCAGGACGAAAGCGGCCAGCCCCCACAGAATGCGCCGCGTGTTCGGGCGGCGATTCCCGGCGCGGGTCATCCGTCCGCGGATGCCGTCTCCGCCACGGGTCCCGGCTCCGGCACTCGCGCGATCAGCACCAGCGCGATGACGCCGAGACCGGCCATCAGCCAGCAGACCGCTTCGAACCCATAGGGATAGAGCAGTCCGCCCGCCGCGACGGCCCCCGCGATGCCGAACTGCGAGAACACGTTCGAAAACCCCAGGAAACTCGCCCGGCGGCTCTGCGGCACCAACTCGCTGCGTAGCGCGGTGAACGCCGCGATCCGGGCCACCGCGAGACACCCGAAGACAAGCAGCGCCACGACCAGCGGGGTCCCCGCAAGCCACGGCAGGACCGGGGTCATCATCGCCACGGCGCCGGAAACCAGCACGCTGAAGCGGCGCTTGCCCAGCCGGTCGGCAAGCGGGCCGGCGATGAGTTGCGCCGCCATCACCGCCGCGCCCAGTCCCCCATAGAGCACCCCCACCTCTTCCAGCGAAAACCCACGCACCTCCTGGAGCCACCCCGAGGCGTACGCGGAAACCCCCACCAGGCTCCCGGACATGCAGAACGCGGCGAACGCCGCCGTGCGGTGGACCGGACTCCTCAGAAACTCCAGGTGGCCGGCCAGCTTTCGCACGAGCGGTCCCCGAACGTTCTCCCGCGACCGCGTTTCCGGGAGCCCGAGGAGCATCGCCAGCGTCAGGGCCGCGAGGGCCGCGATCACCCCGTAGACGACGTGATGGCCGAAACGGCCGGCGGCGAAGGCCGCCCCGACCTGTCCCAGGATGGCGGCCCCCATCGCTCCCCCCATGAGGAACGCCATGACCCTGCCCCGGCGCCGGTACGGCACCAGATCGGCGACCCAGGCCACGGCGAGCGCCGCGATCGTGCCGCCGGCGAACCCGGAAGCGATCCGGGCCAGCACGAACGCCGCGAAGTGGGGCGTCAGGGAGATCACGACGGCGGACGCCAGCATCAGGGTGGCGCCGAGAAGCAGGAAGGGGCGGCGCCCGCGGGAGTCCGAGAGCGGGCCCATGACCAGCGCCGCGAGGGCGGCCGCAAAGGAGTACGCCGAGATGGCGAGGCCGACCTCGGCCACCCCGACCCGGAGTCCCGCGGCGAGGGCCGCGATCAGCGGGGTGACCACCTGCTGGTCGAGCAACCCGAGGGCGATCACCGTGCCCAGCACCGCGCCGGGCCAGGCGAGCGAGGACATCTCCGGGCGGGTCTTCAAGGAGCGAAGCCTACTTTCCGCCCGCCGGTCGCACCCCCGAAACTCCGTCCCGTTCCCGGGTTCCCGGATCCCGTTCGCAGCGCGAACTTTCGAGCCTGGCGGCCCACCCGTGACTTTTGCCGGTCCTTTCCCGTTCCAAGCCTCTATATTCTCGCGCCTCCCGAGACCTCACATGTCCGTTCTGGAACGCTTCGCCACGCCGATCAAGAGCCGCGACGCCGCCGTACGCCTCAAGGCGGTCCAGAGGCACCCTCCCGAGGACACCGGCACCCTCGCGGATCTCGCGCGCTCGGATCCCGATGCCCGCGTCCGCAAGGAGGCCGTGCGCCGCCTCGAAGCACCCCGGGTGCTGCTCGAACTGACGGACAGCGCCGGCGATGAAACCGCCCGCCGGCTGGCCCGGTCCCGGAGCGAGGCGCTCCTGGTCAAGATCGCCGCCGACGACCGGGACCAGGAGGAGTCGCGGCGGGCGCTCGGGCTTCTCGCTCCGCTGCGCGCCGTCGCCGAGGTCGCGTGCCGAGCCCACTTCGAGGCGATCCGCGCCGAGGCGCTCGCGCGCCTGACCGCCGTTCCCCCGGAAGCGGCCGACCGGGATGCGGCCCTCGCGACGGTAGCCGGGCGAGCCGCCGAACCCGGTCTCCGAAGCCACGCCCTCGAGGCCATCTCCAGTCCTTCCGGCCTCCTGCAGGTAGCGGTGGCGGCCGACGACCGGGAGAGCGCCCAGGCTGCGGTCCGCCGTCTCGAGGACCCGGAGCTGCTGCTCACCGCGGCGACCGGCAGCAACTCGAAGAGCGTGCGCCGGCTGGCCCGGCGCCGGGCCGAGGAACGGCTGCCCGCCGATCATCCGGAACGGGTGCAGGCGCGGGAGAAGACCCTCGGCGGCCTCCTCGAGCGCCTCGCCGAGGCCGATCCGGCCAGTCCGGCGCACCGGGCGAGCCTGCTCGCGGAGGCCGACGCCGTAATCGCCTCGGGGCCGGTGGCCGACGAACTCGGCGCGCGGCTCGATGCGTTGCGGGGCAGCCCCGACGGCGGCGGGTCGCGTGACGAACGCCGGCTTCGTCTTGTCTATCCCGAGGACGCGGTCCTGCCCGACGCCGGGGAACGCGCACCCGCCGAAGCGGCCGCGCCCCCGCCGGATCCGCCGCCGGCGGCCGGGGAGATCCTCACCCGGTTGGAAGACGCGGAAAACACCCTCGGCCTGCCCGAGCTGGAGGCTGCCGAACGCGAGTGCCGGAAACTCCTGGAGGGGCTGCCGGCCACCCACGAGATGCGCGTCCGGCTGCGCGCCGCGACGGAGCGCGCGCGGGAACGGGCGCTCGAGCGGAAGAAGGCCCGCATCCGGGAGTTCCAGGTCGCCGAACTGGCGGACCACGCGGTTGCCCTGGCCAAGTCCCTCGGCAAGCATCCCTCCGGCCCCGAGATTGCCCAGGCTCGCCGGGAGCTCGTGCGTCTCGGACGCCGCTTCGATCGCCTGGAGCCATCCGAGACACCCGACGCCGCGCGGTTCCGGACCGCCGCCGCGGAAGCGGGGACCGCGCTCGACGCCGCCGAATCGGCGCGCGAGAACCAGGCCCGGAAGGCCGAGGACCGGATCACCGGACTCGAGGAACGCCTCGCCTCGCTCGAATCGTCGGACCCGTTTCCGCTCGATGCGGGGGAGGCCGCCCTGCGCGAGCTCGGGACGCTCCGCAACGACGCCTCCCTCTGGCGCCGGGTGGGACCGGAGCGGCAGACCCGGTTCCAGCGGCTGCAGGCCGCGCTGATGCCGCGGCTGCGGGAGGCCCGGGAAGTGCGCGAGTGGCGTCACTGGTCCAATCTGGAAGAACAGGCGGAGCTCATTCGCCGGGCCCGGGCGCTCACCGAGGTCGAGGACCTCCAGCGCGTGGACCGCGAACTCGCCGCGCTCGAACGCGCCTGGCACAAGGCTCGCCACACCGGACGCGATCGGGGTCAGGAACTCTGGGAAGAATGGGGCAAGGTCCGGGAAGCTGCCCTCGAACGGATCGGCCCCCTGCGGGAGGCCGCGGAGCGCGAACTCGGCGAAAAACTGGACGGGCTCCGCGCGCTCGTCGAAAAGGCGGAGGAGATCGCGGAGAGCGCCGACCCCCGGAGGGCCGCCGACATCCGCTCGCTGATGCCCGAATGGCGCGAGCGCGCCAAGGGAATGGGCAAGCGCTCGGAGCGCCTCTGGAAGCGGTTCCGCGCCGCGAACGACCGCTATTTCGCCGAACTGAAGGCGCTCCGGAAAAAGCGTTACGAAGAGTTCGCTCCCAACATCCCGGTCCGCGAGGAACTGATCGCCCGGGCGAAGGCATTGTTCGACCAGACCGATGCCGAGACCGTCCGGAACGCGGTTCGCGACCTGATGCGCGAGTGGAAGGAGTCGCCCCCCGTCCCGCGCAAGGAGGGCGATCGCCTCTGGGAAGAGTTCCGGGGCGCCTGCGACGGGGCGCGAGACCGCCTTCGGGACGCGGCGGGTGACGCGAAACCCGACACCCGTGCTCCCGAAACCGCCCCGCCGAGCGAAGCTGAGGCCGGCCTCCGCGCCCGCATCGCCGAACTCGCGGCTCAGCCGGCCGAGGAACGGCGCGACGCCGCCATCTCGCTCTGGGACGAGTACCGGCGCCTCCGGCGCTCGACGGGGCGCCTCGCCCGCGAAACCGAGGGCGCTCTCTTCGGTTGTCTCCGGGAGGCGTTCGAGAAGGATCCCGACTCCTTCGCGGGGACGCGCCTCGACCAGGAGCAACTCGGTTCGCGGCTCGCGGAACTCCTGGCCGAGCTGGAGGCCCTCGCACAACCCCGCGCCCCCGTGTCGTCGGAGGGCGGGGTCATTGACTTCGCGGAGCACCTGAAGCGCACGCTGCAGGCCGGCAGGGCCGCCGATCGCGGCGCCGTCCTCCGGGAGGACGCGCAGGCGGCGACCCGGATCCTGGAGCGCGCGCGGGCCGCCGGGCCGGCGCTGGCCGGGCCCGCGGTGGAGACGCTGAAACGAATCGACGGGCTCGCCCGGAAGGTCATCGCGCGGGCGCCGTCCCTCGAGGAGGGACGGGATCGCCCCCGGTCCCGGTCCCGGTCCCGCGAGCGGCGCCCGCCCCGGCGCTAGCGCTGTTTCGAACCGGCGGCGCGCTATCCGATTCTGAGCCGCAGGGCGTTTCCGACCACGGTGAGCGAGGAGAGCGCCATGGCGGCCGCGGCCGCTTCGGGCGGCAGGAGCAGTCCGGTCACCGGATAGAGGACGCCAGCCGCGAGCGGCAGGGCGGCCACGTTGTAGATGAAGGCCCAGAACAGGTTCTGGCGGATGATCCGGAGCGAGCGGCGCGCAAGGCGCACCGCGACGCTCACGAGGCGCAGGTCCGGGCGCATCAGGGTCACTCCGGCGGCCTCCCGCGCGATCTCGGTACCCTGCGCGAGCGCGATCCCCACGTCGGCTCGCGCGAGCGCAGGAGCGTCGTTGATCCCGTCGCCGACCATCGCCACCCGGCCGTAGCGTTCGCGCAGACGGTCCACGGCGGAGAGCTTCTGGTCCGGGAGGAGTCCTCCCTCGACGTTCCGAACCCCGATCTCCGAAGCGGTCGCCGCCACGGCCGCGGGCTCGTCGCCCGAGACCAGGGAGACCGCAAGCCCGTCGTCACCGAGTCTCCGGACGAGGTCCGCCGCCTCCGGGCGCGGCCGGTCCCGGAACCCGATACTCCCGGCAAACTCGGTCCGGCCGTCCGATTCCGAAGCCACCCGCAACCAGCCGGAGGCGCCGCTCCCGCCAAGATTCTCGGGAACCGTCAGGCCCCGTTCCCGGAGCAGACGCTCGCTCCCCACCCACGCGCGGTTCCCGCCGCTGAACATGGCCGTGACGCCGCGTCCCGGGAGCGCCTCGAAGCGCTCCGGCGTCCGGAGATCCATCGCTTCTTCGCGGGCATGCGCGACGAGCGCCACGCCGAGGGGATGTTCCGATCCCTGTTCCGCCGAGGCCGCCAACCGGAGCAGTTCCTCCCGGCTCCAGCCCGGCGCGGGTTCCGCCGCCACGACCACGGGGGTCCCGGTCGTCACGGTTCCGGTCTTGTCGAGCGCGACCGCGCGCACCGCCGCGAGGGCCTCCAGCGCCCCGCCGGAGCGGAACAGGATTCCCTGCCGGGCGCTCTGCCCGGTGGCCACCAGGACCGCGATCGGCGCCGCCAATCCGATGGCGCAGGGACAGGCCACCACCAGCACCGCCACCCCGCGGGCCAGCGCGAAGTCGAGCGCGCCGTCCGCCAGCAGCCAGGCGGCGATGGTCAGGACGGCTGCCGCCATGACGGCGGGGACGAAGACTCCGGCCACCCGGTCCGCGGTGCGCTGGATGGGGATCTTCTCCGTCTGCGCCTTCCGGACCGCCGCGGCGATCCGGGACACCGTGCTGTCGGCGGCGGGGCGGGTCACTTCGATCTCCGCGGCCCCGGTGAGGTTCATCGCCCCGGCCACGACGGGGTCGGAAACCGTCCGTTCAACGGGCACGCTCTCCCCGGTCAGCAGCGACTCGTCCATCGCCGCGCCGCCCCGTACGATCCGTCCGTCGAGCGGCACCCGCTCTCCGGGGCGCACGCGAACGTGCTCGCCCCGGCCCACCTCGGCCACCGGCACGAGGCGCTCGACGCCGTCCCGCACCACGCGCGCCCGGTCGGGAGCAAAGGCCAGCAGCTCGGTCAGGGCATCCGTGGCGCGTCCCCGGGCGCGGTCCTCGAGCCAGCGGCCGAGGCGGACGATGGCGACGATGAGCGCGGCGGTATCGAAGAACAGCATCCCGGCGCCGCCCGCCGCCAGCGCCACCACCGAGGAGGTGTATGCGGCCCCCGCGCCGAGTCCGATCAGGCTGTCCATGCCGAACGTCCAGTTGCGGAGCGAGGTTCCGAGCGCCTTGACGAAGGCCCAGCCGAAGAACAGGCAAACGGGGGTCGCCAGCGCGAACTGGGCGAGGCGCCCCGCGGTGGACGCCCCGAAGCCGCTCATCGCAACCCCCATCGCCGCGCCGGCGAGCGCCAGGGCCCCGAGAACGGGAAGGAACCCGTCCCGCCAATGGGAGCCGACCGCGGAGTCCTCGCGCAGGGCGACGGCGGCCGGCGAGGCCGTCTCGACCCGATACGGGCCGGCGGACTCCACGGCCCCCGCGATGTCGGCCGCAAGGTCGGAGTCCATGGGCCGCGTGTCCGCGAGGCTCACCGAAAGGTCACCCGTGAGCAGGCTCACCTCCGCGCCCTCGATCCCCGGAAGGTCTCCGACCGCCTTCTCGATGCTCGCGACGCATCCGGCGCAGTGCATCCCGACGACCCGGGCCTCGAACCGGCCGTCCCCGGCGGTTTCTGGTTCCGGCGTACGCGGCTCTGCAGCGGCATCCATGGCGTCTCCCGGAGTATAGGAAGGGGCGACGGAAGCTCCGGTCGATATCGGGGGTCTCGGATTCCCAGCTCCGGTCGATAACTGAGAGTCGTCCGCACCGTGGGGCTGCATGGGGGTCACGCCGTGCGCGGCGCGGAGCACCGCACTTTGCCTGTTCCGAGGCGTTCCAAAGAGTGCCCCGGTAGTCCTCTAAACATGCCATATTTCAACGGCTTAGCGTGCTATACTGTTCCCGCCGCGAACGCCCGAAGCCCCGTCGTTCCCGCACAGTTCATGTCTCCCATGTGATGCCCACCCAAAGCCACTCCAACGCGGTTCAGCGGCCCTACCGCCTCTCCGCCCGCTTCGTCGAGACCATACAGGAACCCGGACGCTAC
>CAYUVU010000375.1:0-4488 GCA_964448205.1 uncultured Acidobacteriota bacterium
CGCACCAGCCGCGGGACCCCATCCCTTCCCGCGGCTGGTGCGCGACTTCCAGGCGGTCATCGGCCGCGAGGCGAAGCGGCAGTGGCGGCGGGAGTTCGGCGGGCTCCCCGACGTGGTGGTGGCGTGCGTGGGCGGCGGCAGCAACGCCATCGGCATCTTTCACGCCTTCGTTCCCGACAAGCCGGTGCGGCTCGTGGGCGTCGAGCCCGGCGGAGCGGGACTGGACAGCGGCCGCCACGGGGCCACCCTGGTCCGCGGCACGCCCGGCCTGCTCCACGGGGCCCGCACCATGATCCTGCAGGACGACGAGGGACAGATCCTCGAACCGCACAGCATCTCGGCCGGGCTCGACTACCCCGGCGTCGGCCCCGAGCACGCCCATCTCCAGGAGACCGGCCGGGCTCGCTACGTGGCCGCCACCGACGAGGAAGCGCTGGCGGCTTTCGAGGTGCTGTCGGCCACCGAGGGGATCGTGCCCGCCTTCGAGCCGTCGCACGCGCTCGCGTTCGTGCTGCGCGCCCGGGAGTCGGGGGAGATTCCCGCCGGGGCGCGGGTGCTCCTCAACCTGTGCGGCCGCGGCGACAAGGACCTCGAGACCTACTTCGCGCTGGGCCGGTCCTCATGAGCGTGGCCGCGCTCCGCGCCTCGATGCGGCGGGGACCGGCGGTTTCGCCGTTCCTGATGCTCGGCGATCCAACTCCGGACCTCAGCGTGGAGTTGGCTCGGACGGCCGTCGCGGCGGGCGCCGGGATGCTCGAGATCGGGTTTCCCTACAGCGATCCGGCGGCCGACGGGCCGGCCATCCAGGCGGCCACGGGGCGGGCGCTCGCCGGGGGGACGTCCACCCGGCGCGGATTCCAGCTCCTCGGACGGATCGCGGAGTCCTGTCCCGGCATTCCGCTCAACCTCCTGGTCTACGGAAATCTCGTGCACCGGATCGGCTACGAACGGTTCGCGGACACCGTGAGCCAGGCCGGGGCGTCCACGCTGCTGGCGCCGGACATTCCGCTGGAAGAGGCGGCCCCGCTACGCCGGGCCTGCCGGCGCGCCGGGCTCGGCCACGTGGAGCTCGCGGGGCCCCTCACGCCGGGGCCGCGCCTGCACCGTCTCGCCCGAGGCTCCTCTTTCGTCTACCTCGCGGGCTTCCAGGGCGTGACGGGAGTCCGTCACGGTGGGTTCGCCGCGGTCCTGCGGCGCGTCACCGAAGTGGCGGAAACCGTGGACGTTCCCGTGTGTCTCGGGTTCGGCCTCTCCAGCCGGGAGCAGATCGTCCGCGCCTTCGAGGCCGGCGCGCGGATCGCGGTCGTCGGAAGCCACCTGGCGCGGGTCGTGGAACGCCTGCATCGGGGTGAGGGTGATGCAGCGGGCCTGATCGCCGGTTACCGTTCCGCCGTGCTCGGACTTACCGCAAACCGGTAAGGGGGCCGAGGAAGCAATCATGCTGGTGATCATGCAGACGGCCCCCACGGAGGAGCAGTGCGCGCGCGTCGAGACCGCGATCCGCGACATGGGTTTCACCCCGCTTCGGGTGCCGGGCGCCGACCGGACGGCGATCTGCGTCACCGGGAACCGGGGTCCGGTGGACCCCTCGTTCCTGATCCGGCTCCCCGGGGTCGCCCGCTGCATCCCGGTCACCAAGCCGTTCAAGCTGGTCAGCCGCGAGGTCCATCCGGCGGAGACGGTCGTCGAGATCGGCGGGGTGGCGGTCGGAGGTCCGGAGCCCGTCGTGATCGCCGGGCCGGGCAGCGTCGAGACCGAGGCGAGGACCCTGGACATCGCCCGGGCGGTGAAGAAGGCGGGCGCCCACGCTTTCCGCGCGCGCCTGTGGGCGGAGCGGGTCGGTCCGTATCACTTCGGCGGGGTCGGCGACGAGGGGCTGCACACCCTGGACCGCGTCCGCGAAGAGACGGGACTCCCGGTGATCACCGAGGTCATCGATCCGCGCTCGGCGGAGCAGGTGGCGGAACGCGTCGACTGCGTCCAGATCGCGGCCCGTCACATGGAGAACGAGGCGCTCCTCGACGTGGCGTGCGGCCTCGGGAAGCCCGTGATCGTGGAACGCGCCCCGTCCGCGAGCGTCGAGGAGTGGCTCATGGCGGCGGAGTCCCTGCTGGCCCGGGAGAAGCGCGACGTGATCCTGTGCGAGCGGGGAATCCGCACCGGCGGCCAAAGGCGGACGCTGCTGGACCTGCACGTCGTGCCGGTCGTGCGGCGCATGACCCATCTGCCGGTGCTGGTGGACCCGTCGCGGGCCGTTGCGGAACGCGACCGTGTCCGTCCGTTGGCCCGCGCCGCCCTGGGCGCCGGCGCCTCGGGGCTGTTGCTCGAGGTGCACACCCATCCGGACACCGCCTATACCGACCCGATGCAGACCGTGGACATCCCGACCTTCGAGGGCATCCAGCGCGACCTCGTCAAGATCGGCGAGTTCGAGGCGCTATAAAACGGGTGGTCAGACCCGTCCCATGACCGAGCCGTCTCCGCCGCCGCCCGAAGCGGGCGACGTTTCGTTCGCGCGGACGCTGCTGCAGTTCTTCGTGATCCCCATGCTGGTGGTGATCCTCGGGGTGGGGATCTTCCTGGGGTTCGCGTGGCTCGTCTCCGACGACACCACCGCCGAGGAACAGCTCCAGCGGATCCGCTCCGGCGGACACCGGGAGCAGCGCCAGGCGGCGTTCGAACTCGCGAACCGCATCCAGCACGGCGATCCCGCGGAGTTCCGCGCCCTCGGACCCGACCTGGTGCGGGCCTTCGGCGAAGCGGCGCCGCCGGCGGACCCCTGGGTGCGGCAGTACCTCGCTCTCGCCCTCGGAACCCTTTCCGAGGCGACGGCGGTTCCGGCGCTCGCCGCGGCGCTCGCCGATCCGGATGAGACGGTGCGGGTCTACGCGGCCTGGGCGCTCGGCTCCATCGGGGGCAACACCGCGGTCTCCGCCCTCGGCGACGCCAGCCGGGCCGACGACGCGGGACTCCGCACCATGGCCGTCTACGGTCTCGGGGCCATCGGCGATCCCGCGGGCGCCGAGGCGCTCCGGCGGGCGGTCGACGATCCCGTGCTGGACGTTGCGGTGAACGCGGTGGTGGCGCTCGCCCGCATCGGCGACGAGGCGGCCGCCGAGCGGCTGCTCGGCATGATGGAACCGGACTACTGGGCGAACGTGCCGGGAATGCTGGACGGCGAGCGGACGCTCGCCCGGCTGAGCGCCGTGCAGGCGGCGGGCGTGCTCGAGACCCCGGTGGTCCGGGCCCGGCTCGAGGAGGTGGCGGCGGGCGATCCGGATCTCAAGGTCCGGGAGGCCGCGCTCTCGGCCCTCGCGGGCGGGGGGAGGACGAGGCAGCCGGCGCCTCGCTGAGACGCCGCCCGCGGCTACGAATCCATGACTCGACTTCGGAGGGCTTCCGTTAGAATCCCGCGCCGATCCAGAATTTCTCGAACTCCAAGCAATGCCTGATCCCCCGGCCCAACCGGCAGCCCCCAAACCGGCTCCCCGGCGGGCCGCCGGCGCCGCGAAAAAGGTCACCCGCCGGGAGTTTCCGTTCCTCGCCATCGGCTGGGGCATGTTCACGGCCGCGATGGCGGCCGGCCTGACCGCGGCGGGCCGGTTCATGTTCCCGAACGTGCTCACCGAGCCGCCTTCGACCTTCACGGCCGGGTTCCCGGATGACTTCGCCATCGGGGTCGTCGACACCCGTTTCAAGGAGCGCTACCAGGTCTGGATCGTCCGGGACGAGGAGGGGATCTACGCGCTCTCCACCATCTGCACCCACCTGGGATGCACCCCGAACTGGCTCGAGGCCGAGGCCAAGTTCAAGTGCCCGTGCCACGGCAGCGGGTTCTACGCCTCCGGGATCAACTTCGAGGGACCGGCGCCCCGGCCGCTGGAGCGCGTGGGAGTGAGTCTCGCGGAGGACGGCCAGGTCCTCATCGACAAGTCGCGCCTCTTCAAGTTCGAAGCGGGTCAGTGGAACGACCCGGCTTCCTTCCTCTCCCTCACGTAAGCGAAAGGTCGGGGCGTCATGTTGAACCGCATCCTCGCCCCTCTCTCCGCCGCCTGGAAGGAGGCGACGGACTCGCAGGTCTGGACCTCGATCTTCCGTCACGGCAAGCCGGTCAGCAATCGGAACCGGGCGCTCGTGATGATGAGCAACGTGTTCCTGCACCTGCATCCGGTGAAGTCCCGGAAGGCGGGCATCAAGCTCCGCTACACCTGGTGCATGGGCGGCATCACCTTCTTCCTGTTCCTGGTGCTCACCTTCACCGGGCTGCTCCTGATGTTCTACTACCGGCCCACGGTGGAATACGCCTACGCGGACATCGTGGACCTGCAGGAGCACGTGCCGCTCGGCATCATGCGCGAACTCCACCGCTGGGGCGCGCACGCCATGGTCATCACCGTGTGGCTGCACATGCTGCGCGTCTTCATGACCGGCTCCTACAAGCCGCCGCGCGAGTTCAACTGGGGCATCGGGGTGGTCCTGCTGGTGCTC
>CAYUVU010000376.1:0-18627 GCA_964448205.1 uncultured Acidobacteriota bacterium
GCGAGCGCCGCCTGCTTCAGCTCCTCCGCCCGCGCCTCCGCCGCCTCGGCACGCTCACACGCCTCCTCATACAGCCGCCGCCAGTCCGGCGGCACCGGTACCCACGCCCCCGCGGCAACCGCCGGAACCAGGGCGGCTCCCCGCTCGCCTTCCGCCATGGGCCTCCACCATAGCCAAAACCGCGTCCTGTTACCAGTACCAACCCCCACTCATACCGGCACGACCGAACGCTTACTGTCCCCGTGTCCCCGAGGCAGAGTCCTTCAGTTCGCGAATCTACGCCATGGTGGTGGGCTACGTGGGACCACTACAGAATGGTGGATGAATAAAACTCCTAAATTCAATGACTTTACAGCATTGTGTGGCAGACACCCTCTCCGCCGCGGGCTGGATTCCTGCGCGACCTGATTTGGTCTTGGAACATCGAATCGTCACTTTGATGATCCGATGGAGGAATTGACACAGCCCAAGAGCGCGTAGAAGATTCGTGACGTGGTTCGGCGTCATCTCACTCCCGCCCTCCAGCGCGCGGCCCGGACGAATCCGGTCGTCACCCTGACGGGGCCCCGCCAATCGGGCAAGACGACCCTGGTTCGCTCCGTCTTTCCCGATCACCTCTACCTGTCGCTCGAAGCGCCCGACGTGAGGGAGCGGGCGCTCGCCGATCCCCGGGGACTGCTCGCCGCAGCGGACCACCTGATCCTCGACGAGATCCAGCGGGCGCCCGACCTCCTCTCCTACCTCCAGGGGCTGGTGGACGAGGACAACCGTCCGGGCCGCTTCATCGTCACCGGCTCCCAGAACCTGCTGCTGATGGAGACGGTTTCCCAGACGCTCGCGGGGCGCACCGCGATTCTCCGGCTGTTCCCGTTTTCCGTCGCCGAGCTCCAGGGGCGGCCTCCGTTCGACCCGTTCGCGCTGGACCGCCCTGAACCGGTGCCACCCGACGCGACCTCCCCTCCACCGGGCCTCTGGGACACCCTGGCCAAAGGCCTCTACCCCCCCATCCACGACCGGAAAGCGCCGGCTTTTGAATGGCTGGGCGACTACGTGCGCACCTACGTCGAGCGGGATCTCCGGGAGGTCCTGCAGGTCGCCGATCTCCGGGCCTTCGAGAACTTCCTGCGGCTCGCTGCCGCGCGCACCGCATCGGAACTGAATCTGAACGGTCTGGCGAGCGACACCGGGATCTCGCAACAGACCGCCCGCCGCTGGCTGAGCGCCCTCGAGATCGGGTACCTGGCGACTACCCTGCCGCCGCACTTCCGGAACTTCCGGAAGCGCCTGCGCAAGCGGCCGCGCCTCCATTTACTCGACTCGGGGCTCGTCTGCTACCTGCTCGGCATCCGCGACGGGGCGACGCTGGAGCACCATCCGCTGCGCGGGGCCGTCTTCGAATCGTTCGTGGTGAGCGAACTCGTCAAGGCGTTCGCCGCGCAGGGGCGGACCCCGCCGCTGTTCTTCTGGCGCGACGCCACCGGTCACGAGATCGACATCCTGATCGACGCCGGTGACCGACTGATCCCGGTCGAGGTGAAGTCGGGCCGCACCGTGACACCCGGCGCCACCGGGCAGCTCGCCTGGTGGACGGCGCTCCCGGGAAACCCGAATCGTGGTGGAGTCCTGGTCCACGGCGGAGACGCCGGCTACATGTTGAAAGGCTTTCGCGTGGCGCCCTGGTTCCTGCCATGAAACCCCACGGCCCGCTCCTCGTCCTCGCCCTCGCGTCGCTGCCCGCGTGCGGCGGCGCCGTGCAGGACGCATCACCGCCCAACGCATCCCCCGCCCACGTCGAGTCGGCGCTGCTCCCGACCTTCGTCATCCGCGGCGAGCCCACGCCCCGCACCTCCCTCGCCGACCGCATGGCGGCGCTCGGCGTGCCGGGGGTCAGCGTCGCCGTGCTCCAGGGCGGCGAGATCGCCTGGGCGCGCGGCTACGGCTTCGCCGATCTCGTATCGGAGCGGCCGGTCACCACGCGGACCCTCTTCCAGGCCGCGTCGATCTCCAAACCCGTGGCCGCGCTCGCGGCGCTGCAACTCGTTGGGGACGGCCGCGTCGCGCTCGACGCCGACGTCAACCGCTACCTCACGGGTTGGCGCGTGCCGGCAAACGCGTTCACCGCCGAGGCTCCCGTGACCCTCCGCGGCCTCCTGACCCATCGCGCGGGGCTCAGCGTCTCGGGATTCCCCGGCTACGGACCGGGCGAAGCGGTCCCGGATACGGCCGGGGTGCTCGACGGCCGCGGCAACACCGATCCCGTGCGAGTCGTGCAGCCGCCGGGTGAGCGCTGGCGGTACTCCGGTGGCGGCTACACCGTGATGCAGCAACTGGTCGCGGACATCCGGGGCGCGCCGTTCCCCGAGGTCATGCGCCGCCGCGTGCTGGATCCGATCGGCATGGTCCGATCGACGTACGAGCAACCGATTCCGCCGGAGCGTCAAGAGGACATCGCGACCGGCTACCGCCCCGACGGGACCCCCGTGCCGGGCGGCTGGCACACCTACCCGGAGCAGGCGGCGGCCGGGCTGTGGACGACCCCCAGCGAACTCGCCCTCTACGCCGGCGAAGTACAGCGGGCATGGCGGGGCGAGTCGACGCGGGTGCTGGGCGGCGTGCTCGCCCGGGAGATGCTGACGCCGGACCGGGACAACTGGGGTCTCGGGCCCGGGATCTCCGAGGACGGCGACCGCTTCCGGCATGGGGGCTCGAACCAGGGATTCCGTTCGACCTTCGCCGCGGCCATCGACGGGGACGACGGCGTCTTCGTGATGACGAACTCGGATGCCGGGTCCCCCCTGGCGAACGAGATCGCCATGACCGTCGCGGACGCATACGGGTGGTCCGGGCCCCGGCCCGCGGAACGGGTGCCGGTCGACCTGCCGGCCGACGTCCGGGAGCGGTACGTGGGGACGTACGTGGTCGCCGAGAGCGAAACTGAGGTCGAGGTCGAGCTGGAGGAGCGGGGGCTCGCGCTGACCTGGCGGGGGGAGCGGGCGGTGCTGTGGCCCTCCGGCGACGCGACGTTCTTCGATGTGGAGGACGGGCGCGAAGTGCGGTTTTCGTGGGAGGCTGACGGGGTGGAACTGGCGCTCGGGACCCTCAGGGCGACGCGCGTTTCCAGGTGAACCGGCGCGGGTGACGGCCGATGTTTGAGCTCTCGGATGCCCGGCTCCGGCTTCGCGAGGAAGCGCGGGCGCTCGCCGAGCGCGAGATCGCGCCGCGCGCCGCGGAGGTGGACCGGACCGAGGCCTACCCCTGGGCCAACGTGGAGGCGTTGACTGCAGCCGGCTTCATGGGAATGACCATCCCGAGGGAGTACGGCGGGTGCGCCCTGACCTGCCTCGACGCGATCCTCGTCATCGAAGCGATGGCGCGGGTCTGCGGCGTGACCGCCCGGATCGTCGTCGAGGCCAACCTGGGGGCGATCGGCGCGATCATGCGGTACGGCTCCGAGGCCCAGAAGAAGCTCGCCGCCGAGCTGGTGCTCGCGGGGGACAAGCCCGCGATCTGCATCACCGAGCCCGGCGCCGGCAGCGCGGCCACCGAGATGACCGCCCGCGCCGACCGGAAAGGCGATCGGTACATCCTGAACGGGACAAAGCACTGGATCACCGGCGGGGGCGTTTCCAGGCTCCACCTCATCTTCGCCCGGGTGTTCGAGAAGGGGGTCGACCAGGGGATCGGAGGCTTCGTGGTCGTTCGCTGCCCTGAAACGGGCGCTCCGCAGGGTCTCCGCATCGGCCGCCGCGAGCCCGCGATGGGCCTGCGTGGCCTCCCCGAAACGGAGATTCTGCTGGAGGATCTCGAAGTGCCCGCCGACATGATCGTGGTCCCGCCGGAAGGTCTTCGTGGCGCCTTCGCGAGCCTGATGAACGCCTACAACGGCCAGCGCGTCGGTGCGGCGGCGGTGGCGCTCGGCATCGCGCAGGGCGCTTACGAACTCGCGCTCGACTACAGTCGGACGCGCGAGCAGTTCGGGCGGCCCATCTCCGAGTTTCAGGGCTTGCAGTGGATGCTGGCCGACATGGCGACGGCGCTCGACGCCGCGCGGCTGATGGTCTGGCGGGCGGCGGCCGGCGCCGGGAAGGACGGCTTTCCCGACGCGAAGCAGGCGGCCCAGGCCAAGATCCTGGCCTCGGAGACCGCCATCAGGGCCACGAACGACGCGCTGCAGGTGTTCGGCGCCGCCGGGTATTCCCGCAACCTGCCGCTTGAGCGCATGGTCCGCGACGCCCGCATGTTCACCATCGGCGGCGGGACGGCGCAGGTCCTGCGCACGCTGGTGGCTTCCCGCCTGCTCGGACGCAAGCTGCCGCAGACACGGGATGGTTACGTTCGTCCTGACTGAATGAGGGTCCGCCGCCGCGTCGGGCGGGTTGTCCCTCCCGAACCGGAAGGAACTTGACGCTACCGCCCGAACCGCCAAGAATGCGCGGCATGAGGCCGAACTGGCGCCGGATGCTCCCGTGGGCCGCCCTCGGGATGCTCGCGTTGCTGGCCTTCGGCGCCGGACCGCATCTGCACGAAGAGGTCGATGGGCTCGGCGAGCACTGTGTGCTCTGCCACGCCCAGGAAGCGCCCTTCGCCGCGTCCGGTCTCCTGGCGAACCCGGACCCGGCCGTGCTCACGGCCGTCGTCCCGGTTGCCGTCGTGCACGCCCACGGGATCACGCCCTCGGGGGGCGGTTCCCGGGCGCCTCCCGCCTGACTCCGCAGCAGCCGTAGCCGGCCCGCGGGCCGGCTGCTTCGTCCTGTTGTGGCGCCCACACCCGCTTCGGTGCAGCGGCGCCCCCCATCCGGGAGGAGAGTCAGATGTCAACCCAGGCAGTCCTGGAGACCCCCGCCACCGGCGAGGCCCCACCCATTCCCATCCGCGCGGCCGAGTTCGAGGACCCCGTCCTCGAGGCCCGCTCGCTCGTCAAGCGCTACGGCGACCTCGAAGCCGTAGCCGGTCTCGACCTGTCCATTCAGCCAGGCGAGGTCTACTGTCTGCTGGGCCCGAACGGGGCCGGCAAGACCACCACCATCCACCTGTTCCTCGGGTTCATCGAGCCGGATGCCGGCCGCGTCCGGGTCTCGGGGTTCGACGTGGCGCAGAACGCGCTCGACGCGAGGCGGCGTCTCGCCTACGTCCCCGAGCAGGTCATGCTCTACCGCAACCTCAGCGGCCTCGAGAACCTTCAGTACTTCGCGGCACTGGGCGGTAGGGAGACGCTCTCCAGCGAGCGCCTGACCGACATCCTGGTGGACGTGGGGTTGCCCCTCCCGGCGGTCGGACGCCGGGTTGCCGAGTACTCGAAGGGCATGCGGCAGAAGGTGGGCATCGCCATCGCGGTGGCGAAGGACGCCGAGGCGCTGCTGCTCGACGAGCCGACGTCCGGGCTCGACCCCAAGGCCTCCCGGGAGTTCTCCGAGTTGATCGAAACGCTCCGGGGCCGGGGGGTGGCGGTGCTGATGGCCACCCACGACCTGTTCCGCGCGAAGGAGTCGGGGACCCGCATCGGGATCATGCGGCACGGCCGCCTGGTCACCGAGCTGAGCACCGACGAGATCGGCCACGCCGACCTCGAGCGCATCTACCTCGACCACATGCAGGAGTAGGAGGGAGCTCATGATCCGGCACATCGTCAGAAAAGAGTTCACCGACCTGCTCCGGGACGGCCGCTTCCGCTGGTGCGCGGCCATCGTGGGCGTGCTGCTGCTCGTCTCGCTGGGAAGCGGGTGGGTCGAGACCCGGCGGGCCGAAGCCGCCCACGCCGCGGCGCAGGAAACGGCGCGCGACCACTGGGAGTCCCAGGGGGAGAAGAACCCCCACTCGGCGGCCCACTACGGCATCTACGCCTTCAAGCCGCGTCTTCCCCTGTCGTTCCTGGACCAGGGCGTCGACCCCTACACCGGCACCTCGGTCTGGTTGGAGGCCCACCGCCAGAACGACTTCC
Organism: uncultured Acidobacteriota bacterium; assembly: GCA_964448205.1. Classification (GTDB taxonomy): domain Bacteria; phylum Acidobacteriota; class Vicinamibacteria; order Marinacidobacterales; family Marinacidobacteraceae; genus Marinacidobacterium. The sequence goes on from CAYUVU010000376.1 coordinate 5,939, forward strand.
TCATGCGCCCGGCGCAGGACGCCAGCGCCGGCCAGCGGCTCGGGGCGCTCACGGCGGCGCAGGTCCTCCAGTATCTGGTGCCGCTGCTGATCATCCTGCTCGCCTTCGGCGCCCTTGCGGGGGAGCGCGAGCAGGGCACCCTCCGACAACTCCTGGCGACCGGGATCTCCCGGCGGGACCTCGCCCTCGGCAAGGCCCTCGGGGTGGCCGGCGCCCTCGCGCTGCTGCTGATTCCGGCGGCCATCGTGGGGAGCGCCGCGATCACCATCGGCAGTCCGGGCCCGGCCGCCACGCCCTTTGCGCGGGGCACGGTGCTGGCCGGCGGCTACCTCGCGTACTTCGCGGTCTTCGTCGCCCTGTCCCTCGCCATCTCGGCGTGGGTCCGGTCGGCGCGCACCGCGCTGGTGGCGCTGCTTGGCGTGTGGGTCCTGAACGGGCTCGTGGCCCCGCGCGTCGCGGTGGACCTGTCGAAATGGCTGCATCCCACTCCGTCCGCGGTCGAGTTCGCCCGCACCATGGAGCGGGAGATCCGGTCCGGCGTTCCGGGGATCGAGCGGCCCGACCGCGGCGACACGACCGCCCGCCTGCTCGCGGAGCACGGCGTGGAGACCGTCGACGACCTTCCGGTGAACGTCATCGGCGTCTACCTCCAGGAGAGCGAGGAGTTCGCCAACCAGATCTTCGACCGCAACTACGGCGCCCTGTGGAACCGGTTCGAGCGGCAGGGGGTGGTCCACGAGGCCCTCTCCGTCGCCGCGCCCCTGCTCGCGGTACGCACCCTCTCCATGGGGCTCGCCGGAACCGACGTCGAGCAGCACCGGCACTTCGCCACCGCGGCGGAGGAATACCGGCGCGACCTGATGCGCCGGATGAACGGGGACCTGGCGGAGAACTCCCGCACCGGGGAGACCTACCTCGCCGCGGCGGACTCCTGGGCCGAGGTTCCGCCGTTCCTGTACGACGCTCCCTCGCTCGGGTGGGTGCTGCAGAACCGGACGCTCTCGCTCGCCATGCTGGGTCTGTGGCTGGTGGGCGCCTTCCTCGTCGCCGGGTCGCTGGTGCGGCGCGCGGAAGTGGCCTGATGACCCTGCGCACCGTCCTGCGAAACGAGTGGCGCCTCCTCCGCGCCGATCGCGCGCTCGGCCTGGTGCTGGGGGTGTTCGCACTCCTGTTCGCCTACGCGCTCGCGAACGGGATGGCGTGGGTGGACTTCCAGGAAGAGACCCTCGCCGCCGCCCGGGAAGGCAACGCCGAACGCGTCGAGACCCTCGAAACGGAGCTTCAGCGGATCGCGGACGGCGGGCGGCCGTCGTCCCCGTTCCGCGACCCCCGGTCCCCCAGTGTCCTCGGCGGAGCTGCGGGCGCCCACACCGCCGTGCTGGACCCCGGGCCGCTGACGGCGCTCGCGGTGGGACAGAGCGACCTGTTGCCTTACTACTACGACGTCAGCATCCAGACCAACGAGTCCTCGTTCCTGCAGAACGGCGAGATCGAGAACCCGCTGAACCTGCTGGTCGGACGGTTCGACCTGGCCTTCGTCGTGGTGTATCTGCTGCCGCTGCTGATCCTGGCGCTCAGCTTCAACGTCCTCTCCGGGGAACGCGAGCAGGGCACGCTGGCGCTGACCCTCTCGCAGCCGGTCTCGGCCCGCGGGGTGGTGAGCGCCAAGCTGGCCTTCCGGGCGATCCTGGTCATGGGGCTGGCGCTCGGCGTCTCGCTGCTCGGGGTCCTCTTCAGCGGCGGGTTCGGGGCTCCGGGCCGGGTCGCGCTCTGGTGCGCGGCGGTCGCCGCCTACGCGCTCTTCTGGTTCACCCTGGCCGCCTGGGTGAACGGCCTCGGCCGGTCCTCGGCCTGGAACGCCACCGTACTGGTGGGCGCCTGGCTCCTGCTGGTGGTGGTCCTCCCCGCCGGCGTGAACATCACCGCCGGACTGCTCCATCCGTTGCCGTCCCGCGTGGAGATGATCACCGCGCAGCGCGAGGCCTCGAACGAGGCGGTGAACCAGCGGAGCGAACTGCTGGCACGCTACCTCGAGGATCACCCCGAGCTGGCCGGCGGGGTGGCCGCCGACGAGGCCAACCGCGCCGCCCTGGCGTGGGCCGCGACCGACGCGGTGAATCGCCGGCTGGAAGAGGTGACCGGCGTGTACGACGAGCGCCTCGCCGCCCAGCGGACGCTGGTGCGCCGCTACCGGTTCCTGTCGCCCGCGCTCCTGGCGCAGGAGGCGCTGCTGGACGCCGCGGGCACCGGAGACGCGCGCTTCGCGCGCTTCCAGTCCCAGGTCCGCGAGTTCGCGGAACACTGGCGAGCCTTTTTCGTACCCGCCATCCTCGCCGGCGAACAGATGACCGCCGACGTCCTGCCCGCGCTGCCGTCGTTCCGGTTCGTGGACGAGCAGATGCGGGAGGTCAGGGCCCGGGCGGCGACTCCCCTCGCGGCTCTCGGCGGGCTGCTGGTTCTCGCCGGCGCGGGCGCCGTCGCCCGCCTCCGCCGGGTCACGGGACCACACCAGGAGTAGGGGGGTCATCGCGCGACACCAGAGGTAACCTGAACAACCTGTCCCCGGCCGGCGCCCCTGGCGGGCTGCTGGCCGGGTGACGACCAGGAACGGCTGCCTCATGAGATCGCCCCCCTACGACGCCATCGTCATCGGCGTCGGCGGCATGGGCAGCGCCGCCGTGTACCACCTGGCGAAGGGCGGCGCCCGGGTGCTCGGGCTCGAGCGGTTCGACATCCCGCATTCGTTCGGCTCCTCCCACGGCCTGACCCGCATCATCCGCCTCGCCTATTCCGAGGGCTCCCACTACGTCCCGCTGCTGCGGGAGGGCTATCGGCTCTGGCGCGAACTCGAAGAGCTCTCCGGGGAGTCCATCCTGCGGGTGACCGGCGGCCTCGACATTGGGCCGGAGTCGGGAGGAATCGTCCAGGGGTCTCTGAAATCCTGCACCGAACACGGTCTGCCGTTCGAGGAACTCGACGCCCGGGAGGTCAACCGGCGCTTCCCGGGCTATGGACTCCCCGGGGAGATGGCCGCGATCCACCAGCCGGACGCGGGGTACCTGCAGAGCGAAACGGCGACCTCCGTCCACGCGGCGGCGGCGCGCGCCCTCGGCGCCGACATCGCCACCGGCGTCCGGGTGCGGGGTTGGGAACGGATCCCGGGGGGAGTGCGTGTCGACACCGAGGACGCCCGCTACGAGGCCAGGAAGCTGGTGATCACGGCCGGCGCGTGGGCGAGCAAGTTGTTGCCCGTCCTGGGGCCGATGTGCCGGCCCGTCCGGCAGGTGATGCTGTGGACCGACCCGCTCGACCCGCCGGCGTTCGCCCCCGAGCGGTTCCCCATCTTCGTCCTGGAGTCGGAGGTCGGCAACTTCTACGGCTTCCCCAACAACCGGGGCGAGGGGTTCAAGATCGGCAAGTTCCACCACCTCCGGCAGGAGGTTCCCGACCCGGACGCCATGGACCGCGAATGCCACCCGGAGGACGAAGCCGTTCTGCGCGAGGGGATCGAGGCCTTCTGTCCCCGCGCGAACGGTCCCACACGCCGCATGACGGCGTGCATCTTCACGAACAGCCCCGACGGGCACTTCATCCTCGACCGCCACCCGGACGACGACAACGTGTTCGTCGCCGCCGGGTTCTCGGGCCACGGCTTCAAGTTCTGCGGCGTGGTGGGCCGGATCATGGCCGACTTCGCCCTGGACCGGCCGCAGCCGTGGGACCTGCGGCCGTTCGGACTGCAACAGCACCGCCCTCCCCGGGTCGCCCACGCCCCGCCTGCCAGCTAGCCCGGATGGTGCCGACGGCCGGGAACGCCAGACCCCAGCGCGTGGCGGGACGGCTCGGAACGCCGGCTTCAGCCGGCACAGCCCGCCGAAGGCGGGCGGCGGGACGGATCTCATTCGCCGGGATGGCGCCGCTGCGCGCGCCAATCCACCCGCGGCAGCGACGAACCGCCCGCGACCCTGCGGGCCGCGGTGCCGGCTGAAGCCGGCGTTCCAGGCCGACGGCGCCGCCAGGGCTGTTGTGGCCAACCCCGTACGGCTGCATTCTTGTAGCAACGGCCCGGCGTTCCAGGCCGTCGCGCGACTTGAGTCCTTGTAAGGTGGGTGCGGTGAAGCGCTCCTGCCGCCTGGCGGTGGCCCTCGTCCTGGTTCTGCTCGGGTCCGGAGTTGCTGCGGGGCAACCTCCCACCGAGATCACCGTCGCGACCTGGAACATCGCCTGGTTGGGGGACGGGATCCGCGACGGGGTGCTTCGGGGCAACCAGCGCGGCGGCCGGTTCCTGCGGGACGAGGCCGATTTCGAGCGGCTGCGCGGGGTGGTGACCCGGCTGACGGACCACGGCGTCGAGGTCGTCGGCCTCCAGGAGGTCGAGAACGCGGCCGCCGTCCGCCGGATCTTCCCGGAGGACCATTGGGACCTCTTCCTTTCGACCCGCGAGACCGATCCGGAATGGTCCCAGCGCACCGCCATCGTGGTGCGCCGCGCCGCGGGCTGGCGCGTCGAACGGCACCTCGACGTCGTCGAGTGGTCGCCGCAGGGCCGCGACCGGCACGGCGTGGACCTGACGCTTACCCGGGGAGAAGAGCGGGTCCGGTTCCTTACCGTCCACTTCCAGTCGGGCTGCAACGCCGAACCGCTTCGTTCCCGCGAGCCGCGGTGCGGCTTCCTGCGGATGCAGTTCGCCGTCCTGAAGGGCTGGCTCTTCGAACGGATCGCGGAGGACGTCCCGACCGTGGTGGCCGGCGACTGGAACCGGTTCCTGTCCCGTCCGGGCGACGAGGCGGCGGCCGGCCTGCCCGGTGAGGCGCTCGTGCTCCCGCCTCCCGGCAGTTCTCCCGCGTGCTGGAACGGCTTCTTCGACCACTACGTGGACCACCTCGTGGCCTTCGCTCCCCGCGGGCGGGAAGTCGTTCCGGCAGCGTTCGAGGAGGTGCTCTACGGGGCGCCCCGTTCGGCGCGCGACCGGCTCTCCGATCACTGTCCGCTGGTCGCGACGTTCGGCTTCGAAGCGCCGCACTAGACCCGCTCCGCAGAAAAGCAACAACAGTTAAGTTTCTGCTTGAACTGCGGACCGCAGGCTGTCGTACACTGGCCGATTCTGTCCCGTCCGGCCCCTTCCTTCCGTCTCGAAGCCACGCTGGCAGCCGCCGGGCATCTGCACTTCTGGGCGCCCGGCGTGCCGCCCGACGAACTCTCCGCGTGGCTCGGCCAGCGGGTGGGAGACCGCTGGCCGGCTCCGGCGGGGCCCCCCGCCCCCGAATCCGGTCCGCCGGACTCCGGTGCTCCGGGGCTGACGCTCGCGCCGCTCGAAGCGGCGGCCACGCTCGCCGCCTGCGCGCCCCGCGACGGCGATCCCGACTTCCGCTCGGCGTCGCTTCGCTTCTGGTCCCTCGCCAGCCGCTTCCTGCTGGGACTGTTGTCCCGCGGCCGCTTCCGTCCCACCGTTGACCGCAACGGGAGTCACGGCGCTGCCGTCTGGCAGGCGGATCTCGGCTCCCAGCAACGGGAGCTCGACGCCCTGCGGCTCGCGGCGCCGCCGGCGGCCCTCGGCGGACTGGACGCGGAGACGGCCATCAGCGGCTATCTGGTGGCGCTCGGCGACAGCGTCATTCGCGACGCGGGGCGCCGCCTGGGCTGGTCGCCGGGCGCGGTGGACGCCGCCGGGGGCCGGCGGGAAGTCATCGAGCGCGTCCTCGACGACCTCTTCTCGGGCGCCGCGGGCGGCCTCGACGGCGAGAGCGCCGAAGCTCTCTGGCGCGTGGACAACGCGCTCGGAGGCGGCATGGCGGATCCGGATGCGGGAGCGGTCGGAGGCGCCCGACTGGTCTTCCTGCTCGAGCCCCCGGCCGACGAGTCCGGGACCGAGCCCTTCGCGGCCGACCCCGACGCGCTCCGGTGGCGGGTCCGCTTCCGGCTCGTGATGCTTCCGGATTCCGGCGCCCGGACGCCGGACGCGGGCAGCGCGGCCTCCGCCGGGGAGGTCCTCGCGCCGCTCGCCGAAGTCTGGAACGCGCGCGACGCGGCGGCGAACCTCCGGCGCTTCGGAATCGCCGACCCGGCGATCCCGCTCCTCGAGAATCTGGGCCGGGCGGCGCGCGCCTGTCCGTTGCTCGAGCGCGGCCTGGAGTGCACGGGCCCCGAGGAGGTCCGGATATCGGCGGCCGAGGCCTACGAGTTCCTCCACGAAGGGCAGGAAGCGCTGGCGGGCGAGGGGTTCGAGGTTCGCATTCCGCCCACCCTCGCCGGGCGGCGCGGGCGCAAACCCACCCTGCGGCTCACCGTGCGGCCGGACCCCGGTTCCTTCGGTCCGGTCCCGCGCACGGTAAGGGCGGCGGAACTGGGCGGATCCGCCCCCGACGGCGGCGTCGGCCTCGACGCGCTGGTGAACTACTCCTGGCAGGTGGCGATCGACGATCACACCTGGACGCTGGACGAATTCCGGCGGCTGACCCGCGGCAAACGGCGGCTGGTGCGGGCGAGCGACGCCTGGGTGGAGCTGGACCAGGCCGCCGTGAACCGGCTCTTCACGGAGGCGGCGCGCCGGCGCGCGCACGCGGACCGGTCTCCCATGCTGCGGGACGCGCTTCGCGAGCGGCTCCGGCTCGCCTCGCCGGCGCCCGACCTGTTCGAGCCGGAGGGAACGGCGCCGGTCCTGTCCCAGATCGAGGGCGAGGCCTGGATCGGGTCGCTGTTCAACGCCCTGGAAGCCGCCGCGGAGGAGTTGGGACCGCTCGATCCGCCGTCCGGCCTGAGGACGGAACTCCGGCCGTACCAGCGGGTCGGCTACGGCTGGCTGCGCCTGCTCGCGGACCACGGCCTCGGCGGCTGTCTCGCCGACGACATGGGACTCGGCAAGACCTGTCAGGCGCTCACCTTCCTGCTCGGGGAGCAGGAGGCGGGCCGGCTGAACCGGCCGTGGCTCCTCGTCTGTCCCAACTCCATCGTCGCCAACTGGAGGAAGGAAGCCGAGCGCTTCGCACCCTCGCTGCGCCTCCACATCCGCCAGGGCGCGGGACGGTCGCGCGGCGCCGACCTGTCGCGGGCGCTCGAGGAGAGCGACCTGGTGGTGTGTTCCTTCGGGATCACCCACCGCGACTTCGACCAGTTGCGCGACGTGGAGTGGGGCGGCCTCATCGTGGACGAGGCCCAGAACCTGAAGAATCCGGGAGCCAAGCAGACCCGGGCGGTACGCCGGCTCAGGGCGCCGATCCGCTTCGCCCTGACCGGCACGCCGCTCGAGAACCGCCTCACCGACCTCTGGTCGATCATGGAGATCCTCAACCCGGGTTTCCTGGGTCCGGAACGCACGTTCCGGCGGACCTTCACGGCCGCGGTGGAAGGCGCCCAGGATCCGGAGGCGACCGAGGAACTTCGCCGCCTCGTCCGTCCCTTCATCCTGCGCCGGCTCAAGACCGACCCCAAGGTCATCCGCGACCTGCCGGAAAAACACCAGACCCGGGTCTACTGCAACCTCACCGTCGAGCAGGCTTCGCTCTACCAGGCGGCGGTGGACCAGTGCCTGGAGCGGATCGAACGCAACACCGGCTTTGCGCGGCGCGGCGAGATCCTGCGCACGCTGACCCGCCTCAAGCAGATCTGCAACCATCCCGAGAACTTCCTGGCGGCCGGCGGGTCGCTGGCGGGCCGGTCCGGGAAGCTGACGCGGCTCGTCGAGATCCTGACCGAGGTCGTCCAGCAGGGGGAGCGGGCCCTGGTCTTCACGCAGTTCGCGGAAATGGCCAAGCTGCTGACTCCGTATCTCTCGGAGGTTCTGGACGCCGAGATTCCGGTGCTCCACGGGTCCGTCTCGCTCCGCGAGCGGGACGCCATCGTGACCCGGTTCCAGGAGGCGGCGGATCCGCCGCCGCTGCTCGTGGTCTCGCTCAAGACCGGCGGCTACGGCCTCAATCTCACCCGAGCGAGCCACGTGGTGCACTACGACCGCTGGTGGAATCCCGCGGTCGAGAACCAGGCCACCGACCGGGCCTTCCGCATCGGCCAGAACAAGCGCGTCCTGGTCCACAAGTTCCTGTGCACCGGCACCCTGGAGGAACGCATCGCCGACCTCCTGGAGCGGAAGTCCGCGCTTGCGGAGTCGGTGATCGGGTCGGGAGAAGGCTGGTTGACCTCGCTCTCTTCCGAGGCGCTTCAGAACGTGCTGGTGCTCGCCCCGGAGGCGGTCGCCGAATGAGCGAGGGACTGCCGTGGTGGGCGGCGGACTTCCTGCGAGCCTCGCGGAACGGCTTCGAGGGGCGCGCCCGGGGCCAGGTGCACGTGGTTCCCGGCAGGGTGCAGGCCCTGGTGGAGGGCCGCGGGTTCCGTCCGACCGAGGTCCTGCTGGAGACGCCGGTCCTCGACCAGCGGCGGTGGCGGGCCTTCTTCGAGATCTTCGCCGGCCAGGCGCTCTATCCCGCCGCGCTCTTCGCGGGCTACCTGCCCCGGTCGGCCAAGTCGGTCCTCGCCCGCCGGGGAGTGCGGCTCGTGCCTCCGCCCAGCCGCCTCACCCTGGGTCCGTATGGCTGCCCTGCCGATACCCTCGCGCGCGCCCTGCTCCTGATCGCCGAGCACTTCGCGGCCGACCCGTTCCGGCTCCTGCTGTTCCGCGGTGCGGACCGGCAGTCCGTGATCACCGGCATCGCCCGGCGCTGGAAGGCGGGCGGCGCCCGCCGGCCGGCGATCGAACTCGACGAACTGCGGGAGATCCTCGATCGGCCACCGGACCCGGAGTCCGACTCCCTGCTGCCGGCGGTGCAGCGGGCGGAAGCCTTCCGCGACGATCCGATCCTGCGCGGAAACCTGGCCCGGCTCTACACCAAGGTCTCCGAGCGCGCCGCCGCGGTCACGCCCCGTTCCCGCCCGGAGGATTAGTCCCACTCCCAGCGCTCGCCCGCCCGGATCGCGTCCCGCCGGGCCAGGAAGTAGGCCAGGCCCAGACAGACGCCGAAGAACAGTCCGATCGCGTGGGCCCGGTAGCTCACTTCGGGACGGATCGAGGTGGGGACGAGGACGACGAGGAAGAACCCGACCACCCGGACGATCCGCTTGGCCACCGAGAGGCGGCGCTCCACCAGCACGTAGAGCGTGAGCCAGGCGCCGGCAAGCAGATAGAGCATTCCGGACGCCCCCACCACCCGGATGTTCGGCGGGTACCCCTCGAGCGTCACCGCGAGCGCGACCGCCGAGAGCGGCACCGCGCTCCACGGATAGAGGCTGGGACCGAACGCCCCGTAGGAGAGGTAGATCAGCCACGCGAGGAAGACCGCGTTCGAGAGCAGATGGATGGCGTCGGCGTGCGCCGCGAGCGCGGTCAGGAGGCGCCAGGTCTCGCCCTGTTCGAACACTGTCTCGCCGCTCGCCGGGAGCGCGGCGGCGAACCCCGGCGGCCCCCACCAGTAGAGCGCGCTCACGACCGCGAGGATCCCGAGCGTCAGGGCGACCGCCCGGGCCGCGTCCTTCCCGGGCTTCCTCGAGAGGATGGTGGAGACGACGTGCGGCTGGGGGGCGTCGGTGTCCGGCGCCCCCCGCGCCGGCCGGCCGAAGAAGACGCCCCGGATGACGCGGGGCCGCTCCTCCTCCTCCTCCTCCTCCAGTTCCGGGTCGTAGTCCCCGGCGTCCGAGCCCTCCGGTTGCGTGAACTCGTCGCTCTCCCAGGGTTCGTGGATCCCTGATTCCGGGTCGGGCCCGGTCCACTCCTCGTCCGGCGGCGCCTCCGGCTCCGGGACCTCGCGGAAGCGCTGCTCCCCGAACGGATCGGAGCGGACGTCCCCCGATGGCCATTTCGGTTTCCTGCGCCGCCAGAAGGTCACGAGACAGTATTCTCCGCGCCCCGGCGCGTTTCCCGGCCTTCGCGCTGCTCCGGTTTCACGCAGCCCGTTGTCGCACCTTCCATCCGGCGCGCCGGATTCGGACCCGTATCGCCATGCCCAAACGTATTGCCCTCGCCTATTCCGGCGGACTTGACACCTCCTGCGCCATTCCCTGGCTCAGGGAGAACTACGACGCCGAAGTCCTCGCGGTCATCGCGGACGTGGGTCAGAACGAAGACCTCGAGGCCGCGTCGGAGAAGGCGATCGCCTCCGGGGCCTCCGCGGTGTTCGTCGAGGACCTCCGCGACGAGTTCGTGGGCAACTACGTCTTTCCGGCGGTGCGGGCCGGCGCCGTGTACGAGGGCCGCTACCTGCTCGGCACCTCGCTCGCCCGCCCGACGATCGCCAAGTACCAGGTGGATATCGCCCGCCAGGAAGGCGCCGACGCGGTGGCCCACGGTTGCACCGGCAAGGGGAACGACCAGGTCCGCTTCGAGCTTGCCTTTCACGCGCTCGCTCCGGACCTCGAGGTCATCGCTCCCTGGCGTCTCTGGGACATCCGGTCGCGCGAGGACGCCCTCGCCTACGCGGCGCGTCACGGCGTGCCCGTCGAGCAGAAGGCCGGCGACCTCTACAGCCGCGACCAGAACCTCCTCCACCTGAGCCACGAGGGCGAGGATCTGGAGGATCCCTGGAACGCCCCTCCGGCGAGCCTCTACCGCATCACCCGGAATCCCGACCGCACGGAGCCGGACCCGGAGGCGGTGGACGTCGGTTTCGAGCGCGGCATCCCGGTCGCGGTGGACGGCGAGCGCCTCTCCCCCGCCGCCCTGCTCACCCGGCTGAACGAGGCGGGGGCGCGGCACGGGGTGGGCCGGGTGGACATCGTCGAGAACCGGCTGGTCGGGATGAAGTCGCGCGGCGTGTACGAGACCCCCGGCGGCACGATCCTCCACGAGGCGAAGGCGGCCCTCCAGAGCCTCACCCTCGACCGGGCGACCGACCATTTCGCTGCTACCGTCGCGCTGCGCTACGCCGAGCTGGTCTACGACGGCAAGTGGTTCTCCGCGCTCCGGGAAGCCCTCGACGCCTTCTTCGCCGAGGCGCACCGGAACACCACGGGGACGGTGCGCGTCCGCCTCCACCGCGGCGTCGCCCAGGCGGTGGGACGCAAGAGTCCGAAGAGCCTTTACCGGGAAGACTTCGCGACGTTCGGCGCCGACGAGGTGTACCGGCAATCGGACGCGGAGGGCTTCATCCGCCTCTTCGGCCTTCCCGAGCGCATCCGGCGCCTGTCCGGAGCGGACTCCCCGGACGAGGAATCATGAAGCTCTGGGGCGGGCGGTTCGCCGCGCCTCCGGCCGACGCGCTCGACCGGCTCGGAAAGTCCGTCCACTTCGACCGCCGGCTGCACGCCGAGGAGATCCGCGTCAACCAGGCCTACGCCCGCGCCCTGGCCGGGGCGGGGGTGCTGGATGCCGGCGAGCTCGATCGGATGCTCGCGGGACTCGACCGGGTGGCCGCGGTGCTCGGCGCCGATCCGCCGCCGCCCCTCGACGACGAGGACATCCACACCGCGGTCGAGCGGCTGCTCTTGGACGAGGTCGGCGAGCTGGCCCGGAAACTCCCGACCGGACGCAGCCGGAACGATCTCTCCCAGACGGAGTTCCGGCTGTACCTGACGAGCGCGACCGGGTCGCTGGTCGAGGGCCTCGACCGGCTCCGGACCGCCCTGCTTGCCCGGGCCGAGGAGTCGGCGGACGTTCTCGTCCCGGGATACACGCATCTCCAGCGCGCCCAGCCGGTGGTCTTCGGGCACCTGCTGCTGTCCCATTTCTGGGCCCTGACGCGCGACCGCCAGCGCCTCGAGGCCGCCGGCCGGCGGGCGTCCGCCTCGCCGATGGGCGCCGGCGCGCTCGCCGGAAACCCGTACCCGGTGGACCGCGAGGCCATCGCCGGCGAGCTCGGACTCGCGGAGGTCCTCGAAAACAGCGTGGACGCGGTGGGAACCCGCGACTACGCGATGGAGTTCCTCGCCGCGGGCGCGATTCTCGGGGTGCACCTCTCGCGGCTCGCGGAGGACCTCGTGCTCTGGTCGTCCGCCGAGTTCGGGTTCGTGCGCCTCGGCGACGCCTGGTCCACGGGTTCGAGCCTCATGCCCCAGAAGCGCAACCCCGACGGTTGCGAGCTGATCCGCGGGAAGGCCGGCCGGCTGATCGGCAACCTGGTGGCGCTCCTCACCGTGGGGAAGGGACTCGCCTCGGGCTACCAGCGCGATCTCCAGGAAGACAAGGAGCCCTGCTTCGACACCCTGGACACCCTGCGGCTCGCGCTGCCGGTCGCCGAGGGCACCATCGAGTCGATGCAGATTTCCGAGGAGCGGATGCGCGCCGCGCTCTCCTGGGATCTCCTGGCGACGGACCTCGCGGAGTACCTCGTGGCGCGGGGCCTGCCGTTCCGCGACGCCCACCGGGTGTCCGGAGAGGTGTTCGCCTACTGCGAGCGGGAATCGGTCGAGCCGCCCGATCTCGACCTTGGGGCGCTGCGCCGTTTCTCTCCGGTCCTCGACCAGGACGTGAAGGCCGTCTGGGACTACCGGGCGTCCGTGGCCCGCCGCCGCGTCCGCGGCGGCCCCGGAGACATCAAGTCCCAACTCGAAACCGCGAAGCGCACCCTGTAGACCGCCAGGGTGGCGCGCCGGCTTGGAACGCCGGTCTCCAGACCGGCACGTGCGGTGCTCCGCTCCGCGATGGCTGTCGCGTAATCGACTGTCTTGTCTTGCACTTGGAAGCGATCCCCGAAAGTGAGAACCACATCCGGCGACACATCCGCGACGCCAGGTAGCCCCGAGTCGAAGGGGGTAGCGGCAGGAACTCC
>CAYUVU010000377.1:0-3760 GCA_964448205.1 uncultured Acidobacteriota bacterium
ATCATCAAGGAACTCGAGGAGTCCCCGCAGTTCATCGTGTTCGTGGACGAGCTCCACACCCTGGTGGGGGCCGGGTCCGCGGAGGGGTCGCTCGACGCCGCCAACATCCTGAAACCGGCGCTCTCGCGCGACGGCATCCAGTGCATCGGCGCCACCACCCCGGCCGAGTTCCGCCGGCATATCGAGCGCGACCGGAGCCTTGAACGGCGTTTCCAGGGAGTGGTCGTGAAGCCGCCGAGCGACGACGAGACGCTGGTCATCCTCCAGGGGGTCCAGGAGCGCTACGAGCGCTACCACCACGTCCGCTATACCGACGAAGCCATCGACGCCGCGGTGCGGCAGGCCCAGCGCTACATCACGGACCGCTTCCTGCCCGACAAGTCGGTGGACCTGCTCGACGAGGCGGGATCGCGGGTCAAGCTGCGGGACAACCAGTACTCCCAGGAGTTCGCCGAGATCCGCAAGCGCATCCAGGACATCCGCAGGCGGAAGGACCAGGCGCTCGACAACGACGACCTCGAGCGCGCTTCGCTCGCCCAGGACCAGGAGAACGCCGAGCGGGAGAGCCTGGCGCTCGTGGAAGGCCGCTGGAAGGCCCGGGACGGCGAGCCGCCGCAGGTCACCCGGCGCGACGTGGACGAGGTGGTGGCGCACTGGACCGGCATCCCCCTCGGCTCGATCGAGGAAGAGGAGAGCCAGAAGCTGCTCCGCATCGAGAACGTCCTCCACGAGCGCATCGTGGGGCAGGGCGAGGCCGTCGCCACCGTGGCGCGCGCCATCCGCCGCGCCCGCGCCGGACTCAAGAACCCGGAACGTCCCGGCGGCGTGTTCCTCTTCCTGGGCCCCTCCGGGGTGGGGAAGACCGAAGTGGCGCGTTCGCTCGCGGAGTTCCTGCTGGGAACGGAAGCGTCGCTCCTGCGTTTCGACATGAGTGAGTACATGGAGCGGCACTCCGTCTCCCGTTTCATCGGTTCGCCGCCGGGCTACGTGGGCCACGAGGAAGGCGGACACCTCACCGAGCGCGTCCGCCGCAACCCCTACTCGGTGCTGCTCCTCGACGAGTTCGAAAAGGCCCACCCCGACGTCTGGAACCTCCTGCTCCAGGTGTTCGAGGACGGCCGGCTCACCGACGGGCTCGGGAACACGGTGGACTTCCGGAACTCGATCATCATCATGACCTCGAACCTGGGCGCCCGCCACATCCAGAAGCAGGCATCGCTCGGGTTCGCCTCCGCCGATCGGGGGCACCGGCAACGCGCCATGCGCGACCTGATCCAGGGCGAGGTCAAGAAGACCTTCAGCCCCGAGTTCATCAACCGGCTCGATGCGGTGGTGATCTTCGACATGCTGACCGAGGAGGACCTCACCGAGATCCTGCGGCGCCTGATCGGCCGCATGAACCGCGAACTCGGGGACCGGGGGCTCACCGTCGAACTGGCGCCGGAGGCCGAGGAGTTCCTCGTTCGGGAAACGCTGCGGGACCGCTCCTACGGGGCACGGCCCTTGCGCCGCGCCCTCCAGAAACATGTCGAGGATCCCCTGTCGGAGGCGGTGCTCACCGGCACGGTGGGCCCCGGCGATCCCGTGGAGATCATCCTGCGGGACGGGGAGCTGGTGGTCCGCCGGGGCGGACCGGGGCTCCTCGAGGCGGCGGCGGAACCCGTCGAGGAGGCGGTAGCCGGATGACCCGACTGTCGAGAGCCGCATTGGGGGCGGTCGCGGCCGCCGGGCTCGCCGGGGCCGCGTGGGCGAACGCGCCCGCTCCCGTTCCGGCGGCGGCGGTCCAGGCGACCGAGACGGTCGAAGCCGTCCTCATCGAGGGCAACGACCTGATCGCGGCCGACGCCTGGCTCGCGCACCTGACCGTGAAGGCGGGGGACCCGGTGGACCGCGAGGCGCTGCGCGCGGAGTTCCGGACGCTCTGGGACACCGGTTTCGCGGACGACATGCGGCTCGAGCTTCGCGACGGGCCCCGGGGCGGCAAGCTGGTGGTGTTCGTGGTCCACGAGCGCCCCCGGGTCGTTACCCTCGAGTTCCTCGGCTCCGAGGAACTCGACGAGGACGACATCCTCGAGAAGCTCGAGGAGGAGGACTCCGTGATCGGGGTGGGGGCTCCCTACGACCCCGACAAGGTGGTCCGGGCGCGGGAGATCATCGAGGAGATGCTCGTGGACAAGGGCCGCACCGAGGGGGCGGTCGCGAGCGACATCACGGAAGACGAGACGGGGGTCAAGATCGTCTTCAACATCGACGACGAGCAGCAGATCCGGATCCGCCGGATCCGTTTCGAGGGCATCGAGGCGCTCGACGAGTGGCCGCTCCGCTGGGCGATGAAGAAGACCCGCGAGAGCCACGCCCTCGGAGCGTTGCTCGGGGGGGCCACCTACACCGAAGAGCAGTACGCCGAGGACATCGAGGCGGTCCGGCAGGAGTACCTGAAGCAGGGCTACCTCGACGTCTCGTTCGGCCCCCCGCAGTTCGAGTACGAGGACGGCTACTCGCGGCAGTTCCTCTTCTGGAAGCGCCAGAAGCGCTGGATGGACGTCACGATCCCGGTGGTCGAGGGCGAGCAGTACCGGGTGGGCGAGGTCACGGTCGAGGGCGCCGACGTGTTCCCGGCCGATTTCGTCCGCGCCTTCTTCCCGATCCAGGCCGGCGAGGTCTACGACGAGTCGAAGGTCAACGACGCGCTCGAATCGCTCCGCGAGCTCTACGGCGCCCGCGGCTACGTGCAGTTCACCGGTTTCCCGACCTGGCACCGCCGTCCCGAGGAAAAGATCGTGGACGTGGTCATCAACCTCGCGGAAGAGGACCAGTTCCGCGTGAACCGCATCGAGTTCCGGGGGAACTCCACCACCAAGGACCGCGTCATCCGCCGCGAGATGTGGCTGAACGAGCAGGACATCATGAACATGGAACTGCTCAAGGCCTCCATCCAGCGGATCAACCAGCTCGGCTACTTCCGGCCCATCGAGCAGCCGGTCATCGAGCCCAGCCCGAGCGACGAGACGAAGCTCGACATCACGCTCGACGTGGTCGAGGAGAACCGGAACCAGCTCACGTTCGGGGCAGGGGTCTCCGGACTCGAGGGCCTGTTCGTGAACGCCTCCTTCGGGACCACGAACTTCCTCGGACGCGGCGAGACCGCGAACTTCACGGTCCAGACCGGCAGCCGCACCCAGAACTACCAGATCGCGATCACCGACCCCTACTTCATGGACAAGCCGATCACGCTCGGCTTCGACGTGTTCAGCCGGGTCCTGAAGCTCCGCGAGTTCACGCGCGGCGACATCGGGGGCCGCATCGTCTTCGGGGTGCCGCTCGGCCGCTGGTCGCGGGCCTTCCTGAACTACGGCTACTCGGTCATCACGGTGAGCGAGCCCGACCCCGACATCGTCCTCAACCTCTACGACCTCTACTACAACTCCACCTACCTGGACCCGCGCTTCTACGGGCTGTCCGGCAACTTCCGCGAGAGCAAGATCAGCCCGACCTACGTCTACAACACCGTGGACCACCCGATCTTCCCGAGCACCGGGCGGAAACTGACGGGTTCCTTCGACATCGCCGGCGGCCGGCTGGGCGGCAACGTCCACTATTACAAGCCGACCCTGGAGTTCGTGCACCACATGCGCGTGATCGGCAACACCTCGCTCGGCATGCGGGTCATGGGCAGCTACCTGCACGGCTACGGCGGCGTCGATCCGCCGGAGGGCGAGGAGATCGACATCTTCGACGTCGAACAGACGGGGGTGCCTTA
>CAYUVU010000378.1:0-5094 GCA_964448205.1 uncultured Acidobacteriota bacterium
TCGAGACGGACTTCGAGCTGCGCGGCTCCGGAGAGCACTTCCACCTGGGCGTCGGCGGCGCCGGGAACCGCCTCGACGACCCGGAGCACTTCTCCTCCCAGGCGTTCGAGGACCGCGGCGTCGGGGCCGAAGATCTTCACCGCCACGTCCGCCTTGATCCCGGAGACGACCTCGTCGAGGCGCATGGCCATCGGCTGGGTGAAGTTCGCCGACAGCCCGGGAATCTCCGCCAGCGAGGCGGCGAGCCCGTCGATCAGTTCTTCCTTGGACCAGCCGCTCTCCCAGTCGTCCTCGGGGTGGAGCAGCACGTACACGTCGCCCTGGTAGATGCCCATGGCCTCGGTGGCGAGGTCCGGCCGGCCCATCTTGGTGACGACGTCGGAGATCTCGTCGAACTCGGCGAGCAGCTTCCGCTCGACGCGCGTCGAGATCTCGGCCGACTCCTCGAGCGACACCGACGGCAGCTTCCGGACCTCGATCAGGATCGAGCCCTCGTCGAGGCGCGGCATGAACTCGGTGCCCAGGAAGGGAACGGAACCGATGGCGGTCACGACGATGACCGTCGCGATCCCGGCCGTTGCCGCCTTCCGCGTCATGGCGACCCGCAGCACCCGGAGGTACCGCTCCCGGAGCCGCTCGAACCAGCGCGCCTCCCGGTGGACCCCGCCGAACTTGAGCAGGAAGGACGAGACCACCGGAACGCCGGTGAGCGAGAGGAGGAGCGACCCGAAGAGCGCCGAGCAGACCGTGATGGCCATCGGCCGGAACATCTTCCCCTCGAGGCCTTCGAGGGTGAGGATCGGCAGATAGACGGCGATGATGATCAGCACGCCGAAGAGCACCGGGCGGGCCACCTCCATCGCCGCGGCGCGGATCTGGGCGACGCGCCCGGCGCCTTCCCCGGAGGCGGCCCGGCGGCGGACGAAGCTCTCCATCATCACCACCGCGCCGTCCACGATGAGCCCGAAGTCGATGGCCCCGAGCGACATCAGGTTGGCCGAGATGCCGAAGGCGACCATGCCGGTGAAGCCCACCAGCATCGAGAGCGGAATGACCGCGGCGACGATGAGCGCCGCCCGGACGTCGCGCAGGAAGATGAAGAGCACCAGGATGACCAGCAGGCAGCCCTCGATGAGGTTGCGGCGCACGGTCGCCGAGGTGCGGTCGATCACCTCGCTCTGGTCGTAGAAGGGCTCGATGTCCATGTCCGGCGGCAGCCCGGGCAGGATCTCGGACATCCGCTCCTTGACCAGGTCGGAGACCTCGAGCGCGTTCTCGCCCTTCAGCATGACCACCATGCCGCTCGCGACCTCTCCCCGGCCGCTCGCAGTGACGGCGCCGCTCCGCTGCATCGCCCCGAGGCCGACCTCGGCGATGTCGGCGAGGAGCACCGGAACGCCGCCGTCGGCGCGCACCACCACCCGCTCGAGGTCTTCGACACCGGTGAGGAGCCCGATCCCGCGCACGGTGAAGCGCTCGTCGCGCGCCTCGATGAACCCGCCGCTGAAGGCGCGGTTGCTGTCGCCGATGGCGTGGAAAACGTCCCGCAGGGTGAGGTCGTACTCCTCGAGCGCCTCCGGCCGGACGATCACCTCGAACTGCTGGGTCAGGCCGCCCCAGGAGTTGACCTCGCTGACCCCCGGCACCGAACGCAGCCGGGTGCGCACCTCCCAGTCGTGGACCGTCTTGCTCGCCATCGGGTCGTCGCCGGTGACGACGTACTGGTAGATCTCCCCGAACGCGGTGGCCGGGGGCCCGAGCGCGGGTTCGAGCCCGGCGGGCATCTGCCCCCGGACCTCGGTCAGCCGCTCGGTCACGAGTTGCCGCGCGAGGTACATGGGCACCGCGTCGTCGAAGACCACGGTGACGAGGGAGAGCCCGAACTTGGAGACCGAACGGACCTCCTCGGCGTCGGGCACCCCCATGAGGGCGGTCTCGATCGGGTAGGAGACCTGCTGCTCGACCTCGGGAGCGCCGAGGCTCGGGGCCTCGGTGATGACCACGACCTGGTTGTTCGTCAGGTCGGGGAACGCCTCGACCGGGAGGTTCCACAGCGCCGCCGTCCCGGTGACCGCGAGCGCGGCGACGAACAGCAGGACGAGCCCGCGGTGCCCGGTGGCGGCGCCGACGAACCGTTCAACGAGGCCCACGGAGTTATTCCTCTTCGGGGAGGCCGATCAGCGCCGACTTGAGCAGGAACGCCCCCTCGGTGACGACGAGCTCGCCGGCGGTCAGGCCCTCCCTGATCTCGATGTCACCGTCGAAGGTGGCGCCGGTGACCACCCGCCGGCGCTGGAACTCCCCGGGGCCGGTCTCGACGAAGACCACCGGCTCGCCGGCGAGTTCCTGCACTGCCGCGGCGGGAACCACCAGAATCTCCCTCGAGGTTCCCGAGGCGACCGTGAGCGTCGAGAACATCTCGGGCTTCAGACGGCCGGCCGCGTTGTCCGCTTCCGCGCGGACCGTGACCCGCCGGGTGGCCGGATTGATCACGTCGCCGATGGTGGTGAGGGTGGCGGCGAAGACCTCGTCCGGCCACGCGGTCACCGAGAACTCCACGGGTTCGGGAGCGGACAGCCGGTGGAGGTCGGCCTCCGGCACCTCGGCGGTGATCCAGACCCGCGACAGGTCGGAGACCACCAGCAGCGGCGCGCCCAGGGTGACGGCCTCCCCGGGTGAGACGAGCCGGTCGATCACGGCGCCGGCGAAGGGCGCGCGGACCGGCACGTGCTCGTTCTCGCGCGGGTCGGCGTCCGGGCCGGGAGTGAGGCCGTAGTGCTGGAGGTCCTGTTCGGTCCGCCGCACCTCGGCCCGGGCGGCGGCCAGCGCCTCCTCGGCGGCGACCCGGTCGGCGCGGGCTCGCTGGAACTCCTGTTCCGCGAGCGCCCGGTCGTTCAGCAGGCGCTCCGCGCGGACCTCCGCGGTCCGCGCGTAGTCCAGTTCGGCCTCGGCCTCCTGCCGGTGCGCGATCGCCGAGAAGTACTCGGCCCAGACGTCGTGGATGTGGTGGCTGAGGATGAGCGCCAGCACCGCGCCTTCTTCCACGCGGTCGCCGGGCTGCACCAGCACCTCGGCGATGACGCCGTCCACGATGGCGCCGAGGCGGGCGGTCCGCCGCTCGTCGAGACTGACCACCCCGAGGGCTTCGAGCGCGTCGGTGTGGACGGTCTCCCGCACCGGTGCGGTCGCAATGCCGGCGGCTTCGCGCCCCGCCTCGGTCATCGTGACGATCCCGGTGGCGGGATCGGCGGTGGCGGCGGTGTCGGATGCATCTTCGGGGGCGCCGCCGCAGGCGAGCCCGAGCACGAAGAGCGGAAGCAGGCCGGCGCGCGTCATGGGAGCGGCGCCTCCCCGAGCGCCAGCCGGGCCGCGATGGCGGCGGCGACGGCTTCGGTCCGGATGTCGTTCGCGAGCAGGCGGGCGTCGGCGAACGCCCGCTCCGCGTCCACGACCAGCAGGATGTCGGCCGCGCCCAGGTCGAAGGCCGACCGCATTGCGGTATGTGCGACGGTCGCCGGCACGATCAGTTGCGCCTCGGAATTGGTGGCTGCCTCGGCCAGCCGCCGGGCGTTCAGCAGCGCGGCGGTGGCGTCCGCCTCGGCCCGCCGGGTCACGAGGTCGCGTTCGAGTTCCGCGGCGCGGACCTCGCCGCGGGCGAGCGTCGCCGCTACGTGATTGCGGTCGAAGACCGGAAGGCCAAATCCCAGGGCGAAAACGCCCGTGTTCGTGTCGAGCGTGCGTTTCAGGCCCGTGTTCACGGTCAGATCGGGAATCCGGAGCGAATTCTGGAGGCGGAGCGCGCGCTCCGCGGTCTCGACCCGAGCGGCGGCAGCGCGGACGTCCGGCCGGGCGGCCGCGGCGCCGGCAGTGAGTTCCGCGGCGGGGCCGCTCGGCAACGGCACCGGTCCGGGGCGGACGAGCGCCGCTGCGGTCGCCCCGTTCGGGAGCGCGACCAGCGCCCGGAGTCCGAGGAACGCCCGGTCGGCCTCGCTTTCCGCCCGCATGACCGCAATGGCGACGGCGCCGCTCTCCGCGGCGAGGCGGGCGCGATCGGCATCCGGCGCGAAACCCTCGGCCACCCGGCGCTCAAGCACGCGGACGAGTTCGGCGAGCGCGTCGCGCTGCGCGGCCAGGATTCTCGTCCGATCCCGAAGGCGGACGGCTTCCAGGAAGCGCGCGGCCAACTCTCCCTCGATTCCCCGCGTGGTGGCGAAGGCGTCCACCCGGGCCATCTCGGCCCCGGCCAGCGCCGCGCCGCGCCGGGCCGCGCGCTTGCCGCCGAGTTCGAGCGTCTGGGTCACGGTGGCGAAGCTGTCCAGGCCCAGCCCCGGGATGTCCGCGCCCCAGTTCTCGCTGCGGAATTCAACGGCGGGGTTGGTCCAGCGCCCGGCGACCCCGGCAGCGGCGACCGCCGCCCGCTCGCGGGATCGCGCCGCGGCGATCGCCGGCGACCCGGCGCGGCCCGACGCCAGCACCTCGGCGAGCGTGATGGGCTCCGGCGCCGGGCCTTCCTGAGCGGCGACCGGAGCCGCGATCAGGAGCCAGACGGCCAGCAGAGCGATGCTGCGCATGACGGCCTCCTCATACGGGGCGGGAGCCTACCGGCATCCGGACGCAAGGTACCGCCGCTCTTCTCAGACCTGCACGCGCGGCGCCCCCTTCGGAGGTGACGCGCCGGCTTGGAACGCCGGTCTCCAGACCGGCACCGCGGCGCTCCGCGCCGCGCCCGTCGTGACCCTGCTCACTCAGGGTCGCGCAAACGTCTTGGAACGCCGGCCGCGCCGTCCCGGCGTTTGACCTACCCCGGGACGGTAGGAGGACTCCTTCGGCGGGCAGTCAGGCGATGCCGAGTCGTTCCAGGACTTCCGCCAAAGACAGATCGCGGCCGGCCTCCAGGTCCGCGAGCCCAGCGAGGACCGCCCGCATGAACTCCCGTTCCTCGGCACTGGTCTTGACCCGACTTCGCCACTTTTGACGTATCGGGATCTGTAAGTCACTGACAGTTCGCCCGTTGGAAAAGCGGGTGCCAGCAGCTTGGCACTACGTTTGTGTCTTGTCGTCCGGTCGGCGGCGGGAGCGCCGGCGGTGGTGGTA
>CAYUVU010000379.1:0-17155 GCA_964448205.1 uncultured Acidobacteriota bacterium
GGTTCAACCGGTCCCATGCGGTCGGCTACGCGCTCGTCGCCTACGTCGCCGGTTGGCTCAAGACGCACTTCCCGCTGCACTTCCTCGCTTCGCTGCTGACCGCACAACATCGTGCCGGCGACAAGGACGAGCGGATCGCGCGGATCCGGCATGGCGCCGAGGCCGCCGGGATCCCGGTGCTGCCGCCGGACGTCCAGCGCAGCGGGGCGGAGGCGGTGGTGGAGGGGAGGGGAGTCCGCTACGGTCTCGAGGCGGTCAAGCAGGTCGGCAGCCGGGCGGCGCGGGAAATCGAACGGGCGCGGCGCGAGCACGGCCGGTTCGAGTCGCTTCGCCAATTCCTCGAGTCGGTCGAGCCGAAGACGCTCAACCGCGGCGTCGTCGAGGCGCTCTGCTGCGGGGGAGCGCTGGATTTTCTCGAGGTGCCCCGCTCGCGGATCCTCCCGGCGATCCCGGGGGCCCTCGAAGCCGCGCAGCGGTTCCGCGGCCGGAAGGAGGCCGGAGTGCAGTCCCTCTTCGGGGGCGGGTCCGAGCCTCCCCCGGACGCCTTTCCGGAGGCCCCCTCGTGGAGCGATGCGGAGCGGCTGCGGCGCGAACGCGAGGCGCTCGGCTTCTATTGGGAAGGACACCCGGCAACGGAGTACCGGGAGGCGCTGGCAGCGATCGTCACGGGCCCGGTGAAGGCGGCACTGGGCGCGAAACCGAAGTCGGCGGCGACGGTCGTCGGCCTCGCGCGCGAGCTGCGGAAGCGGACGACGAGGGCCGGCCGGCCAATGGGCCAGTTCACCCTCGAGGACGAAACCGGAGTGATCGGGGTGGTGGTATTCCCCGACCTGTGGGAGACGTGCCCTGCCCTCGACGGCGAGCCGGTGGTGGTGGTCGAGGGAAACCTCCGGGGAGACGCCGCGGGGAGCCCGGGCGGTGGGGGCCGCCGCAGCCAGCGGGGCGAACTGGCCGCCTCCGGGATCCGTCTCGCCGACGAGGAGCCTTACCAGCTCGCCCACCGCGTCGAGCTGCTGGTAACCGAGCCGGAGCGGCTGGGACCCCGGTTGCAGGAACTGTTCGTCCGGCATCCCGGTACGCGGCCGTTGCTGCTTCGGGTACGGAATCGCGGAATCGAGGTCCTGCTCGAGACCGCCACCCAGGTCCACCCAAGCCGCGCTTTCGCGCGGGCCGCCTGGGAGCTGCTGGGGCCGGACACCGTGCGCCTCGACGGCAGGCTGCCGCCTTCCTTCGCGCACTGATCGACCGAACTCGGGTTCCGAATCCCGGTTCCGTGGTACGGGATTTGCCTGACGGCGCCTCGCTACACTTCACATCGTGCAGCGCGAGTTCCTCGACTTCGAGGCTGACATCCAGGCGATTGTCCAGCGGATCGAAGCACTTACCGGATATCCCGACAGCCATCGGGCGGAGATCGCCGGGCTGGAACGGGAACTCCTGCGCCGCCGCCAGCGCGTCTATGCCGGCCTGACACCCTGGCAGCGGGTGCGGGTGGCGCGCCATCCCGAGCGCCCCTACTCGCTCGACTACGTGAACCGCATCTTCACCGGATTCACGGAGATTCACGGAGACCGCCGGTATGCCGACGACCCGGCCGTCATCGGGGGCCCGGCGTGGCTGGCGGGAGCGCCGGTCATGGTGATCGGACAGCAGAAGGGGCGGGACACGGCGGAGCGCATTCACCGCAACTACGGCATGCCCCGCCCGGAGGGCTACCGCAAGGCGCTGCGTCTCATGAAGATGGCGGAGAAATTCGGGAGACCGGTCATCGCGCTCGTCGACACGCCGGGAGCTTTCCCCGGGATCGAAGCCGAGGAGCGCGGCCAGGCGGAGGCCATCGCCCTCAATCTTCGGGAAATGGCCCGGCTCGACGTCCCGGTGGTGGTGGCCATCATCGGCGAGGGGGGCAGCGGCGGGGCGCTCGGCATCGCCGTGGGCGATCGGATCCTGATGATGGAGAACGCCATCTACTCGGTGATCTCTCCCGAGGGATGCGCGGCGATCCTGTGGAAGGACCCCGAACGCGCCTACGCGGCGACCGAGGAAGCGGCAGCCCGCATGCGGGTCACTGCGCCCGAGCATCTCCGGAACGGCCTCATCGACGAGATCGTTCCGGAACCGCCGGGAGGGGCCCACGCGGACCACGACACCGCGGCGGAACTGCTCGGGGAGCGGTTGCGCCTCGCCGTCCGCGACGTCGCGGAAGGTTCTCCGGCGGACCGCCGTGAGGCGCGCTACCGCAAGTTCCGGAGCATGGGGAACTTCGGACTGGAGGAGGCGCCGTCCCGGGTGGCGCAGGATCCGTCCGGCCCGGTGGACAAGGGCGTCGCGGGGAGCGGGGCCGGGGGCTACCCGCCGGCGAACACGGGCTGATTCGCGTGCCCCCCCGCGCCCCTTCCCGCGTGCGCCGTCGAGGCGCTCCGGTCTTCGCGAGATGGATCGGCCCGGCGATCACCCTGCTCCTGTTCGCGGGTTTTGCGGTCTTCCTGGTCCTGCGGCTTCAGGAGGGATTCGAGCGACGCGCGGCGGAGTGGTTCGGGTCGGCCGACGAGGTGCCCGTCGAGGCCGAGGAGGTGGTCTCGACCGGGGTCGAGTTCACGCGCTTCGATGAACAGGGCCGCCTGCTCCTCCAGGGCCGGGCGGAGCAGGCGCTCGGGCGGAGCGACGGGCAGCAGCGCTTTCTCGAGGTCGAAGTCCGCCTGATCGAGGTCTTCGCCGACGGCGACGCGGTGGTGGCCGCCGACGAACTGCTGCTCGACCCGCAGACCGAGGCGGTCGAGTTCATCGGCAACGCCCTCCTCAGCGTCGAGGGTCTCGAACTCTCGGGACCCCACCTCCACTTCCGGACCGCGCCCGACCGTCTCTGGTCGCGCGATCCGGTGCAGTTCCGGAGCGACGACTTCGTCGGGATCGCCGCCTCGATGCAGTTCGAGGTCGCTGCCGGCGACGTGTCCTTGCAGGGCGTGGTGGCGGCGCCGACAACGGAGGACGGTTTTCGGGTGATGGCGGAGCGGGTGCGTTTCGATGGAGACACGGCCGACACGTCGCTGTTCGGAGACGTGGAGATCAGCTCCAGCGCGATCACCCTCGCGTCGAGGGAATCGGTCGTCGCTCGCCGCGATCGGGAGCGGGGCCGGATGCGTTCCATCGAGGCCGGGTTCGGAACGGAACTCACCTTCGGGGGTCCGCCGGACGCGGCGGGCGACCTCGGGCCGGAGGCGGCCCCGGAGCGGCTGGTGCTGCGCGGCGACCGGCTCGAAATCCTCCTGGAGGACGGACGGACTCCGCGCCGCGTGGGGGTGCAGGAGAACCCCTCGCTGCACCGGGGCGAGGGGTTCGAGCTGCGGGGGAACGAGGGAACGTTCGAGCTCGATCCCGACGGGACTCCCGAGCGGTTGAGCATGACCGGCGAGGTGAGGTCGCGTCTTCCCGGCGGTCCAGGGCAGCGATATCTGGTTTCCATCAGGTCTTCGGAGCTGGCGGTCGACTTCGACCCGGAGGGGGAGATCGTGGGCGCCGCGTTCCACGGGGGGGTCGACGCACGCCACGGCCGGGCGTCCGCCACCGCGGCGAGCGCCCATTGGGACGGGGTGGACACGCTCGTGCTCGAAGGCGGTCCACGGCTGGTGGATTCGTCGCTTCTGGAACTGGAGAGCAGTGATCTGCGGCTGGTGATCGCGGAGCCGAGCCGCGTCGAGGCTGAGGACGCCGTGACCGCCCGGTTTCTTCCGGCCCGTCTGGACTGGCTGCCGGGCGAGTTCGAAGGAGTGGTGCTCACCGGAGATTCCGCGGTGATGGAGACCGGCAGCGGCGAGGGCGTCTTCACGGGGGGGGTGCGCCTGCTCTTCGGCCGGAACCGGCTGGTGTCGGACAAGGTCAGCGTGGACGCGGAAGCCAGGACGCTGGAGGCCACGGGGTCGGTCGTCACGTCGCTCGAACTCGAAATCCCTCCGCCGGGCGCCACGGAAGGGGACCCGCAGGATCCCACTGCCGACGTCCCGGCGGCGGGGCCCCGGCCGGAAACGGCCCGGGCGGCGGGGGCGGGCGCCACGGAGCCCGTGGGCGGCGAGGCTGCTCAGGCGTCGCCCTTCGTGTTCCGCGCCGAGGCCCAGCGGTTCCGTTACGAAGCGGCCGGTGGGCAACTGTCCTACGGAGGAGACCCCCGGCTCGAACGCGTGGGAGCCGAGGGCGAGGTCAGCCGGCTCGTGGCCGGACGGATCGAAGCCGACCTGACGGCGGAGGGATCGCTCGGGGCGCTGCGCGGAGTCCAGGGAGCCCGGTTCGAACGGGGCGGCAACCTGGTGCGCGGGTCCCGCATCCGCTACGAGCCCGCGGCCGACATCCTGCTGGCGTGGGGTTCGCCGGCCGTCGTGAGCGTGGAGGGAAGGATCTCGGAGGGCGGTCTTCTGGAACTCGGCCTGGGCGATGATCGGACGGAGATTCACCCGAGCCGGGTGAGGCGGGCGCTGACCCGGGCTCCCATTGCCAGGAGGGAGGGGCCTTCCCGCCGGTGACCACCACGGGAGTTGCGCTACCGGCTGCTGGACCGGGGCAGCCCCCGGCGGATCGGGAAGCCGGCGCGGCGCACGTCCTCGCCTGCCACGACCTGGTCAAGACGTACGGCATGCGCCGCGTCGTGGACGAGGTGACCGTTCAGGTGGAGAGCGGCGAAGTGGTGGGACTCCTCGGACCCAACGGAGCCGGGAAGACCACCACGTTTCGCATGATCGTCGGGTTGATCCAGCCGGATCGGGGCACCGTCGAACTGGACGAGCGGAATCTCACCGGCCTTGCCATGCATCGGCGGGCGCGCTCGGGAATCGGGTATCTCCCCCAGGAACCATCCATTTTCCGGGGTCTCACCGTCGAAGAGAACGTGCTGGCGATCCTCGAGCAGGTGCCCCGGGTGGGACGGCGGGAGCGGCGCGAGCGGGCCGAGGCGCTGCTCGAGGAGTTCGGTCTGACCGAGCGCCGGCGCAACCTGGGGCACTCCCTTTCCGGGGGAGAGCGCCGGCGGGCGGAGATCGCCCGCGCGCTCGCCCCGGATCCACGGTTCCTGCTGCTGGATGAACCCTTCGCCGCCATCGACCCGATTGCCGTTTCCGAGCTGCAGCGGATCGTCGGCGGCCTGCGCGACCGGGGACTCGGCGTGCTCGTCACCGATCACAGCGTTCGCGAGACTCTCCGGGTCACCGACCGGGCCTACATCATCGAGGAGGGCCGGATCCTGTTCGAGGGCACGCCCGCGGAACTGGTACGCAGCCCGGACGTGCGGCGGGCCTACCTCGGCGAGGACTTCGAGTGGCAATGAGCCCGAGGTCCGGAACCCGAACCGAGTTGCGGGTCGGGGCACGCCAGCAGCAGCGGCTCACGTTGACGCCGCAGGTGAGGCAGACCATCGAGATGCTCGTGCTGCCGCTCACCGAACTCCGGGTCCGGGTGCAGCAGGAACTGCTCCAGAACCCGGCGCTCGAAGAGTTGGCCGAGGAGGAGGAAGAGGACTCCGAATTCGAGGAAGGGGAGGCCGAGGCGGAGGACGGCGCGCCGGACGACGATCCGGACCCGATGGCGGAGATCGAGGCCGAGGACTTCTTCCAGGAGAACCAGGACAACACCGCAGGGCTTGCTCTCGGCGAGGAACCACCCGCTCTGGAGCGGACGCTGGCCGCCGGACGCACCCTCTCCCAGCATCTGATCGAGCAGCTCGGTCCGTCCGTCGCCACGGAGCTCGAGCGGACGATCGGCCTGGAGATCATCGGGAACCTCGACGAGCGCGGATACCTCGACGCCTCGGTCGCCGAGATCGCCACCCGGGTGGGGGCGCCGGAGGCTCAGGTCGAGGCGATGCGAAGAAGGATCCTTCGTTTCGACCCGACGGGCGTTGCCGCCCTGGATCTGGCGGAGTGCCTGCTCGCGCAGCTCGAGGCGGCCGGCCAATCCGCCGGGCCGCTCGGCAGGATCGTGCGCGAGCATCTGGATCTCGTCATCCGGGAACGTTTTCGGGAACTCGCCCGCGTCATGGGCGCCGAGGTCACCGTCGTGATGCGGTGGGTCCGCCGGATCGGAGAACTGGATTTTCGACCCGGCAGCCAGTTCGCGCCGGGTCCGGAGCAGATCGTGGTGCCGGACGCCCGGGTGTACCTCTTCAACGGGGAGTGGCGGGTCGAAATGAGCGACGGGATTCCGAAACTCCGCACCAGTCCGGCATACCGGGCGGTGATGAAGAGTCCGGACCGGCATACGTCCCAGGAGCAGGCCTTTGCGCGCGAGGCCTGGGTCCGCGCCAAGGGCTTCCAGCGCTCGGTGCAGCAGCGACAGGAGACGGTTCGCCTGGTCGCCGAGGACATCGTGCGCAAGCAGGCGGAGTTTCTGA
Organism: uncultured Acidobacteriota bacterium; assembly: GCA_964448205.1. Classification (GTDB taxonomy): domain Bacteria; phylum Acidobacteriota; class Vicinamibacteria; order Marinacidobacterales; family Marinacidobacteraceae; genus Marinacidobacterium. Next base: position 6,374 of record CAYUVU010000379.1, read on the forward strand.
ACCGGGGCATCGCGCACATCCGCCCGCTCGTCCTGAACGACGTCGCGCAGGACATCGGGCGCGCGGAATCCACGGTTTCGCGCGTCGTGAGCAACAAGTTCCTGGAGACTCCCCGCGGAGTCATCCCCTTCCGGCGCTTCTTCCACAGCGCCCTGTCGCTGCGGGACGGGCGCCAGGTGTCATCGGAGGCGGTCCGGGCCCGGGTCCAGCGGATCGTGGAACGCGAGGACCCCGAGCATCCCCTGGCGGACGACCAGATCGTGCAGCTTCTCGACCGCGAGGGGATCATGATCGCGCGGCGCACGGTGGCCAAGTACCGCAAGTCTCTGAGAATCCCGTCGTCCAACGAACGCCGCGCCCGCTATCGGAACCGCGCGCCCGAGCGGGGATCCGCGAGAGGTTGACCGGCGGCGACGGCTCCCGGATACTGCCCGGCGATGATCGGAATCGTGGTGGTTACCCACGGGCAACTGGCGAGGGAACTCGTGGCGGCCGCGGAGATGATTACCGGGGAGGACATTCCCAACGCCACCAGCGTTTCCATTGGCTGGCACGACGCCCCGGACGACGCCCAGCGAGCGATCCTGACCGCGGTGGAACGCGTCTCGGGAGACGAGGGAGCCGTCATCCTGACCGACATGTTCGGGGGCACGCCGTCCAATCTGGCGCTCAGTCTCCTGAGCGAGGGCCGGGTCGAAGTCGTGACCGGCGTCAACCTCCCCATGCTCATCCGCCTGGTCTCGATCCGCGAGGAGGAGCAGGTCGGTCCGGCCGAAGCGGCGCGGGCGGCGCTCTTTCAGGGCAAGGAGAACATCTATCTCGCATCCGAATTGCTCGGGGGCGGGCTCGGCGCCGCTCCGGCGAGCGACGAGTCCGAAACCGCGGACGGCGCCGTTCCCGAAGACCAGACCGACCCGGGCCAGGACTGACCCCGGGAAGCTCGTCGGGAGAGCGCGTGCCGGAACGGGTCGTCCTGGTCACGAACCAGTTGGGGATGCACGCCCGGGCGGCGGCGCGGTTCGTGAAGACCGCGGCGCGCTACGAGGCCGTGGTGACCGTGACGCGCGGCGAGACCACGATCGACGGCAAGAGCATTCTGGGACTCCTGTTCCTCGCCGCGGCCAAGGGCAGCCGGCTGCGGATCCACACCTCGGGGCGCGAGGCGCAGGCCGCGCTCGAAGCGCTCACCCGGCTGGTCCAGGATGGAATCGGAGACCCGCCGGAGCCGGGGACCGACGGCGCCCACGCGGGTGAGCCGCCATGATGGTGCCCACGCCCCGCAGCGATTCCGGACGGTCCCGTCCCGGAGAAACCGTCCTGCGCGGAGAACCGGCGGCGCCGGGTATCTGCGTGGCGCCCACGATCGTCTTCGAGCGGCGCGCCGTTCCCGTGTTCCGGGTGGAGATCAGGAAGCGGGAGGTCGGGCGCGAGATCCGCCGCTTCACCGAGGCCCGCGACCGGGCGGCGGAACAGCTCCGCGAGATCCGCGAGTCCACCCGGCGCGCGCTGGGCCAGGATCGGGCGTATCTGTTCGAGGCGCAGCGGCTCATGCTCGCCGATCCGCTCCTGGTCGATCGGGTGCAGGAAGTGATCCGGTCCGAGCGCGTGAATGCCGAGTGGGCGGTGCGGACGGTTCTCAGGGAACTCGAGGCTGTCTTCGACGGGCTCGCCGACGAGTACCTGCGGCAGCGGAAAGGCGACGTCGCGGACGTCGGCGGGCGACTGCTCCAGAACCTGGGCGGCGCCGCCCGTCCGTCCCTCGAGCGCTGGGAACGCCGGCACGTGGTGGCCGCGGACGACCTGCGTCCGTCGGACACGGCCGAGCTCGACTGGACCAAGATCCAGGGAGTGATCATGGAGGCGGGCGGGCCGACCTACCACACCGCCATCCTGGCCCGAACGCACGACGTGCCCTGCGTGACCGGGATTCCCGCGCTGCTCGACCACATCCACACCGACCTGCCGGTCGTCGTGGACGGTTCCGAGGGAATCGTGGTGGTGAACCCGGCGCCGAAGACCGTGGCCGAGTACCGCCGGAAGCGCGAGCGGGAACGGGAACGCCGCCGCCGCCTGCTGGCCGCCACGGCGTCGCAGGCCTCGACCGCGAACGGCGAGCGGGTCGTCCTGATGGCCAACATGGACGAGCCGGGCGAGATCGATCTGGTCCGCCGCCATGGCGCCGAGGGGGTCGGCCTTTTCCGTACCGAACGGATTGCCGTCCAGGAGATCCCCTCCGAGGAGGAACAGTTCCGGATCTACCGCGACCTGGCCCAGGCCCTCGAACCGCACCCGCTGGTGATTCGGGCGTTCGATCTCACCGCGACGGACATCGGCCGCGCGCCGGAGCTGAACCCCGCGCTCGGGTTGCGCGGCGCCCGGCTGCTGGTCATGGCGTCAGGGATCTTCGAGACCCAGATTCGGGCGGTGCTCCGCGCCGCGGTGCACGGCCGGGTTCAGTTGATGTTTCCCATGGTGGGCGGGCTCGAGGAGTTCCGGGCGGCGCGGACCCACGTCCGGGCGGCGGTCCGGGCGCTTCGCTACCGGGACGTGCCGTTTCGGGAAGTGCCGGTCGGCGCCATGCTGGAGGTGCCCTCGGCGGCGGCGACGGCCGATCTGCTGGGGCAGGAGGCGGAGTTCCTCAGCATCGGAACGAACGATCTGATGCAGTACCTCTTCGGAGTGGACCGGGCGAACGAGCGGGTCGCGCACTTCAGCGATCCGCTCCATCCCGCGCTCCTGCGCACCCTCCGGTTCGTCGCCCGCGTCTGCCGCCGCACCGGGCTGCCGCTGGCGGTATGCGGCGAGGTGGCGGCGGAACCGCTCATGCTGCCGCTGCTGCTTGGCTTCGGGGTGCGCACGTTCTCGATGAGTCCGAACGCCATACCCGAGATGAAGCGCCTGATCGCGGTTCAGGACACGCGCCGTGCCGAGGAGATCGCCCAGCAGAGCGTCCGGCTGACGACGTCGCGGCGGGTCCGCGCCCGGGTCCTGCGGGCCGTACGCGAGAGGAGTTCCCCCACGGACTCGGGGTGAGGAGCGGTACACCGCGACGTGGCGCCGCCGGCCGTTCCGGCGCTCAGTGGAAGTCGCGGCTGGGAATTTCGGGTGGAGCCACCATCTCGGATACCTCCGGCCGGAAGAGCCCGTCCACCACGAGGTGGACGGTGCCCTGTTCCGCCTGGACCTTCCCGGCGGCCCCGAGGAACGACAGCGTCTGGGCCAGTTGCCGGTGTGCTTCGAAGACGTCCGGCCAGAGAACGAGGTTCACGAACCCGGTTTCGTCCTCGAGGGTCATGAACACCACTCCGGAGGCGGTTCCGGGCCGTTGCCGGCAGATCACCATCCCCGCGTATCGCGCGCGCGTTCCGTTGCGAAGCTTCGAGACCTCGCGGGCGGTCGGGAGTCCCGCGGCGGCCAACCGGCCGCGGAGGGGCGACAGCGGGTGTCCCCGGGTGCTGCTCCCGGTCGTCCGGTGATCCCAGGCGATCGTTTCGAAGCTGTCGAGCGGGGCGAAACCGGGAACGGCTTCTTCGAGAAGCGGCGGATCTTTCGGCATCACGCCGAGCGTCTGCCAGACGGCCGCGCGGCGGGTCTTCGGGCCCAGGTTCTGGAGCGCATCCGCCTCGGCCAGCGCCACCATCGCCTTCTTGTCGAGACCGGTTCGGCGCGCCAGGGCGGCGACGGAGGCAAAGGGTGATTCCCGGCGAGCCGCCACGATCCTCTCGCCGTCGGCGGCGCCGAGCCCCTTCACGTAGCGAAGCCCGAGGCGGACATCGGGTTTCTCCGCGCCCGACGAAGACGCGGAGACCAGGGCACAGTCCCAGAAGCTCGCCGTCACGTCCACCGGCCAAAAGCGCACGCCCCGACGTTTGGCGTCCTCGATGATCGTCGCCGGGGAATAAAAGCCCATCGGCTGCGCATTCAACAGCGCACAGGCGAACTCCGCCGGGTAGTGACGGAGCAGGAACGCGCCGGCATAGCTGATGAGCGCGAAGCTGGCGGCGTGGCTTTCGGGAAAGCCGTATTCCCCGAATCCCTGAATCTGCTCGAAGACCCGTCTTGCGAACTCGGGGGCGATCCCCTTGGCGCACATGCGGGAAAGCAGACGGCTCCGGTGCCGTTCCATCCGTCCCGTGCGCCGCCAGGCGGCCATGTCGCGGCGGAGCTGGTCGGCTTCGCCGGCGGTGTAGTCGGCGGCGACCACCGCGAGCCGCATGACCTGTTCCTGGAACAGCGGCACCCCGAGGGTCTTTTCCAGGACGGGGCGGAGCGAGGGGTGCGGGTATTCCACCGCTTCCTCGCCCCGGCGGCGGCGAAGGTAGGGGTGCACCATGCCACCGGCGATGGGCCCGGGCCGAACGATGCTGACCTCGATCACCAGGTCGTAGTAGTTCTCGGGCTGGAGCCGCGGCAGCATGGCCATCTGCGCCCGGCTTTCGATCTGGAAAACCCCGACGGTCGCCGCCTTCCGGATCATTGCGAAGGTTTCGGGGTCGTCGGCGGGGATGGTGGACATGGACAGATCGACGTTTCGGGACTCCCTGAGCAGCCGGAAGGCGAGGTCCAGTTGGGTAAGGGCGCCGAGACCCAGCAGATCCACCTTGAAAAGGCCCAGTTCCTCGATGTCGTCCTTGTTCCACTGAATGACCGTTCTGCCTTCCATCGCGGCGTTTTCGACCGGCACGATGTGGGAGACCGGTTCCTCTCCGAGGAGGAACCCGCCGGGATGGATCGAGAGGTGCCGGGGAAATCCCTGGATCTCGTTCGCCAGCCGGAGGAAGTGCCGGGCCGCCGCCCCCTCCGATGTCCAGCCGGCAGCGGCGAGGCGGTCGCTCGAGAGCGGCTCATAGTGGGAGAACGCACGGGCCAGCCGGTCCACGGAGCGCTCCGAAAACCCGAGCGCCTTGCCCACGTCCCGGATCGCGGACCGCGTCCGGTAGCAGACGGTATTCGCCACCATGGCGGCGCGTCCCTCGCCGTACCTCCGGTACACGAACTGGATGACCTCCTCCCGGCGCGAATGCATGATGTCCAGGTCGATGTCGGGCGGTTCGGCGCGCTCGCGGGACAGGAACCGCTCGAACAGGAGCCCCATCCGAACCGGATCCACCGCGGTGATCCCGAGACAGAAGCAGACCACCGAGTTTGCCGCGGAACCCCGCCCCTGACAGAGGATTTCCCGCTCGCGGCAGAAGCGGACGATCTCGACCATGGTGAGGAAATAGCCGCCGTAGTCGAGTTCGTGGATCAGCTCGAGCTCCTTTTCCAGTTGCCGTCCGACGGCGGGCGGAATGCCGTCGGGATAACGCCCGGCGGCGCCTGCGAAGGTCAGTTCCCGAAGCCGGGCATCGGAGTCCATCCCTCCGGGAAGCTCCTCGGCGGGATAGCGATAGCGGAGTTCGTCAAGCGAGAAGCGGCAGGCCCCGGAGATTTCCAGGGTCCGGTCGACCGCGGCCGGGTCGTCGGCGAAAAGCTCCCGGAAGAGGGCAGGGGAGCGCAGGTAGTGCTCGGCGTTCCCGCGAAGACGCCGTCCGGCTTCCCGAAGCGGCACCCCGGTACGGATGGCGGTGAGCACGTCCTGCAGTTCCCGGCGCCCCGGACGGTGGTAGAGGACCTCGGTGGCGGCGGCGACCGGAATCCGGTACCGGTTCGCCCGCCCCCGAAGCAGGGCCTCTTCGGGCACGTCGTCGTCCCGGTGGTGCCGGGTGATGAGGACGTGGAGGTTCTCCCCGAAGGCTTCCCGGAGCAGGCGCGCCGGCTGGTCGGGAGAGAGGTCCTGCTTGAGGGTGGAAGAGCCGCCTCCCCAGAGCGCGTGAAGCCCTTCGGCGCACCCGGCGATTTCTTCCCAGGAGACTCCGGCCGTTCCCTTGCGGGATGAACGTCCGCCCGTCCCGGAGCCGTTCCGCTTCGAGTCCCGGCCGGCGACGGAGTCGGGGTCCCTGAGCAGCCCCCGGGTCAGGAGCCGGCACAGGTTCCGGTAGCCGGTGCGGTTTTGGACCAGCAGGAGGATGCTCTCCGGTCCGCCCTGCCGGCATTTTTTGGTCGGATTGGCCCCGGCAGGCGCCGCGGCCACCGACGTTTCGGCGCCGAGCACCAGTCGGATGCCCCGCTCCCGCGCCGCGACGTGGGCCTTGACGGCTCCGTAGAGGCCGTTCCGGTCGGTGAGCGCGATCCCGGGAAGACCAAGGGAGTGGGCCTCTTCGACCAGTTCCTCAGGGTGGCTTGCTCCTTCGAGGAAGGAAGCGTTGCTCTTGCAATAGAGGGGAAAGTACAAAAGCTACTCAACACGGCCTTCGAGGAACCACGAGCGCCGTTCCCGATCGAAGAAAACCCAGCAGACGTCGCCGCGTTTCAGGCGGACAAAGAAGTAGTCACGCGAGACCGGCCGCCCCGAAAGCAGACGCCACCAGCCTCCGGAGACGCGAAAGGGGCCGGTGAAACTCTGAACGGGACCGTGACCCGGTCCCCGGAGCAGCCAGCCATCGGGTTCGCCCGAACCCCGATGGGGAAGGATGAGCGGCTGGTCGTAGATGCGGCGAATCAGGCGGGGGGTCCGGGTCTCGAAAAAATCCTGCGGAGGCCCCTGGTCCGTGAGATTCCGAAGGGTGGCCTCTTCCGGGGAAATCGGCCGGCACCGGTAGCGCCCCCGCGGGAGGTGCGCATCCCGGGTTTCCAGCCGGACCAGGGAGTCTTCACCGAATTCGGCCTGGATCCGGGCCAGCGCTTCCGAAGCCCTTTTCGGACCGGTGGAAAGCGCTTCCCCGGGGCGCTGGTACAGGCCGGGCTGTTCCGCGACGTAGCTGCCGCCGAGAGCCCGGAGAACGAGGCCGAGGATCCTTTTCCCCGGTTCCTCTTCCGGGCTTCGGGAGGGTCCCGGAAGCACTCGCCGCCCGGCGGTGGTCCGGTTCTCCGGCGAGATGGTCCCGAACCGCAGGCGGAGCAGGGAGAGGAGTTCCACGCCGTCTTCGGTGGGAAGGGCGGGGCGGATCGAACCGGAAACCGGCGGAGCGTCTTCGCATTCCACTTCGTAGGCGAGTTCGGCGACCGCGAGGCCCCGCTTCCCGAGATCTGCGAGGATCTGATCGAGCAGGCGTTTCGCGTGGAAGATGAGCCGCTCGATGTCGGTCTCGGGCGGTTCGAAGGCGATCCGGTGTTCCACCGGTGCCTCCTGGCGGAAGGTTTCGGAAACCGGCGCGGAACCCGCTCCGGAGCCAAGGCGGTGGAGTTCGAGGACCTCCTTCCCGAAGCGGTTCGCCAGTCCTCTTCCGGAGCGTCCTTCCCCGGCCAGGCGCAGCAGGTCCCGAAGCGACGAGACGCCGAGCTTTTCCAGGCCGGCGAGGGTCTTCTCGGGCAGTCCGAAGCGGACGAGCGGGGCCCGGAGAGCAGCGCTTCTTTCTTCGGCGGGACTTTCGAAGATCTGGAGTCCGAAAGTGGCCCGCGCCGCCGCAAAGGAGTTGAACCGGGTGAAGCCCACCGCGATCGAGACGCGGAACCCGTCGCTCCCTAGATCTTTCGAGAGCGCGTCGATCCAGTCCGAAAGCGGACCGAACAACCCGGTCAGGCCGGATGCCCGAAGCCAGAAGGTTCCGGCAGCGCCGCACCCGGACAGTTGGGGAGCGAGGGATGAAGCCGATTCGACCTGGGGACTCCAGCGGTGGAGCCGCTCGGCCAGCCGGTGGACTTCCCGCTCTGCTTCCGAAGCGCGGACATGGTCGATCCGGAGCGCGGGGCAGCAGGCGACTGCGGCGGCCTGCCGCATTCCCGGGCGCACCCCGAGAGTGATCGCCCGGCGGTTCGCCCAGGAAATCCGTGCCCGCACCTTGTCCTCGGTGACCACCGCCACCGGTTCCTGCCGCCATTCGGGGTGTCGCCGCAGCAGGATCTGGAGCGGTAGCGCCGGAACGTCAACACATGCCAGCCGGTTCACGGCATTTCCTTTCGAACCGGACTCCGGGGAGGAGGCGGTCCCGGCCCCGGAGCGGCGGAAGTCCCGGAGAGGAGGGAATTCCGTTCCCCTTGTCCTTGAGAACGGTGACGACGATGCCGTTTCCCCGGCGGCTCGCGTCGAAGCGCTTGCCCACCCGAGGGTCGAGCGATGGGGCGGCCGGCGGTTTGTCGGTCAGCAGGACGACAGCGGTTCGGTATTTGTGCGCGAGGCCGGCAAGCTGCGACAGATGAGGAAGCCTTCGAGGGGCGCCCCGACGGGACATCGGAGTCCTTTCGGATGCCGCGGCGGAGTTCGGCCTCGATTCCCGAACCGATTGAGGAGCGAAACGCTCCGGCGGGAGTGAATCGGCAAGGTCCACGACCACGAGCCCGAAAGCTCCCGAGTGGACAACCCGGATGGCGGCGCGAATCTGCGCTGCCGGCGTTTCCAGCCGCAGCAGGACCAACCGGTCCAGCGCAATCCCCGATTCCACCGCGTCCGGGGGAAAGAAGAGGCTGCGGTTCGTCGCTATCCAGGCGATCAGAGCGGAATTCTGGGCGGGGTTTGGGGCAGGGGCCGGTTGCGTCCCCGGGGCCGGCCCGGAATTCGGAACGGAATGCCGGCGGTAGCGGAGCTTTTCGTGCCGGAGCTGATGATGCTGGGCCTCGGCAACCAGCGCCAGCGCCGAAGACAGGACGCCGGAGTCAGCCGTCCCGGAGATTTCCACGAGGCTGCCGGCAAGCCGGGCAAGTCCCCACTTCGCGGGTTCCTGGCCGGGAGGCGGTTCCTGGACCCGGGAGGGATGGAGTCGGCGGAGTCCGGGCTGCCCGGAAAGGACATCGGAGCGGACAGTGGATTGAACCGGGGATCGAACGGGGGCAAGGGTTTGCTGCATCACGGGTTTCTCTGGGCGGACATCGGGTTCACCAGGCAGATCTCATGGGGGGTTCAGCGAATTTGACGTCGCAATTCCACGACTCTCCCGAGGATCCGGCAGGATCCGGGAGGTGGACGGAGCGTGTCGAAGCCGGGGTTTTCCGGCCGCAGCTCCATCCCGTCCTGTCCCAGGTGAAGCCGCTTCACCGTGGCTTCTTCTTCAAGGAGCGCCACCACGATCTGGCCGGAAACGGGCGTTCCCCGCCGTTCGACGATGACGGTGTCTCCGGGCAGGATGCCGGCGCCGGACATGCTTTCCCCTCGGACCCGGAGGGCGAAGTAGTCCGAGAGATCCCGGGAAGCGGGGATTTCTACCGGGAGATTCCCCTCCGGGTTTTCGATGGCCTCTTCGAAACCGCCGGCGGCGACTTCACCCAGGAGGGGGACTGGCTGAAGGCGGCTCGTGGACCAGTCCGGCGCCGTGGAGGAGAACCGTTTGGGCAGGCGATAGCCGCGGGCCCGGCCCGGCTCCTTGACCAGGCGTCCTTCTTCAACAAGAGCGGTGAGATGGGCCCGGACGGTCTCGACGGCCCGGAAACCGAAGTGCCGCTGCACTTCGCGAAGGGAAGGGGAGTCTCCCCGCAGGAGGCAGTCGCGCACGAAGCGGAAAACTCGATTCCGGGTCTGTCCCGGAGGGGTTTTGGGCATGCGCACAGCATAACAGACATTTGTCTGGTATGCCAGAGCAAGAAACATCGCGGTTCACACCCCACCGGCCCCGTGTTCCCAGCCGTGCCTCTTGGAAGTCCGGCTTTCAAAGCCGCGGTGCGTTGTTTTTCTGTCCGCACTGTCTTGAACGAGCAGAAAACTGACGGCGGCGAACTCTGTTCGCTGCCCGCGAGACCGGGGGGAAAGTGTGAAAGGGGGGCATCCCCCCTTTCACAGAAGGTAAAGACGAATCGCGACTCGCCGAAGCGCGCGCCAGCGCGCGAGGGAGTTGCGATCCGGCGCGCAGCGCCGGGCGGCCCTGGAGCGGGGCACACGACTCCCGTCCCAACGGCCCGGGTTGCGCCCCGTCTCCGCCGCCCCGCTCCAGGGCCGCCTGTCGTCAGAACGGCACGTCGTCGACTTCGTCGCTCGTATTCACGCCGCTCGATCCCCAGGCGTCCGGCGCTTTCCGCTCCGGGCGTGCCCCGGAGTCTCTTCCGGATCGCTGGCCGGAAGTCCGGCCCGCGGAGCCGTAACCGCCGCGTCCCGAACTGCCGCTGCCCAGGACCGAGTGGGCCCGGGTCTCGGTGACCCGCCGTTCCCGTCCGCTGCGATCGTTGTATTTGCGGGTCTGCAGCATGCCCTCGGCGAGGACCCGCTGTCCCTTCTCGAGCTGCCCCTCCAGCCGCTGTGCGGGTTCTCCGAACACCGCGACCTGGTGCCACTCGGTCTCTTCGTTCGTCTCCCCGTCCCGCCGGGTCCAGCTCTCGCTGGTGGCGATCCGCAGGTTCATCACCATGAAGTTGTCGAACTTCCTCAGTTCCGGGGTCTGGCCGAGGTTGCCCAGCACGATGGAACGGTTGACCCCCGGTTCGGCGCTCTCGGTGGCGCGCACGATGTCGGCCCGGATCTCCGTGGAATACATGTCCTCACCTTCCTGATTCCGGTACTTGCGGGTCCGCAACTGCCCCTCGACGTACACCGGGCTGTCAGGTGCGAGTCCTTCGGCCACTTCCGCGTTCCGCTCCCCGCGAACCGCGATCCGGTGCCAGGCGGGTCGTTCCCGCATCGCGCCGGTCTCGTCGTTTTCGATGGTCACCGTCTTCACGTTCAGGCTGACCAGTTTCCGCCCGTCGTCAAAAACACGCGTCCGCGGGGCGTCGGAAACCACTCCGCGCAGCACGATCTTGTTCACATCTCGCATCTCATCCACTCCTTCCGGCCGCATCGAGCGACCGGTTCTCACACGCCGGGATCCCTTGGGGGCAAGG